>JAKAVR010000008.1 GCA_021817225.1 Thermoplasmata archaeon
AACGTTCTACCACAAGAAAGAGAAAACAATAGGCGCTGCAAAGGCACAGGTAGCGGCGGCGCGCAAGCTCGCATGCATCGTCTGGGCCGTGCTTACAAGGAGACAGCCCTATGTGGAGCAGAATGATTAACTGACGGCACGTAAAACTGTGATAATGAGAAGGGCAGCCCGGAAGGCAACAGCCTTCTCTGAAAAGCAGCTTTCGGAAGTTACTGATATACTCTGCTCAAAAACGGGAGTAATCGATAAATTGAAGGAGGAAGTCGGTATTGGCTCAATTGAAGATGAAAAGGAAGAATAAGTCACAGGGCTCGGACGGTTTTCACGGGAGTATGTGCCATAGGGAGGGTGGCGGATGCGTACAGGCGTGACCGCACGAGGGTGTGCTCGTTCAGGAGGCGCGGTGCAGTCTGAGCTGCACCAGATTATATCCACACAGTTGTGGTGTGGAGACTCCGAGAGAGGACGGCCATCTCTTCTTCCAGTTCGTATCGCACAGATACGAACGTGCAGGCACGGTCTACACGAGCAACAAGACATACTCGGAATGGGGAGAGGCGCTCGTGTACGGGGTGATGGCGCCTGTGGTGCTGGACTGGATACTGCACCATTCCACGACTGTGAACATAAGGGGAGAGTCTTACAGGCTGAAGGACAGGAGGAAGTCCGGGCTGCCGACGGTGAAGGCAAAGGTGAAGGGTGAGGCGAAATGAACCGGGGAGAGAGAGTCCATCCTTTCCAATCCACGGGCGTTTCACCGGCTCCGGGACGGGATGATGGAAAATATCTTAACGGGGGTGGGGAATTTCTGGTCTGCGTTTTTGGGGATTCTTACACAGGCGTTGACATCAACCAGATTGAGCCATGACGCGTTTGTCGGTGTTGGTGTAAAGGAGACACTACCAAAGATAAACTACAGAACAGAAGGATTAAAGGTGAAAGCTAGTGTAAACGACTGCGAAGAAAGGGTCAGCCATCGATAGGAAGGCAGAATCATCAATTTCTTATCCGCAAGTGTGATTCTGTTTTTAGCGGGTCCGGACGACGTCCTTCGAAGCTCCAAAAAAAGGTGGATCTATTGAGCTCTAACTTACCGGAGATGTTATGGTCTGTTTGTAAGTCCTTCGTGCATTCTGTGCAGGAATCTCGTCAGTTCCCTTCTGAAAAAAAGAAAGAGGGCTAAATCGCTTAAGAGCCACACAAACATCGGATAAGGTGAGTACATCACAGGGCCGGATTGTTCGCCTTGCAGTCGAATTCCCCACAGAAACACGAATAGAGTAAGAATGACATACCCTTCAAATATGGGAACAAGAAGACGCAGGTTGAATTGTCTGCCCTTGTTGACGACCGATCTCAAATAAATCGCCAATGGAAAAGCGGTCGGAGCAAGGAGCGAGGTTAACAAGTACCATCGATTGAAATCTAAAAGCATCAAGGAACCTATTGTAATGGCATAAACCGATGATGCGACAGTTAGCACCCCGAATCCGGAAGTTATAGGTCTAAACTTCTTTCCTTTCATCCTTCACACTCTAAGGCCAAGCATGCCAACCAGAGTCCCCTGGTGGCCATATCGACAGGTGAGGACTCTCAAACCACTCAGCCAATATCCCCTCGTAAATGTTGTAAAATGGGAAATATTCAAAGGCTCCACCAGGCACATAATACTCTTGTCCATTCCACATTTTGTATTGATCAGAGTAAAAACCCGTTTCCATGTAGAGCCAATTAATGCCTGCAAACCAAGAAAACGTAAAGCCCCCTTCGATGTACAATCCAATATTACCGTTTGAATTCTGATAGTTGCCCATGTCGTAAAGGTACCATCCAGCTACTGCTAGCAAAACAGGAAAGGCAATTGAAGAAGCCAAGCCAACAACCGCCATGTACGCCAAATAAGCGAGGCCAAATGAAGCAACCATCGTACTCAGGAAGGTAATAAGTGAGCCGATGCTTGATATTGCATAAGGAACATATCCAACCGAACTGACCATTTCTGCAAATCCCCACCAATAGTACTTCTTGGTGTAAACTGGGTCCAAAGTAAAACTGATGGGATCGCCATTAAGGCTAATGGTCCCGTTTCCATTCATTATTACAGCCGTAAAATATTCCCTCGAACTACCATTCATCATATAACCAGTGATGTTTCCATTGATTGCCACTAAGGTCTGATTGGGATCGCCAAGAAGGACGAAGCCAGAAGCAGTCCTATTATTACTGGACGCATTGAATGTTACATTTTCATCGCCGTTTGATAAAGCAAGGTATGTAGCGTTGGAAAATTCGGCTATGGTGGAATTTTCATACGAAGTGGCGTTAGTTGGATTTGCATCCGAATTGTAATACTGCATTTCCAGTGTCCTATTTGCGTAGTCTGATCCAAGAGATTTTGTCGAAGTCTGCGTGATGAGGTTAGCGAATTGCCTGTAAGTGTCGTTCAGTGTGGTTGTGTTTGTCCAGCTCTCATCATAGTTCGAACCATTGCGGGCGACATACGTGCTATTTGTCAGGTTGATCGTCGAATTCCCGGTTGATGTGGTCGTTGAGTTCAAATCGGTTTGCCAAAATGTGAAAGAATACGTAGTGTTGTTCAAAACCAAAGCACCGCCGGCACTGTCGTTATAGTAACCGGACACATTATCTGCAGTGTAAGTGAACCCTGCCATATCAATACTCGAATAGTTCCAGTTAGGATTGAAGTAGTTAACAAGCCTCTTTATGCTGCTCACTGTCGTGCTGTTGTTGACGAAGTATACTTCGAGTTCTACACTTTTGCCATTAACGGTCACCGAGCTGGATGCCGGGATGGGCGAGTATTGGTTCAGCCTGCCAATTGAATACGAGAACGTCCCGTCCGAAACACCAACAGCGATGCTCGTGCCAGTGGTAGAATATGAACTGCTGCCAAGTTTCGCAGTCCACTGTGTCCCTGCGGGCAGAGCAGAACTGCTGTTTTGAGCGAATGTAACCTTATATGCGGAGCTGTAAGTGACATCCACTGTCTCTCCCTGCGTACCTATGTTGAGAGTGCCCGAGGAAGGGGAGGGCGTGGTTCCGAACACTGTTGACACTGAGTATGTGTACTTCGTATTCTCAGCAGCATCAAACTGTATTTCCCATGTTGTGGAACTCTTCGTGCTTGGAAAACCGCCGCTGGGTGTCATTGTAACGGACCACGATGTCCCGGAGGTTAGACCTGTTTCGGCGAAGTTCACATAAACAGCTCCGGGAATGACGTTCGGTGAATGTGGCGACGCGCTTTCCACGCTCCTCCCTCTACCGGGCAGTGGAAGGACAGCAACACCCGGCACACTCAGAAGCATCAACAGGGCGGCAAACGCAGCAAATGTCACGATGGCTATGGGCACGTGCTCTTTCTTCCAATCAAACAAGACAATTTCCTCCTAATGTGTCTTGATGCATCGTCCGGGCCGGACGATGTCGCTTGATTGATCTGACTGTATTTACTTAAAGTTAGTGATTTATTTTATCACATGTCTCAAAATGATGAAATTACGCTTGGAGTGGACGTGAAAACCCACCGTGCCTCATGATTTATTCTTGCTCTTCATCAGGAGGTAATCAGCATGGCAGAAAGAGCCGGGAAGGAGTTCTCTTCTCTCCGTCCATTCAGGGCACATTTTGAAAGGTTTACGCAACAGCAGATGGCGGCAGTTATCAGAGGCTGTTTGACATTGAACTTGCGTGAAACTGCCGGTGTCCTGCACCTTGCTTCGTCCGCGGTGCGCCTGTAACGAACAGGCGGGCGACCGACCCTTTTGAGGATTGAATTGCCAATCTCCCGAGCAGCTAATATCCTGCCCTGAAGACAGGACAGGGAGCCCTGTTTTCATGGCTGTCTTCTGCGTTCAATCCCGCTGCCCTATTTGTTCGCAGCCTGAGTGCTGACAGCAGGCCTTTGCGTAAGATGCTGCAGGTGGCAACTAATCACGGAGATCTTCCATGCGGTAAAGATACCGGAGAGCCAGTCCTTCTGCATGAAGGTTCAATATCGCGCTTTCGTCCCGTATGATGACGCATAACGCATTGTCTGTTCGTGCTCCAAGAGACCTTAATTCTCTATAGCTTTCAATTATCTGCCCGCCGGTGGTAGTTACATCTTCAACTATGCAAAGCGATCTCCCACACACGCCCGGACACCTGGCGAGTTTCATCATACCACACACCTTTGCCTTCTTCCTCAGAGAAACCACAGGAATTTATGACTTCAACGATAGCGTGATGGCGATATTTACTCCGCCATGCTCGAGACCGTCCGGCACACCCCCATGTAAGGACGCTTTGGAACACCGAAACAAGACCACTTCAGGGATATGCCGCAGACACCCCAAAAATAAAACGCCGGGGTTCCGGTGCGAATATGCCGATTTGAAGACGAGCCACTGGAGGGATTCGGACCCCCGACCTACGGTTTACGAAACCGTCGCTCTTACCAGCTGAGCTACAGTGGCATGCAATGGATCGAAAAATGTTGCTGTATTTTATTGTGTCTCCCTGTTTACGGAACAATATTGGTCCAGAAATCGAAGAACGCCCACACCTCGGCCTCCCTGTATCCTATCTTCTGATATGCCTTTATTGCAGGCGCATTGTCAGTCCTGACATAGAGCATAGATCTTTGCGCATTCCGCAGGACTTCCATTGTGGCTGCCGAAGTCACTGCGGTCCCGTAACCTTTTCCCCTGTGCTCACGCGCGGTGAATACGCTGCCCACCATGCCTATAAGGCTGTTTCCGGCAAAGGCGGTTGCCACGGAAACAATTTCACCGCCGGCCCTGATTCCGAAGATTGACTGTGTTTCGAGCGATTTCCTGTAAGAGTCGACTGAATTGAAGGCTGTCCTCGATGCGAATTCACCTGAAGAGTACAGCTCGTAGAGAGCTTGTGCATCTGCAGGAGAGAGCCTTTGTGCATGCTCCGCGCCTGACGCATGCAAGAAACCGCGATCCACTACCAAGAGATGCTCAAGGTATGAGGGGGCATCGGGAAAGATGCTTCTGACGACAGGCAAAAGATGGTTTGGGCATGTCATTATCGACGGCCCTGACTTCAGGCTCCCGAGCAATTCAGCTGCACCTTCGGCATCACCGGCCAGCCGGTAGATTGAGAGTGTGTCCTGATACAGGTGAAGATAGGCGACAATCCGCCCTCCCTTTCTTGCCACGTGGAGAGTGCACTTCTCAGGCTCACCGAGGAGGTCGATGGCCGCATAAGTGTCGATCGATCCTGCCGTGCCAAGCTGCGGTGCAATGGCGGTGTAGTCGCCAGGATCAACCTTCTGGACTGTCAAGGTCATTTTCTGCACACCAGGATCATTTGCCGTTCGAATGAGATGGGCGTTCAGTATTTCAGTCTGCGGACCAGTCGTGGAGGTAGGGACTGTCACGGCCACTGACAAAGGTTGTAATAAGGCGCTTCCTTGCTCCAGCAGGATGGACAGTGACTCCTACCGGGGAATTGCCAGCGACACAGACTTTCTCAGGTTCCGGGCCGCCAATATGAGCGCCGAACTGGGATACGGTTTGTTCGAGCTTGCCACAGCGTGGCTTGCGATCACCGAGTCACATTCTTCGTTCTTCGCCGGGACGATACTCTTTGTGGAGTTTGACACCTATTCCCTCACGTTTGCGGTAGGCCGCTGATAGATGCCCATCCTGATAAGAGGGAAATTCATAACATGGGTCTTTCCTGTCCAGGCTTTTCTTGCCATTCTGATCACGGCAGCCGTTCTGGCCCATGCCATAACGGTGCCCTTCATCCTCCTGGTTGTCTTTCTCATGGCATTGCTGTGGGATTTCCCATGGCTTGCTGCTTCAGTCATACTTCCGCTCATTCTCAGAAAGGAGCAGCTCCTGAGGGCAAACTCCCTGATGTTTGCAGTCGGAGGGGGTTCAAGCGTCCTTATAAACGCGATGGGTGGAATTGCACTGTCCATTGTGGGTGTGGGCGGTGCTTCCGCGATATATGCCGCCGCGGGACTCGTTGCGGGGGCAGTCTGGTTCGGAGTCGCGCTCGTGATTGTGGCTGTTGCAGCATATGCCGTTCTGGAGCCAGTAAGAAATGCGGGCTACACTTAGATTATCAACTCTCAAAATCAAAGAGATGCAGTTTTTAATATCATTTCGATTGGATAATCGATTGGATGATGACAGAAGGAGAGCCGCCGCGTAACAAGTCCATCAGGACAATGTCCGGTGGAACGGAGGCTATGAAGCAGCTCTCCAGGGAATTGAGGGAAGGTGAACAGTCCGCAATCGTCGTGCTGGAGCACGATGGTTCCGAAGGCAAGTTCCGCGGATACATCTCCTTCAAGAAGGGAGCCATAGTCGAGGCGCTGTACAAGGCTACGGCGAAGGATGGCAGCTCAAGCTCCAGGAGTGGAAAAGAGGCGCTCAGAAGGGTCTGGAGAGAAGCGCTGGATCCACTTGTCAGGATGAAGGTATACAGCATCGAGCCCAGGGAAGAAGAACCGAAGGATGCAGAAGGCACAGATAACATGCCTGCGACAGTAACGGCAAGGAAAGTCAAGAAGCTGAAAAGCGAAGGACAGGAAGACGCCATGGTTGCACAGGTCACGGTCTGGAAGGAGGAGGGCTACGCAGTAGACGACCTGCTTGAAAAGATGAAGGCGGAAGACCAGAACTCTTTCCGCATTTACATGGAATACGACGCAAAGATCAAAAGGCTCAAGAATCTGGAAGGGGCGCTGAAGGAACTCGAGGGAAGAGGTTTTGACGGGGACTTTCAGAGGCTTTCAGGGCTGGCCAAGGAACCAACCAAGGTGGCAGAGCTTGAACTTGGCATGGCGCTGCTTAAGAGAAAAGCAGAAAACAGGAAAAGCAGGCAGATGCCAAAACAGGATACGGCGAGCGACTACGACGAGGTCTACAGTGTCATCTTCGGAACGGAGAGCGCGGGGCCAGCCGACGGGAAGTGTCCCAACTGCGGTGCAAAAATGGTGTCGGCCACATGTGACATTTGCGGTCATTCAATTGGACCGGAGAGCAACGGCGCTACGGGCTTGAACACTGCGTTGAATTTCGACAATTTCGTTGTCGGCTCCAGCAACAAGTTTGCCTACGCGGCATGCATTTCAATTGCCAATTCAAGTCCGGACCAGTACAATCCGCTCTTCATTTACTCTGCACCGGGGCTTGGAAAAACTCATCTCCTCAATGCAATTGGCAACCAGATAAGAGAGGAGAGGAAGGGCTACCGTGTCATGTACACGGGAGCAGAGAAACTGGTTGACGAGCTGATTGCACCGACAAAGGAGAAAGGAGACGGCTATGCCTCAACACTCAGAAAACTCGACTTGCTACTGATAGACGACATACAGTTCATTTCGGGAAAGGATGAAGCGCAGAATCTGCTGCTTGGTGTCATGAGTTCACTCCTCAGGGACGGCAAGAACGTTGTCATCTCGGGCGACATGCAGCCGAAGGACATACAGGGTCTGGAGAGCCAGCTTGTGGCGAGGCTCGAATCGGGACTGCTCGTTGACATGAGGCCTCCCGACATGGAAACGAGAATCAGGATACTCGAGCAGAAGATAAGGGAGGAGAAGTACCAGATGCCGCAGTCTGTGCTGAAGTTCATTGCCGAGACAGTGGATGACAACATAAGGGAGCTGACAGGCTCGCTGAACAGGGTCGTTGCGTACAGCACGCTTATGAAAATACCGCCGACAGTGGAAACGGCAAAAAGGATACTGAAGATCGCACCACAGGAACAGAGGAAGGAGACGAAGGCGAGGATAGAACTTCGCCCGGGGCATGGCTACCTGATTGAAGAGGACAGGGCAAGCATGTGCCACCTGCTTGTGCAGGAGAAACTGGGGGAGAACTGGATTGCCCTGGACATTTCGAGAGTAAACCCCACCAGGCTTCGCACAAAGTTCCCCGGCCTGGAGAAGGCGCGCGTCGTATGGCTGACGGATCGGGAGAGCGACCGCGAAATCACTCTCCAGCCTTCTCTTGAGAAGATAGAGTTTGAAATCAGGGGATTCATGGAGTCCGCATCAAGAGAAAATACGAGGGCAATAGTCAACATTGACGACCTGCAGTATGTTGTAAGCAACACAAACTTCGAAGGAACGGTCAGACTGCTGAGGAGGACAGTCGATGAGATGTCCGAGCGCAATTCGGTGCTTATCATCTCGGTTGGAAAGGAAACACTGGCCAAGCAGGAGATAGCGATCCTTGAACGGGAGCTTGAACTCATACAGTAGATGAGCGCCGTTGGACGGATTTTGCTGTAGGGTCAAAATCAGGTAGTTTGTTTAAAAAATCTCCTTGAAGACGGACCAGCATATGAAGCTCGCACAGATGGACCTCTCTTACGAGATACGCAAGTTATCCGAGTCAATTACACCAGAAGAGAACAAAGAAAGAATAAGAGAATTTATACATCTTATCCAGGGCAGTACATGCAACAGAAAAGTCTGAGAGAGCCAGAAAGTATGCCCGCACTGTTGCAAGCAGGAAACTCCAAGTAATGCTTGAAAGGAGATGGAAGAACGGGGATGCTACACACATAGCCGCCGAACTCAGACGGTGGTTCGGAATGCTCTTCATGTTCCTGCAGCGGCACAACGTACCATGGCACAACAACCGTGCCGAGAATGCGATAAGGCAAGGCGTACTCCACCGCAAGATAAGCGGCGGAGGGAGGACATGGAATGGTGCACATGTGCTGGAATGCATTATGTCGGTATACAGGACATGCAGGAAAAAGAAACAGGACTTCAAGGGCAACAGTCCTGTCATCACCGGTAAGAGGGGGTTACAGGGAAAGAATCACTCGATTGCCAGTGCCGTGAAGGTGAGTAGTTACGATTGATGTAATCGCCAGTACCAAGTCCTGCGAGAGCAAGTATCGTTTGACCTAACGCACTCACACTAAACGAACACATTTCAAGAGACATCTCAAGCAGCAACGGAATAGCTTAACAGCTTAGCGCCTCAGGTGGCTTGATTACAGCAGTTCGGGCCCTGGCATGGTTGTAGCTATACAATACAACCCGGTTTTTCACCAAGATCTATTCGAAATTGTACACAACAAGAGTTAGTTCGCAACCGACCGGCTCAGCCAGACCCTTCAGCGTGGCATATAGATGAAAGATGTAACTGGTTGGACTGTTGCTGCTTGCGATTTGGATCAGTGTGTACCCAGCGAAACAGAAGTGATAATATCCATTACCCGAGGAGGTTTCGTTGAGCAACTTACCTGCCAATGAAAGCGAGCCATTGTTGCCGCTAAGAGAGAAGTTTGTGTAATATCCAGTGGGAGGATTGTTCGGAGGAATGCTATCCCATGTTATCAAAGAGACATTTTCGCTGGGCGGAGAATCCCAATATGTAGGTTGTGGCTCCGCCCATTGGACATTTGTATTATTGCCATAGTCGTTTAGGGAAAAAACAATATAATCAGGACTAAAGGCCATGCTTATATTGCCTGTTATGTTAGTGTACACTTCCCAGAATATGTTGCCGTTAGCGTCTTTATTTGAACCAGTGTCCAGAACTGCAGAGAACGTCAAGGTTGAATTCGTGTTGGTTTTGTCTGATCCATAGAAGTAACTGGTCACATTTGCCAATAGAGATGAATCGGTCCCATTGTTGCTAATTGTCGTCGTGTTCCAGTATAAGAATTTCGAACTCGAATTATTTCTAGTCGTCAAAGCAGCAAGGGGCTGTGGTATCATCGCAGCAATCAAGACTATAGCCCCAATGCTGACTACCGCGAACGTAAGAATTACCTTCTTCATTCCAAGCCACTCCCTTAACATCTTGTTACCACACTCCGACAAGAGTTCAAGTCTTGGCCCCGCTTCATTTCGCTTATGCTTTGAGCTATGTCCCGGTGATTTGCAGCCATTAGAGATCGCTTGCACTTTATATATAGATACGCCGCTGCATCAATTTGTTGAGTCCAACTTGGGATTTCATGCATTAAATTCACATCACTTCATTCTTGATACCTCAGGCCTGCTTGTCATCGAATAACAGCCCATTAGCTATGTAGTCGCCTCCGTGGGTGGTTCCATTAGGAAAAGCCGGAGCGGCAGAGATATCATAAACCGCAAAGGTACCGTTTAGAATTGAAATATTGACAATGGGAAGCCACGTTGCATTCAGTGGGTCGAATACTTTCATCGTAGTATTCAGCTTTCCAAGAACGAGCCACTCATCTGTTCCATTCTGTAATTGAACATATAAAGGCTGATCATGTCTCCCGGAAACACCAACAATGCCGTCAATTTCCCATACTTGGGTCACATTAGATACAGTGATTCCAACAACAGTGCCTCTCACAAACGAGCCGCTTGTTATGTTATACGACATAATTTGCGAACCCACACTCAAGTTTTGCACCTGTGTGTCACCTCCCCCCGCCAGAGATATTTCTGCCCCATTAAGAACACAACCCGGGGGTATGTAATAATAAGTCAACGATGCGCTCCACGAATTGATCGTGTCCATAACAATAGAAATGCTCCCTTCCACCGTGTTATATTGGGGTGCACTCGCACTGAGTGAGTAATCTTCAGAGCCAGCAAAGGCCATTTGGTAATTGTACACGGTGTTGGAATTTGTGAAAGCGACGAGTGAGTGACCGTCATAAGATGCCGTGACACTTGCATCCAAGATGGGGACACCGCTGGAACTGTCTTTTATCTCACCTCTCAAGACCCCTGCCGGGATGAATACGGTCGGGATCCCCTGCGAATCTCCAACGAAATTCTTGCCTGTATTGGAATTGGAGGTCACACTTGATGAAATATCATTCATAGGCGAATTCACGATATGACCCCAAGACATCGGTGTATGAAGCGGACACACTATATGTCGCACCAGGCATGGCGAAAAAGTGCCAACCTCCAGAAGAGTTCGTCATGAGCTGAAAGGCTGCAAGTTCGTTGTTCATCTTCTGAACAAGTATGACCGGAACGTTTGCCGCTGGAAAACCCGATGCAAAATTGACATATCCGCCAATGGAGACAGCTGGACTCAGATTTATGTTGAACTCTGTAGAAGTGCCATTCTGATATTGGTATCCAAGCTTGGTGTTCTCAAGCACCTCATTCTGTGCGAAAAGGGTGATGGTGCTGGGTCCTATATACTGAACAACTGATGGGAAGTTTGAAATTTGAATCAGTACGTATGCCCCAATTCCGAACACGTTATCTCCTGCTGGTGAATTTGAGTCCACTGTGGTCCCGTTATCTACTTTCATCCACGCGTTATTTGATCCGGGCCCTCCAAATTGGTTGATATTTGAAGGGAAGGGACCATTTAGGAGTAATCCTGCTGCGCCAATACCTAACGAAAACGGGTACCCAAAAGCACCTACACCATCGATCCCAGACAGTTCTGCGAGTAGCAAAAGAGGTTTGATGCCCGATTCAATTGCATAAGTCAATGTATCATACGACTTGCCATTGTCTGCACCTGTGGTGGCGTTTAGCCCAGAATTGTAATATGATTGCCATTGGGTCACTACACTACTGGCTCCGGTTCCGTTTATTTGCGTTTGAATGCCCATCTCCTGCCAGCCAGTGCCATAACTGATTCCCGGATATTGCTGAGTCCACTGATTAGAAACACCTACTGACGAAAGATAAAGCTCGATCCAAAAATGATGTGATGGATCCTGAGAAGCATAGTAATAATTCGAAGAATTTGGTGATGTTGTTGAGAGATTAAGTTGTAATGCATTAGGTATTCCAAGAGAGTTGTTGTTCGAGAGTTGATAATTTGAAGCCCCAGGCGACCCGCCCTCTTGATCCAAAATCGGAAACGACTGCGGATCCTGTGTCAAATAAACGGTTTGATTCCCGTTGTAACCGAGCCAATCATGAAGTATCGGTGACTGACCACTTGCCAAGCCAATGACTCCCGAGAAAACAAAGAATGCCATTGAAAGCATCGATGCCAAAATGACAAGTGTTGAAAAAACTCCGAAACACCTTCTCTGTCGACTACGAATCTGATTTGGCATTCCTTTCCTCTTTATTCCACCAGCTGCCAACTGATTTTTCATACGGCTCCGATTCCAGGGGTGGGTGTTCTCAACGGCTCAGCGTTCCAACTAGTAATGTTGCAGTGAAACTCCCCACTCCACGAATATAAATCGATCACCACGTTTATTTTACTTCCTTTCCATAGGGTCATATTCCCTTAACGTTGTTCTTTCTTCAATTCTTAGTAAGTTCTGTTCTCTCTTCCGCCAATAACCCGTTAATTAAGAACAGAAACATCGGTTTCCAGAATTTAAGGCAATATCTGACTATTGCGGCAATAGATTTTGAAGTAAGAAGAAATTCCTCTCCTGAAATAGATAGATACCGCTGCCATATTAGAAACCACAACCAAAAGGTATAGGGAATAATATGATGGTTGCGGTGGCGAAGTCAGAAGGCGTAAAATGGTAACTGCAATGGCATTAGATCCGAGTGCAAGTGCCCAACGAACCGCGTTTTCACCGATGTTTTGGGAATTCATGGGCCATGGTTTGTTTTTGTACTTGAGCAGAAAAGATGTGATGTTAGACCACGCCAAGTAGAAAATCAGCCACAATAGTAGCCAATAACCGGCAGCGAAATTCACACCTGAATCAGGGAGGGTGAAGGTAGTCATGAAGGGAATGGAATTGGCCAATATCCATATGTAGGAAGAAGCTGACTCCCTTCGTTTATAATCATTCAATGGGCATCACTGTTCAAGTAATGATGATCATGGCCAAGGCGGGCTGTAAGGATATGATGGCCATATGCTCTGGTGAGGACTTTCGAGCCAAATTGCAGCGCTAAGTGAGTATAAATTGATCATTGGATAGTACTCCCAAGGTGTTCCCTGCCACTGACCAGTATGTTCCTGAGGTGAGGCCGCTTTCAATGAAGTATACATCTACGGCCCCTGGAATGCCATTTGGCGAGTGTGGCGAAACATTTTCTATTCCTCTCTCTGTCCCTCGAGTGGGAAAGATAGCAGCACCGAATGCGCCCAAGAGCATGACCAGAACCGCAAACAAGGCGAATATCACAATTACCACAGGACCCTACTACCGTTCCAACTACTCAAGACACTTCCCTACAGCCTTGCAGTTTGAATCCCATGAACATATAAAGCCATGATGATTCTTTTTGTCACGTGCCATGAAATTGATTCTGTCCCACAATGAATTTAATCAATTTTGCGGATGAAGAATCGCGTAACAGCTGTAACACACGCTCAGAAGAAAGTGGCAGAGACTCTTGCCCGACTATGAAATCACAGCAGTGTCACGAATCCTGTGTAAGCACTGGATACCACACGTCAAACATTTCCTGAATCTCTTCCCTGCAGGCAGTGAATCCATTCAGTGTTATGATCTACCAGTAGCTGTCTATTCTTTGCTGTTCGCTTGATAGGACATGCTTCTTGTCGCAGATAGTAAAGTGCTTTGAAGGACTTCAGACCTTTGAGAAAGCGCCGTTGGACGGATTTGAACCGTCGACCTTATGGTTACTGCGCATGGTTAACAGCCACACGCTCTGCCAGCTGAGCTACAACGGCACTGATGCTTTTTATCAAAAGCTAGTGGTTATTAAAATCTTTGGAGGAGACTGGCCGTTCTGCAGCCGTTCATTCGCCTATTGCAGCCTTCAGCTGATTCACGGTCTCGCTCATTTCCATCAGCACGCCCTTGAGGTGCTCAAGGAACGGTTTTATCTCGTCCGTGGTTACCGCCCCGTTCGGAGAAGGAACTATGAGCCCCTCCTGTTCGAGTATCCTGAGCGAATATCTCACCTTGTGCTGCGGATAGCTGAGCATTTCAGACAGTTTCAGTATCCCGATGGGCTGATTCCCAATGATTGCTTTCAGGACAGCAACATGCCTCTTCAGGAGATCTATCTCGACTTCCATCTTGCTGGTGAGTGAGTTTTTTTCAGGGTTCATATAGAATCATATCCCCGCCACACTCTGTGACGTGTAAAATAGTATCCTATGATACTTTTTAAAGCTAGCCGGTGAGCCATCCATGCAACCGCTCCGGAGATTGAGTTGAGGGGAAAGGCCACCCGGCCCAGGCAGGGACAACCGCTAAATAGCAGTTCTAACTTAATTAGGTATTACCTAATAAAGAAAGAGAGATATGTTATGAGAAGGACGGGCGTCACAAAGAAAGAGAGGGATTGCCTCATTACAGTCAGGGAGAACGGCAGCGAGCCCTTCCCGATAAGGCTCTGCGAAATAGCGAAGCTGATGGGAATACGACCACCCTCGGCGCTTGAACTTGTGGAAAGACTTGAGGGAAAGGGACTGCTGAAGTCGAGGAACGGCATGATCAGGCTTACCCCCCAGGGATTGAGGGAGTACGAAAGGATAATACTCAACCACAGGGTCTTTGAATCGCTCTTCGTCCAGAGTGGGATTTCGGCTGATGAAGCATGCAAAGAAACGGAGTCGTTCGATTACTTCCTGGACAGCAGGACGGCCGAAGCTGTGCACAGGAAGATAGGCAGCCCGTCACTCTGTCCACACGGCAAACCCATAAAGGCAAAGGCGGGGGGCGCATGATCTGACAGCAATCAACCTCTGGTCTCCCGCCGATCTCGGCTTTGCGTACGTCCTGGTCGCTTCATTCCTGCTTGGTGTGGTTCATGGCATAACACCCGACGAGCACACCTGGCCAATCACCTTTGCCTATTCCGTCGGTTCGTTCAGCTCCAGGGGAGGGGCGAAGGCTGGGCTGCTCTTCTCTCTCGGATTCACTCTGCAGAGGTCTGTCCTTGCAGAGCTCGCTTACTTCACGCTTATTGGCATATTCACGACGGCTGCCGCATTCGGCTTGTCATACATCGCCGTCGGTGTGGCCATGGCCGCGGCTGGCCTTTACTTCCAGAGGAGGCGCCACTACTTCCACTGGCACTACCTGGAGGAAAAGCTCGGGACTCTCGTCGGCATACACAAACATGGCAGCCAGGAGCAGAAGGAGGAACTTGAACACAGGGCTGATCCATCGCTGAGCATGGATGGGATCGAAGGCGACAGGCCCATACCTGCACGCCTTGCGCTCCTGCATGGGATAATTGCAGGCTTCGGCTTTGGTGCGTTTGCTCTCATAATGTATACTGTCCTCGTCCCTGCAATGCCGAGTCCCTGGGTAGCATTTCTGCCCGGGCTGCTGTTCGGCCTCGGGACGATGGTTATGCAGATACTGTTCGGCGCCTTCTTCGGCAGGGCTGTCAGGGGATTCGGAAAACTGAGCAGGGAAGGTGTTTCCTATGTCTCGAGAAGAATATCGATTTCAGTCCTTTCCTATGGCGGCATAGCCTTCCTGATTGCAGGCCTGGCCATACTTGCCTTCCCATCACTGATGGATGTGGGCATCTCGACAGGGGTCAGGATCCACAACATTGATTCGCTTGGACTTGGATTCTTCATGGTGGTGATCAGCGTGGCCGTTGTCGGGATAGTGTCTTACCTGGTATCTGTCAGGAAGGCAAAGGAACTCGGCTACGTCGAGTCTAAGGGGGGCCCTGGAGAGAGCGTTGAGAGGCTGGGAGGATCCGACTGAGCGCGCTGCCCCTGCCCGTGAGTCGGGATGTCTTTTCAGGTTCCTTCAAAGACAAGTTCCAGTGCACCAATGTCGACAACAGAGTCCGGAAATCTGGAGACAAGTATGCTTGCTGGCCGGGTCCGCCCTCTTGCGAGACCCTTCATGGTATAGAATTCGACCTTCTTCCTGAGATATTCTCCCTCCCTGGCAACACCGCCTCCCAGGACTACAGATGAGAAATCCATGAGCATCAGGGCTCCGGAGATTGCCGTTCCGAGATAGCGGCATGCATTCTCGACAAGTTCTGCAGCAAGAATGTCTCCCTTTCGCGCTTCTTCGAAAACAACGATGCTTGACACCCTGCCTCCCCTTTCCAGTGCCCTGCGGCGGAGGGAGGTCTCCTCCACTTTCATCCTTTCAAGTGCAATTCTTTCAATGGAGCTGCCCGAAGCAACCGTCTCAAGACATCCTGATTTGCCGCAGCCGCATTTCCGGCCCCGCTCAATGACTGTACTGTGACCAATCTCCCCTGCCATGTGGTTGGCACCCTCGTACGGTTTACCGTCTATCACAATCCCCGCACCGATGCCAGTGCTTATTGTGATGTACAGCATGTCGCCAGCTCCTGCAATTCCGCCGTGCCTGTATTCTCCAAGTGCACCCACGTTGGCATCATTATGCACCCGGACGCGCACTCCAGTCTTCTTCTCAAGAAGATGACGGAGGGGGACATTTTCCCAACCCTGTATATTAGGCGCATAGAGCACGGTTCCCTCCTTTCCGTTCACGGGCCCTGCGAATGCAACACCAAGACCCATGCAGTTTTTCATCGAGAGGCGGTTTTTTTCCACCAGGCCCGATATCATTCCTGAAAGCTCGTTTATCAGCGACTCAGGTTCCTTCATCCTGTCGGTCATGTCTGTGAGCTTGTCAGATATCTCTCCCGGCCTGTAGCCAAGTGAAAGAGACACTTTTGTCGCACCTATATCACAAGCAAGAGCGAACTTCCTGTTTGAATTGTCTGAGGGCATCTGCTTAACTGAAATGGCGCCCGACTATATTCTGTTTCTTCGCATCCGATCTCCTTTTCTGCGGAAGTAAGACATAAGTTTTTAGCCAGAGATCGCTTAATCTATTTCTCCCTGAAAGGTTTGACAGCATGACTCTATCGGCGCTTGAAATAGACATTCTCTCTTCAATAATCAAGAGGGGGACGGCGGGAATTACAAGGGACGAGCTTATGCTCGACCTGAGCAAGATGGTCAAGGGCATTGCCTATGACGATCTGATGAGGCATGTAAAGAACCTCGTAGACAGCGGTTATGCGGAGCTGGACGAGACGGGGCCAGATGACTTCACAATCATAATCACGCAAGCCGGAAAGGAAGTTTCCGGTTTGTGATCAGTGCCCAGGCTGAACAAACAACAATTCTTATGAAAAAAACATTTGTCATATGCATTCCGTGTAACGGCAAGCCGTTGCTGCAAAACTTCTAGCACTGATGTGGTTACAACTTTAGTGGCTGCGGGCTGAATACCTCGGAAGACCTCGGTACTTACACCCCAGCTCTATCAAACTCGTCTTCTACGAGCGTTGAAAAGTGCCTCTTTTTCAAGGTGGCTTCGAGCTTAGATGCTTTCAGCTCTTATCCACTACCGCGTGGCTGCCCAGCATTGCCCTGTCGGACAACTGGTAAACTAGAGGCGGCGGCCCCCCGTTCCTCTCGTACTTAAGGGACCTTCTCGTCAGGCACTAGTGCACTTCCACCAAAAAGCATCAAACCTGTCTCACGACGGTCTAAACCCAGCTCACGATCCCTTTTAATGGGCGAACAACCCCACCCTTGGCAGCTGCTGCACCACCAGGATAGGAAGAGCCGACGTCGAAGTAGCAAACCGCCAGGTCGATATGAACTCTTGCTGGCGACGACTCAGTTATCCCCAGGGTAACTTTTCTGTTATCACTGATCCCCATAATGAAGATTCAGTGGTTCGCTAAGCCTTGCTTTCGCATCGTAGATTACTGTTGGCCTAATCTACGTCAAGCCAGCTTTTGCCTTTACACTCACCGACAGATTTCTGACCTGTCTGAGCTGACCTTTGGGCGCCCTTGTTGCGTTTTTGAGGGCGTGGCGCCCCACCCAAACTGCCGACCTACCGTTGTCCCTCTTTCAAGGTAAGTTGTGCAAATTCGAAAGGGCAGTGTTTCATTGGCAACTCGGAATCGACCTAGCGGCCGATCCTGATAACGTCTCCTGCCTACGCTACACATTCAAATTCGTACAACAGCAACAGGCTGCAGTAAAGCTCCATGGGGTCTTCGCTTTCAGGTGGAAGGTACCGGATTGCACGCCGGTACATCAGTTTCGCCGGCTTCCAGGTGGGGACAGTAGAACTCTCGTTGGTCCTTCATGCAAGTCGCCAATTAAGCGACAAGGTATTACGCTACCTTAAGAGGGTCATAGTTACCCCCGCCGTTTAACGGTCCTACGCTCCGTTGTACCGGATTTTCAGATACCGTCACTGGGCAGGATTCACCCGGCATACACATCCTTTCGAACTCGCGCCGAGATATGTTTTTATTAAACAGTCGGAGTTCCCTTGCCACTGCGACCAGGCGTTTCTCACGTCTGGCACCCCTTCTCCCTAAGTTACGGGGCTGATTTGCCGAATTCCCTCACCTTGGATTGAGCCGATTCGCCTTAGCCTTTTCAGCTAGGGGCACCTGTGTCGGTTCTAGGTACGAACACTACATCTTGTAAGCGCATTTCGTTTTCACTGGCACCAGGAATCAACCGGAGGAGACCTTCGTCCCCCCGGTCGCAACTTCATCCAATTCTCACCATTACGGTACTTCAAGGACTTGATTGCTTCGATGGGCTGACTGGCCCACCCGGTATATCCCGATGCGTCAGAAACACACAAATAATGCAGTGGTGCAGGAATATTAACCTGCTTTTCCTTTCGACAGCCTATATTAAGAGCTATCTTAGGGTCGACTAACCCTCGACTGACGAACATTGTCGAGGAACCCTTGCCCTTACGGCGGGACGGATTCTCACCGTCCTTTGCTGCTACTCCTACCATGATCGTTATTCGAACGCGGTCCACTTGACCTTACGGCCAAACTTCGACCCGCGCACGACACCTCACTACCAGATCACCTTTCGGTGCTCCAAAGTGTCGGTAACAGGCTTAGCCCCGTCCATCTTCAGCGCCCAGGATCTTGACTGGTGAGCTGTTACGCTATCTTTAAAGGATGGCTGCTTCTAAGCCCACCTCCCAGTTGTCTATGACCCTGGACCTCTTTTGCCCGTTCACACTTAGCCTGTATTTTGGGACCTTAACTTTGGTTTGGGTTGTTCCCCTTTTGTACTCCGAGCTTACCCCTGAAGCACTAACTCCCGACTTCTATGACGACCGCAGATTTGGAGTTTGACAGTTATCCGAGGGATTTCTCCCCCTGCGATCCCAATCAGTATCTCTACCCCGCGATCCGCCTCCATCGAGGTCAAGCTGCGACTTGTTTCGTGAGGAACCAGCTATTTCCGGTTTAGATTGGCCTTTCACCCCTAGGCGCAGGTCATCCGAGTGAATTGCACGTCAACATCGGTTCGGTCCTCCACCTCCCTTTCGAGAGGCTTCAACCTGCCCACGTCTAGATCAACCGGCTTCGGGTTTCCCGTCAATGACTACAGGCGAACTCACCTTGCTCCTCATGCTTGCGCATTGCGAGCAATCGGTTTCCCTTCGGCTTCTCCGTTAAACGGATTAACCTCGCCATTGACCAGAACTCCATGGCCCGTTATTCAAAACGGATAATGCGATATCGGTCCACTCTTTCGAGCTTCTTCCCTTTCACACCGCATACGTCTATAACCGTCTGATTTCAGGTTCTTTTCAACCCCCGACAAGGGTACTTTTCAGCTTTCGCTCACGCTACTATTGCGCTATCGGTCTCGGGTAGTATTTAGAATTGGAAGATTATGACTCCCATCTTCGCACGCAAAATCCAATGCGTGTTATTCTGGAACTCCAGGAATCTTCCTTTCCGCTTACCTCTACGGGGCTATCACCCTCTATGGCACTGCTTTCCAGCAATTTTCGAGTTCGTTGAAAGGAAGTACCCAGGTCCAAACTCCACATCTCCCCATAGTTACCCATGGGGATTCGGTTTGTCCTATGCCGCTTTCGATCGCCTTTATTAACGGCATCTCGATTGATTTCTTTTCCTGCAGGTACTAAGATGCTTCAATTCCCTGCGTTCCCTATCCTTACGGATTGCCTAAAAGGCAGGAAGTCCCATTCGGCGACTGTCGGATCAACGGCTCCTTGCGCCTACCCGACAAATTCCGCTGCTTGGCACGGCCTTCTTCGGCTCCCGAGCCTAGCCATCCACCAAACGGTGTAGCTAACCACTGGCTATCGGCTCTGCACACGTCCGGAATGCATATGACTGGTATCACCGACCTCGATCTGCCTTCCACAGAAGAGGGGTCTCACCACTTCCTCGTTGATATTGCTCAACGAGTGCACGTACGTCTTACTACGCACACCCTAGTATTAAATCCTTCGATCGGAACTGGCTTCAAATCCCGAAACCCGAAAACCGGGGCTCTTTTCTACAGGATTTTTCAGCCGCCCTTCTTGAAGGCTTAACGGCACAGTAGCTACCCCATGATAAACCTTTCGGATGCTCGCAGAACCTCCGAGTGCCATAATCATTCAGACAGTCTACGCTGGGTTGCCTGCCGGCGTTGAGTGGAATATGACTGGGAAGTATGCCACACATGCCGTGTGCCGCGGCCGCTCCTCAAATGCCGTCTGCTTTGGAGCGCTTCCCGGCCGCCTTCCCCTCCGCCCGCTCCACACGCTCTGTGCATGTGTCGCTAAGCGCTATGAGCATCCCCTTGAATGAGACCTCCTCTCTGTAGAACACCGACCATATGAGCTGCAGCAGCTGCCCGTATGCGAAGTAGAAGAAACGTATGCTGACCTCCTTCGACTTCGACCTGATTGCCGCCTCGTCCTGCATCCTGAATGCGTTCTCTATGTTCCATCTCTGCCTGTATGTGGACACAATATCGCCAAGATCTATCTCCTGCCTGTTTGTTGCGAAGGACCAGTCGATGCACCTGTCCAGCCTCCTCTCATATATCTGCCTGAGGAGGGCGTATGTTGTTTCGCCCTTCAGCACCGTCTTGTCCCTGTTCACCCTGAACTCATGCTCAACTGTGCGCATGTCGCCGGAGCGCATGGGAGCAAGCGCTCCCTTCACTGGTCCGTTCTTAGGCACGAATATGAGATACGGCACATTCGAATTGGACAGCGTGAGCATCAGCTCATTGTTGTAGAATCCCCTGTCGAACAGAGCCAGCCTTATTGAGCGGAAGAGGGGGCGGACAAGCTCCAGCATGAACGACACGTCCGCAGGGTTGCTGTATCCGACATGCACCGGGATGGAGAGAAGGGGCACCTTCTCCGGCACATCCCTGCCGACGAGCGCGCATGTGAGGAATTTGAACTTGCCCGTCACCGCATGCTCGCCCGTCCAGTTGTGTATCCATGCAGTTTCCACACTGCCGTAGAACTCCTCGTCGGTGTGGTCAAACGCCATGACTGCATCATGCTCCTGGAAACATGTCCTGGGCAGCATCGTGTGCAGCGTCTTCAGATATGTCCAGTATATGTCCGACGGGTTAACGGATTTGACAGCAAGGTGAATGCTGTCGGCCCTGTTCCCGACAGTCTCCAGGTATGTGTTTGCCATTGAAGCCTTCAACAGGTCTTTGTTGTAGTTGAAGCCGGACAGTGCTGCAGACTTGGGAGTGAGGTGTAGCGACTTGTCCACGAATATGTCGAGCGTTGTGAGTGACCTGTAGAGTCGCTCCCTGTTCAGCATACCCTGCATCCGGGGTGGATTGGCGGCCGAACGTTATAACAGGATCGGCGTGGAAGTCGCAAAACGGCCGGAATGCCGGAAAACAGGCATATTCCATTCGATCCTCGTACGAAGGGAACGATCCTGTTCGGAGGTTCTGTGCTCGCTATGCGCAGTTTACCTCCTGCAGGAGGGTCGAAGACTGCCAATTGAGTTCAGCTGGGAATAGGATGAATCTGTTCTCAATTGCCCTTCTTAGGACTTATTGTGATGATGTAATCAGCGGGACCCAGGGCCGTAGTGTTGTCGAAATCCACAATGAAATTACTGTCCTTGTAGACAGCAATTGCCCGTTCCTTCCTGGCATCCATAAGTTTCCCGACGGTGGTAGGGGTTTCTGCAGAGAGCTCGTCAAGTCGAAGTCCGTTTGTTCCGCTCAGCAGATGTATAAGGAATTCAAGGCCCTTCGAATCAACGACTGCATCGGCAAGCAGGTCTCCTTGGAGCCTTGAGACGGGTATCACAAGGTCTATCTTTGCAGAATTCATTATCTGGTAATCCTCGTACTTCTGGCAGGCAGCAATTACAGTTACACCTGGATTGAGCTCCTTTGCTTTCAATGCAACCATGACGGCAAGCTCGTCGGGTTGAGAAGATATGACGAGAGAGTCTGCCTCGGTGATGCCTGCCTTCCTGAGGACCCCTGAATGAAGGGGGTTGCCGGAAACTACGTTGACGCCGTTTGACATCATAACCGCAGGATCGACATTTTCGTCCACAAGAACAAGCTCCATGTCGTGCCTTCCGAGCCTTTCCAGGAGTTCGTTGGTGTTCTCGCCGTAACCGATGATAATGACGTGCCTTGTCAACTTGAACCTCCTAAGCCCCCTGAGTTGTAAAAATCTTTTGTTCGAAATGTAGCCTCCAACTTCAGTGAGCGTCGCCGCGAATACGCCAAGACCGAAGATGATGACATAGAAAAACACAATCCTTGCCCAGAAATTGCTAGGGTATATGTCACCATAACCCACGGTTGTGAGTGTCGTCACAACCCAGTACAGAGAGGAGAAGAGCGTATTTCTGGCACCGTCGGGCAGAACAGGCTCTGCAATATAGAAAAGAAAGGTGCCCGATGCAACGACCGCAGAGGCAAGAACTGCAAGGCTGAGGGCCTTGGCCACACCCAAGAATCTTCTGACCTTCTTCCTGAAGGCGATGAGCATGTATATCATTAGAGCCAAACCTCCGTTCGATTGTGTGCCGGGAACTGCTTTGTTTGATTAGGCGGCATGCGCAACGGGATATACATCCCTTGCTCCTACTCTGAAGCAAGAACGGCAATATCATCTTGTCTCGTTCCTGGATGCTGCAGGGCATGGCGGGCAAGGAAAATCTATTATAACATGTAAAACCATATCGTGCCGACAGTTGTCAGACAATTGTCGCACCAAAAAGGGATGGGTTGAATAGTGTCAGAGGCTGATTTGCAGTCAGTGGAGCCCACAGGCTCCTTTAACGAGTATGATCGGAGACAATCTGTAACTGTCGGGGGCAATCTGGACGAAGTCACTGCACGGAAGATACTAGACACCATAAGGGCAAGCAGGGACTTCATAGAGGAAGCCGAACTCGCAAAGCAATGCAGGGCGGTCGTCGAATTTTACCAGGAGAAGGGGAACTTCCAGGGAATTGTGGATGCTTACTCGCTCATAGGGACGCTACCCCTGTCAATTCAGGACGCCTATGCCCTGTCTGTCTCCCTTGCCCAAACAGGAAATCTGGAGCGGGCAAGAACAGTCATTGCCTCAATTGCGTGGAAGGACAGGGAGGATCTCAAACTGACATCCCTTGGAAAGCTATTGATCGCGCAGGGCAAGGAGCTCGATGCGAAGGCCCATTTCACCGCCGCCCTGAAGATAAACGCAGGGAACCAGGAGGCAATGGCCGAGTTGTCCCTACGATGGCCAGAGGATGAAGCGCTCCTTCTTGCCAAGGGTGAAGCACTCAGACTGCAGGGAAAATCGGAAGAGGCGTCGAAGACATTTGAAAAACTGCTGGAGAAGGGTGAAGAAAGCCCGGAAGTTCTCAGATCGGCAGGAATTGCGATGGCGGACGCAAGGCACTTCGAGGATGCTGAAAAACTTCTTGAGAAAGCAGCAAGCCGGGGGGATGCCGCCGAGGCGATGCTTGCCCTTGGCCTAGTCCAGATTGAGAGGAATGAAGTCGAAGCTGGAGTCAGAAACATAGAGGAAGGATTGAGAAAAGGGGCGGGCAGAAAGCCGGAAGTGATCAAGAGGCTTGCAATCGCCTACGCAGAACAGGGGGAGAACAAGAAGGCGGTTGATGCGGTTGACTTTGTTCTGAAGGAATGGAAGCAGGATGAAGGCGAAAAGAAAGCATTTGAACTAAGGTTGCTAGAAACTTCGAAAAATCACGGTAACAACAGCACAAGGCTGGTTGCGGCTGAAAAACTATTGAGCGGCGATGAGACGAGTCGGATCTTCCAGGCGGAAAAGATAGATGCTCTGAATGAGCTTGGAAGATATGAAGAAGCGCTAGGTTTCCTGGACGGGCACAGGCAGATAGACAATTATCACGAAAGGAGAATGGATATACTAAGGCGGTCAGGCAGGCTCCAGGATGCTGAGTCGGAGGCTGATCAACTGCTGAAGAGGGATGCACGGAATCAGGAGGCTCTTTTCACAAAGCTGCAGGCAGCAAACGAGAAGGGAGAAGGCAGGAAGGCACTGAGGCAGTATGAGAAAACGGTACTAAGGCACGGCGGGGAGAAACTCCTGAAGCTTCATCTTGAGATCGCGAAGCGCTGCAGGGAGGATTTGATGGTTGTCAGGGCCTGCCAGGCGCTCATATCGTCCGGAAAATCTACCATTAACATTCTTGGGGACAGGGCGGTGGCTGTCGAACGGCTCGGCAGGACAGCACAGAGCATGAAGTATCTCAGGAAGCTTTACAGGAGAAACAGAAATGTCGAATCACTTGAACTCCTGACTTCGTTCTACGCGAGACACGGGAAAGGGAGTGAAGAGGAGAGGCTTCTTGCGGAAGCGCATGCAACAATGGAGCTCCCCATAGGACTGCTCGAAAGGCTTGCGAAGCTCAAGATGGACAGGGGGGAGGAAGCGGAGGCCTTTTCAATAATAGCATCGGCGATAGAAAAAAAGGAAACGCCGGAGGGAAGGTACCTTGAAGCCGAGGTACTCCTGAAGACGGGAAAGATGGAAGACGCACTGAAGGCGGTAGGCAGGGCTATGCAGCTGGGCTACCCTGGAAAAATAGGAGAGTTTCTGGCAGGAAGGGCAGAGGAGGCAGCAGGTCACTTTGAATCCGCACTTCAGCGGTACAACAGATCGATAGGTTACGGTCTGTCGACGCCTGACATTTTCCTGAGCAGGGTAAACATATACAAGCAGATGGGCAAGGCAGCTGAAGCGAAAGAAGAGATGCAGTCAATTGAGAAATTGTTCGCAGATGATTCCCTGGTCCAGGGCGAATGCATCGAATTCTACTTCTCAACCGGAATGTATCAGCAATGCATAGAAACGGCAGAGCGGCTCATCAAGTCTGACAGAAACAATGAAAAGGCATGGAAGAAGAGAGGTCTTTCACTGCTTGCAATAAAGAGATATGATGATGCAATAACATCGCTGGAGGCTGCCCTGAAGATCAACAGGGACAGTGACACCGTTGCAGGCCTCAAGGAGGCTTACAACGCCAAGGGAGACCAGAAGTCGATAATCAGGACTATAGACATGCTGCTCGAATTCAAGGGCACTGACAAGAAACTCCTGCTTGAGAAAGGAGACGTGCTGGCTGATATCGGCAGGCCCGAAGAAGCCATGAGCGCATACCAGGCAGCCATGGACAGGTTCGGCCAGGATGAAGATGCCGTCATCAGAAAGGCAGGAATCCTCCACGCCAAGAAGGACTACCAGGACGAGCTTGAATTGCTGATTGAATTCCTCAAGAAGGATGACAAGAAACCAGCGTTGCTTTCAATGGTGTCCAGGGCATACCTGGCCATCAAGAGATATTCCGACGCGCTCGAATATGCAGACAGGGCAATGCAGCTCGAGCCGGAGAACATAAAGCACCTTGACCTGCGGGCAGAGATACTCTCTTCGCTGGGAAGATACGACGAGGCTGAAAGGAGCGTTGACATAGCGCTCAGTGTATCGCCGAAGGACCCCGATGCACTGGAAATCAAGGGAAATGTTCTGATGAAGGACGGCAGGTACTCACAGGCGCTGGAACTACTCAATGGGGCTCTTTCAGCAGGCATATGCAATCCACAGATATACAGGAACAGGGGAGAATGCCTTATGAACCTCGAAAGGCACTCCGAAGCCCTTGACTCATTCACGAAGGCATTGAAGGATGAGCCGGAGAATCCGGGCATTCTGCTCGGGAAAGGTATGTGCGAGCTTACCCTCGGGAGGTACTCATCAGCAACGCTTTCCCTCAACGAGCTCACAAAGAGGGATCCGGAGAATGGCGGTGGTTGGTACTATTTCGCAATGGCACTGAAGAACCAGAAAGTGCTCTCGGAAGCTAAACGTGCGTTCTCAGAGGCGGTGAGGCTCGATGATACTCTTGACAGGGCCTGGCATGAACTTGCCGAAATGCACATGAGCGCCGGCGATCTTGACGAGGCTGAAAGGGCGTACGAGAAGTCGCTTGAGTATTCGCCTGCTGACAACGACAGCAGGGAAGGACTGGAAACATGCAGAAATGCCAAAGGAAGACAGAGAGCAGAAGACAACGCGATTGCACTTCTCAAGCTTGAATACGAGCTAAACAGGAACCCCACCAAAGAGGAAGCATTCTCAGTCTGCAGAATACCGATGGATGAAATAGACATTGCTTTCGACCTGGTGAATGAGCCGACAACTCTCGCAGTCCCTTCAAGCGGCGAAAAAGGCTGGAAAGAAGTCGAAGACAGATCTGCATCGGTCCTGTCAAAGTGCTTCAAGAACAGGGAAACAGCCAGCTACGGTGTGAGACTCTGCGATATAGTTTACAACTTCCCTTCACTCACACTGGATGAGGCAAAACAGCTGTTCGAATACATCGCAAAAATCCAGAAGCTTAGCGTCATAGATGCAATCGAGGATGAAAAATTCGAACGGTTGCTGAAAAAAGCGACCAAGTTGAGGCAGGCGGATCGCTCACTGATAGGGATAATAACCAATCTCGGTGTCGGGATTTATATCGCAAAGCTGCTGGAGTCAAGCCTTGTGGCAATGGGCCAGTCAGGCTACACGACAGACTTTGTGAGTTTCTCCGCTGAGCCCTCGGAGGAGGAGAGCACCGGACAGACCGAAGCCTACGACCCCTATGAGGTGAGGAGACAGCTCTACGATCAGTTCTACGGCGGTGAGACACCGCAACCGGCAGAGGAGGAGGGCAGCACGCAGAGATGCCTGTATCACGGCGAAGATGCGATAGGAGCCTGCAGTTCCTGCCAGACAAACATATGCAACAGCTGCCTGTCGGCAACGGACGGCCACTGCCCCAACTGCGGTGTAGTGCTGCTGAGCGACGAGGCAGGCAGCACAGCCGCGTGACAGGTCAGTTCTTCGTTATTTCCCTGAGAAGTGAAGTGGCATAGCTTCCCTTAATCAGCTTGAAATGAAGCTTCAGGGAATTGCCGTCAACCTCCATACGCAACTCGTGAAGGGGAGACAGCATCTCCCTTCTGGAGCCCGAGGATGTGCACTCCCCAATCTCGGGGACAATGAAGTCCTGTTCCTTCAGATCGTTGCGCTCGACAACCTTCCTCTCTATTATGCCCTGGATTCCATCCGCAAATACCGGTTGCCACCCAAACAGTATTCCTGAAACGAAGCCGAATCCCCTTCCGACCTGTTCAGCAACTGCGACAAGGTTCCTTTCATCAACCTTAATCTGCCTCTCTCTGTCCGGCACGCCTGTTTCCCTGGCGGCAAGGACAATATCTCCCACCACGGGCCTGTCAAGTGGAACACCGGAAAGGATACGATCACATATGATTTCATTGAAAAGCTTCGCCTGAACAGCATGGACAAACATCATAAGCATGTTTGGTGGAAGCTGGCGAAGGCTCCCGACGAAATCCCCGGGGTGCTTCTGAAGGTACTGGAGCATTGTCTTTTCGAATGTCATTACACCGGGGAGTATTGAAAGAATCTCTGAAATCGGGCCGCCGCTGTCAAAGAGAGCTCTAGCCCTCCGGACCTCCTCGTCTTCGCCTGAACCGGGGTTTCCGGCATATGCATGGACGGCACCCTCGAAATCCTTCTTGATTATCCGCAGTCCTACGATATGCGTGTTTGGCCTGAGGCTGCCGAACCTCTGAACGCCGAAGAAATTCGGAAAGCCTCCAGTGGATGTGATGTTGTCCAGGACCGTCCTTGCAGTTGATTCGAGCTCGTTGCCAGACATCTGGCATTCCCTGATGACAATATCAAATTCATTCCCCCAAAGGTTGCCGAGCGTTATTGCGCGGGCAGC
The DNA here is from genome assembly GCA_021817225.1 of Thermoplasmata archaeon. Lineage (GTDB taxonomy): Archaea > Thermoplasmatota > Thermoplasmata > Sysuiplasmatales > Sysuiplasmataceae > JAJZXY01. The sequence goes on from JAKAVR010000008.1 coordinate 27,965, forward strand.
CAGGTGCATTGGCTCGATGGTCACATCCCTGATGTTTAGCGCCCGAACCCCGTCCTTCTCAACACCCTCGAAAGTCATGAACTGGGTCGTGACCCCCCTCTTGTCCTTGGTCCCGGCAAATCCAATTCTTTTCCTGCTGATGGCCAGTCTCCGGGACAGTTCCCTGATCAGCCTGTTTGTCTCCCAGTTCCTGGCGGTTACCCTGCAGATGAGGAAACGGCCAGCCTCCTTCTCGACAGGTAGGTCAGGGATTTCCCTCACTACAAAATCATCGATCTCGACCTTGATCCTGCCCCCTGTACCCCTGCATGCGCCGGTCAGGTAGAGGCTCATACCAAGCTCAGAGTCACTTGACTTCGGTTCTATGGATTGCATGAGAGTTTCAACGGGACTTCTTCTCTATCTTTGACTTGAGGTCCGTGAATTCCTTGTTTACGTTCTCAGCTGCCTTCTTCAAAGCAGTCTTTGGATCGCCTGAAGTGACTTTGATGTAAACAGAGGGGACATCGAGTTCAGGGTGGCCCTTCAGATATTTCGCCTCGGCGACCTTTTCATTCTTAAGAAGCTCGGCCAGCAGGGGATGCATCAGTGTGTCATCGACACCCACAACACTGACTGTAAGTTCCTTTTCCTTTTCTTCAACGACCTTGAGTTCCATGCGACCGGTACGACTTCAGTCTGAACATGCTTATTAACGTTGTCTTGGTCCTGGATGAATGGCTGAAGCTGATATTCTGGGCAAGGGTGAGCCATTGAAAAGGTGTGTCATGGCAGCGGCTGAAAGGCATCGGCCCTCCGAACTTCACATATAAATGCCATTCCTCACATGTTGAGTTCGGAATATTTCTAGCTCAGGCAAGCTCTTAACAACGTACAGGGTGAAGCAAGAATGCCAGAAAAAGTGAGCATAGTGCTCTTCTCCGGGAGCTTCGACAAGCTGATAGGAACATCCATACTCGTTGGCGGAGCGGTCGGGATGGACTTTGATGTGGACATCTTCCTGCAGATGTGGGGGGTGCATGCCTTCACAAAGGAGCAGGCAAGCAACGGGGGGCTTCCACTTTCCAAGGAATTCGAGCAGTACGGACCGACCATTAGCCAGAGACTCAAGGAACTCAAAATGCCGACATGGCTCGAAATGCTGATGCAGGCCAAGTCGAACGGCAATGTGAAGATACACGCGTGCTCGGCGGCCATGCAGGTCTGGGGACTGAAGAAGGAGGATCTGATAGACCTCGTCGATGATGTCATGGGCGCCGGCGAATTCATAGAAAGGTCGAAGGATGCGAATGAGACCTATTTCGTGTAGGTGGTAACATGACTGCTGACCTAAGCTTACTCAAAGCGGACAAAGTTGTCGACGCGCGCGGTGTCTCGTGCCCCGGACCATTGCTGGCAGCAAAGAAGGCAATGACAGAGGTCAAGGCAGGGCAGGTGCTTGAAGTAAAATCATCCGATGCAGGCACCCTGAAGGATCTGCCCCTCTGGGCAAACAAGATGGGATACGCCTTCCTGGGCACAATTGAGGAATCAGGCTACACGAGACTCTTCGTACGCAAGGGAAAGTAAGGCGGAAAATGCCTACTGAAAATCCACGTATTCTTGTCTTTGCAGGGTCGATGGCCTACCTAGGGGCGGACAACGCTGGACTCCTGCACAAGGAATACCCTTCCAACTCGTTTGTAGTCAAAGTACCCTGCACGACGATGCTGAGGCCGGGACTGATTCTCTATGCGCTCCGGCATGGTTTTGACGGTGTCTTTGTTGCATCATCCGGACCTGACTGCCCCTACCTGCCTGACTGTGTGGAGAGGACGGCAAAGCGCGTGGAGTCGGCATATGATCTCCTGAAAAAGAACGGAATCGAACCGGAGCGGATTCAGCTCGCAGGCATTTGCTCGGTCTGTTCTGACGCATTCGCAAACAACGTGAAGCAACTGCACTCCAGACTGAAGAAATTAGAGCCGATGAGGAGGGATGGTCTCCTTGTCAGTCAATGAATACGACGTCCTGGTTATAGGCGGAGGCATTGCAGGAATGGAAGCTGCCACCGCCCTAGGCGACATGGGCTTCAGCGTTGTCCTTGTCGAAAAGGAGCCAAGCATAGGCGGAATAATGATTTCCCTAAGCAAGGTGTTCCCCACGACAGATTGTGCAAGCTGCATCTCATCGCCAAAGGTGTCTACCGTCGCTCACCATCAGAACATAAAACTGTTGACCTATTCTGAAGTGCTTGACGTGAGGAAGGAGAATGGAGAGTTCAAGGCGAGGGTGAAGCAGAAAGCAAGATTCGTCCACCCGGAGGACTGCACCGGCTGCCTCAAGTGTGAGCAGGCGTGCCCCGTGATGGTCCCGCATGAGTTCAATCAGGGCTTCGTAGGAAGGAAAGCGGCATATGTGCCGTTTGACACGGCATATCCGAGGTCCGCTGTGATAGACCTCAACAACTGCATTTTCTGTGGAGCATGTGAAAGGGTGTGCCCCACGAATGCAATCGACTTCCTCCAGAAGGATGAAGAGGAGGAGCTGAGTGCAAAAGCTGTCCTGATAACAACGGGGGGAAAACTCTTCCCGATGGAGAGGAAGAAAGAATTCGGATACAAAAAAATAAGCAATGTGATCAACGGACTGCAGATGGAAAGGCTGCTTGCACCTACGAGGCCGTTCAACACGGTCCTGAGACCTTCCGACGGAAAGGTTCCCGGGAAGATTGGCTATGTTCTATGCGCCGGCTCAAGGGACGCTTCTCTAGGAAACCCCTACTGTTCGAGGATATGCTGCATGTACTCAATCAAGCAGGCAATCCTTCTGATGGGCGCCCTCCCCCTGGTGGACGTTACAATACACTACATGGACATAAGGGCCTTCGGCAAGGGTTATGAGGAATTCTACAGGCAGGCCGTAGATATGGGCGTCCAGTTTGTCCGGGGCAGGGTTGCTGACCTGAATGAGCTTGAAAACGGCGATGTCCTCATGAAGTCCGAGAATACGGATACGGGTAAGATTGTTGAGGAGAAATATGACTTGGTTGTGCTTGCAGCCGGAATACTTCCCGAAACGCACAACAGAACGGCAACAGAAGCACTTGGATATGCAACAGACTCGATAGGTTTCATAAAGCCTCGGGCTGACACGATAGGTGCAACAGAGGTATCGGAAGGAGTCTTTGCGGCCGGTCTTGGCACGGGTCCCAAGGACATAGTGGATACCATTGCGGAGGCGGATGCGGCTGCATCATCTTGCGCGTCGTACATGAAGGAGAACTTCGGCAAGGAGAGAGCTGAAAAGATCCTCAGGGAGCTGATGTAGGATGCCGGAGAGGATCGGCGTTTATGTCTGCTGGTGCGGCGGAAACATAGCGGATGTGGTCAACGTCAAGGAGGTGGCGAAACACGCCGCAGGCGTGCCTGAGGTCGTTGTTGCGAAGGATATCATGTTCGCATGTTCCGATGAAGGGCAGAAGACAATGGTGGACGACATAAAGAACCTCAAGCTGGATGGCATTGTGGTTGCATCATGTTCACCTGTTCTGCATGAGCAGACCTTCAGGAGGGTTGCTGAAAGGGCAGGCCTCAACAAGTACCTGTATGTCCAGGTCAACATAAGGGAGCAGGACAGCTGGGTGCATGCCCACGACAAGAAGGGAGCAACCGAGAAGGCAGAGGAACTCGTCGGAATGGGAATTGAAAAGCTTGCAAGAGCCACACCGCTCAACCCGATAAAGGTGGAACTCACTTCAAAAGTTCTTGTCGTTGGCGGCGGTGTTTCAGGCCTGACGACAGCGCTTGAATTGGCAAGAGAGGGAATACATGTAACGCTGGTGGACCGGGATCGCTACCTCGGGGGCTTCGTCAGGCGTCTGCCTGATGTAAATCCTGTCCACAGGCCTGGCAAGGATGTAATTGCCGACCTTTACAGCAGGGTGGTAAGCACAGGGAATGTCGAAATACTGTCAGGAACAGATTTGCTCGAGGTGAGCGGTTCCATAGGTCACTTCAGGGCAAGGTTCAAGGAAAGGTCCGGTCACATACGACATGACGCAGACAGGGAGCTGCTTTCAAGGGCGGAGAGAGAGTGCCCGGTTGAAGTGGACAATGAGGAGAACTTCGGCTTTACCAGGAGAAAGGCAATTGTCCTCCCCGATGACAGGGTGCCGGAGACACCGTACATTGACATGGAGCATTGCATAAAATGCGGTGTATGTCAGAGACTCTTTGGGGAGGGTGTTTCATTTGATGCCAGTGACATTGAGTTCGAGGAAGAATTCAGCATGGTTGTGCAGTCGACAGGTTTCCAGCCGTACCTTCCAGGAAGGGGTGAGTTTGGTTACGGCGAGACAAGAAGGGTTCTGACGCTGCCTGAATTTCTGAGGCTGGCCGACACGTCCGGGAAAACACTCGTTTTCAACGGCAGGCAGGTGAGGGACGTAGCTTTTGTCTACTGCGTCGGGAGCAGGCAGACGGAAACGGGCGGACCCAATACATACTGCTCAAGATACTGCTGCACCTCCACTCTCAACACGGACAGCTACATAAAGAAGAAATTCGGCAGCAGCATAAACAGCTTCCACTTCTATCGTGACATAAGGGCGTACGGTCTGTACGAGACGATGTACGAAAGGGCTTCAAGGGAAAAGGGGCTTTTCATCCGTTACGACCCTGCTTCGCCGCCATCCGTTACCGCCGAAGGCGAGCGCGTAAAGCTGGTGACAAAGGACTCTCTCACGGCCGGAAGGGACATAGAGGTGTCCGCCGACCTGGTGGTGCTTGTCACAGGCATGATGCCTAGCGAGGACGGAAAGAAGCTTTCGGCAGCGCTCAAAGTCTCATCCAGCAAGGACGGATTCGTGCAGGAGCTGCACCCGAAGCTCAGGCCGGTTGAAACAACCGTGGGCGGAGTCCTTGTTGGTGGGACTGCCCAGGGACCGAAGGACACGCATGAATCCATGATATCGGGAGCTGCAGCTGCCGCCAAGGCGTCGACCCTTCTGATGAAGGGCTACACCGAGCTCGAGCCGTATGTCGTGACAGTCTCGGAGCAAAAATGCAACGGCTGCACCCAGTGCGTGACCGAGTGCCCGGCGGGTGCAATATCGATGGTGGAAATGGAAGGGAGGCAGGTCGCCTCCGTCAATGTTGCCATGTGCAAGGGGTGCGGTGCTTGCGCGGCCATCTGCGAACCGGAGGCACTGCAGCTCATAGGATACACCTACCCGCAACTGCGTGCAATGGTGAGCTTCTCACCGCAACCACTGGGGGCCCAGTCAAAATGAGGTGTTGGCATTGACGCGAGTGAGTGACAGGAAATCATATCTTCGAAAGAAGAAGGAGATTGGACAGGTTTCTCAGGCACTTCTTGAAGAGGCCAAGGAACAGTCGAGGGTCAAGACAGCCATCTTGAACACCTTGAAGAACGGGCCAATGACACTGCCCGAGATAAGTTCGGCCACGGGTCTTGATCTGAGGACGACTGTCTACTATGTGATGACGCTCAGGAGATACGGCCAGGTGAAGGATGGCGAAGCCAAGGGGGACTACTATTCATATGCCCTGAAGGGGGCCTGAATATGGCAGAATACGGTGTCGCAGGAAAAACGCTCAAGGTTGATCTGGATGTAAGGAATCTGCTTATGGATTACGGTGCCTCAGGCGCGGCGCTGTGCTTCAACTGCGGCAATTGCACTGCCGTCTGCCCGCTGTCGGAGAACGGGGCACCGTTTCCACGAAGCATGGTCAGGTTTGTGCAACTTGGCAGCAGACAGGATATACTCCACTCCCCCGAGCCGTGGCTCTGCTATTTCTGCAATGAGTGCAGTGCCACCTGTCCAAGGGACGCCAAGCCCGGGAACACCATGGCTGCTGCCAGGAAATACCAGATCAGGTCTGCCACCATCGGACCTGTGGCCGATATGCTTGTAACCAAAAAATGGGGGATCGCGCTCCTTCTTGCTGTCACCTCCCTGTTCTACTTTGCAGGGTTGTATTATGTAGGAGCACTGAAGCTTCCCACTCAGCTTCTGTTCCAGGCATTTGTGCCTGAAGAGGTAATGCACATTGCCGGAATGGTAGCTGGCATATTCGCCGTCGCCGTGATGGGCATTGCCATATTGAGGGTGCTATACTGGATAAGCAGGGGACGGCAAAGCCGATACATCACAATAAGCAAGAAAATATCGGCGGCCATTCGGAGCCTGCCGCTCGTCATCACGGAAGTTGTGGCACAGAGAAGGATGTCCAAGTGCGAAACGGGTAGGCCAAGATGGATAGGCCATATGATGACCATGTGGGGTTTCATTGGCCTTTTCGTAACCTCCGGTCTGATATACATGATCAACCCCAACCTGACTAACTATCCATACTCCTTCACCAATCCGATACAGATACTCGCAAACGTCAGCGCAGCTGTCCTTATCACTGGAATGTGTCTCATACTGCTTGACAGGCGAAACCACAGGGCAACCACTCAGGATCATGACTACTTCGACTGGGTCTTCTTCTACACAATCTTTGCTGCGGGAATCACGGGCCTTGTCGTTGAAGCATTCAGGTTCAGCGGGCTGCTCATGCCAACGTTCATTGCATACTCCATACACATAATCAATGTCCTGTTCCTGATCGCATTTGCCCCGTTCTCAAAGTTCGCACATGTGGGGATACGCCCCTTCGTTATTTGGTATTCCAAGTATGCGGGCCTGGTGTGACATGGACCGGCCCCAAAACATGACTGCGCTCAAATCAGCTGCTGCTTTCAGGATGAGTGACATGGTCTGCCAGCTCCCCTCTTCTTGAGAGCATGAATGGTCCGAGGAGGGCGCTGATTATGACAGTGACCCCAATGATGGAGTAGAGTTCCACCGACAGGACTCCAGATGTTGTCGCTGCCTGGGCAATGACCAGCGAGAATTCTGCACGTGGAAGAAGCCAAAGGGCAAATGTACCTGAAGCAACACCCGTCCTGGCGATGGTTGATGCCAGATACCCGCCGAAATACTTGGAAGTCAGAGCGATAATCAATATTGGAAAGAGAAGGAGGGGCGCCGCAAATGCAGAACGTGGATCGATCTGCAGGCCGACGGATACAAAAAAGAGAGTGACAAAAAGGTTGTGCAGTGAAATCAGCTGCTTTGAGACGAAAACCGAATATTTTCCCCGGAGGGAAAGACCTATCAGAAACGAGCCGATGGCGGGGGAGAATCCGAAGTATGTGGCCACCGCGCCAAAAATGACACCGAGAGCAAGGGAGAACAGGAAGGGGATATCCCTTGAATTTGATAGGACGCTTTCGAAATACTCAACAACGACCGGAACGAGGTAGGTGCCTGCAAAATAGGCTATTGAAAGAAATGCCAGTCCGCCCGCCACGAGCAGAGCCACGGTGGTGAACGCATTGCCCGCCAGCTGCCCCGACAGTCCGGGGATCAGTGAAAGAAACACCACTGCGGCAACATCTTCCACCACAAGAACACCTATCAGCATCTTGCGGTATTCCGGGAATGACTGGCTGTTATTACCCAACCGGTTGTCGAAAGTGAGTCTGCCCACTATTGCGGTGCTTGTAAACGATAGGGCCACGGCGACAATGACTGCAACCGTGTAGTTGCCTGTGAATAAGGACATGAATGCGAAGACAGCAATAAACGAAATCGCCGCCTCGACTAGAGCGATGCCACTGACGCGGGCAAGCATCGTCTTCATCTCCCTGACGTCGAGCTCGAGCCCGATTATGAACATCAGCAGGATAATCCCGAGCTGTGACAGCGCAGTAATCACGGGCAGGCTGCTGACCAGCCCCAGGACATATGGCCCGACTACTGTTCCGGCGATTATCTGTCCGGATACCTCAGGCAGGCCGAAACGTGCAAGCAGGAAAGAGAAGAAAAGGGCTGCAATGGTTAGAATCCCTATGTCAAGAATGAATGTTGAGAATCCTGCGGCCACATACACCTATATGTTTTGTGAAACTATAAAATGTCCGAGCTGACGCCACCGAGAAGGTAAAAAGAGTGTTGCTCATTACGATCGGAGAGATACTGGCGCTGCACGGAGGCGATGTGAATAAACGAAGATCCTTTCCAGTACGCCGAAAAAATGGATCGGCGGACAATGGAGTATTCAAAACTCCACACGCAGAGGTTCAAAGCCGAATTCGGCGACATCGATACAAGACTGAGAAGGGAGGTCGAGGCGCTGAATGAAACCAGGACGGTGCTTGAATCCAGGATAGAGGGAATGCATCTGGTAAACCTTTGTACCCGGGAGGACAAATACTGCGTTACAGCGGATGGGAAAGACGTCTACACAACAGCTGACATCATACAATGGATTGAAACACGCGGCGATCTTAGAAGAATTGCTATTTTCGAGAGCTCAGGCTCAGACAGTGGCACGCTGAAAATATTGACTGACGGAAAGCTGTCGGAACTGTTTGAAGGCAACATAACTCAGCTTGTCTTCACCCATGATTCGTACTATACCGTCAGGACGTTCGTCGAAAATCCTCCCCCTGATGGCGGCGAACTCAATTCCCACCGCGTTCTGAGGGGCGGGCACATTGTCTTCGGGAGTGGACTCAAACCCAGCGAGTTCATCCACATCTGTCCAAGCGGAGACAAGGCGCTGATCACCGTTGGGGACTGGAATCACTCGACACTGTACTTGGGGGAACTCGAAGACCCGTCGACCTGGAAAGAGCTCTATGTTCTCACATCCCCTGCCAAACCGCTGGGCGTGAGAGAGGGGGAAGCCTGCTACCTTGAGAGGAAGGGGAACGGAATAATAAGGAAGGGAACCCAGGCGGTAGTTGAAGGGAAGACAGCGATAGAGGATTGCGTCATAGTCAGGGAGGGGTTCCTTGCGCTGCATCTCAGGGATGCAAAAGTGGTGCCTGTGCTATACGACTTCGGAGGAAAAAAGCTAAGGGAATTTAACATGGATGTCCCAATGGGACTGCGTTCGACCGATTCAGATGGCGCCAACGCGGTCATCAACCTGCAGTCCTTCGGAATACCATATGCCATCTACATGTTCAGGGAAGGAGGACTGCATAAGCTTGAGGAAAACAGGCTGCTAGATCTGACTGTCAGGGATCGATGGGTGAATTCTTCCGGTACAGACATTCATTATTTCCTCGTAAGCAAACCGCGCCAGAGGAAGAGGAAGGTTGTTGCCTACGGCTACGGAGGATACAATGTGTCCCTTTTTCCAGCATACTCACCACTGTTCGCAATTCTGCTCAAGAGAGGAGTCAGGATTGTTCAGGCGAACCTGAGAGGAGGCGGGGAGTACGGAGAGGGATGGCATCGAGCAGGCATCAGGGAGAAGAAGCAGAATGTCTTTGATGATTTCATATCAGTGATAAGCTCCCTGAAGAAGGAAGGTTACACCGTTGTTGCAATGGGTGAGAGTAACGGCGGACTGCTGGTTGGCTCGGTTCTCACTCAGCGTCCGGAACTTCTGGATGGCGCCGTAATAGGCGTTCCTGTTCTGGACATGATGCGTTTCCATATGATGTCTGTGGGGAAATACTGGACGACAGAATACGGCAACCCGGATGATCCGGATGATGCAATGTTTCTCTATGAATATTCTCCCTACCACAATATCAGGGACGAGAGTTACCCCACGACGCTTCTCTACGCCAGGTCCAATGACGACAGAGTCCATCCAGCTCACGCAATCAAATTCCACATGGAGCTGGATCAGAAGGGGAAGAATGCCTATCTGAGAATTGCAACGGGCGGCGGACATGCAGGTATGCCTATCCGGGAAAGGGAAGTGGAGATATGCGAGAATTTCAACTTCATAAGCAGATGTCTCAATATGTGATTGCATGAATGCAGAGGGCGGTAATGCACTCCACATGTTTCGAACCGTATCCACTTCATTCAACCGATAAACCTGAAAGTGGATGACAAGGGAGAGCATGCAGATCCGAGGTCGTGCAATCAGAACATTAATGAAGAAAAGGCTTATCATCGGAATTGGGCTAGATGGGAACGGCATTGAGGGCGGGCACCAGCAATAATGGGCGCAACAGCAAGCTGAATCGTGCCTGAAGCAGGTGTAATCTAGTCTGGTTAGGATTTTGGCCTTCCATCTTCGGGATGAAAGCCAACAAGTCGGGTTCAAATCCCGACACCTGCACCTGGACCTTCTCCCAGTGACGGAGGAATGGCAACTTGCCTTGAATCCCGAAGGCGTGGTTGAAAGAACCTGATTCCGGTCGTGAAATCACATGGAAAGAGTGGCACTTTCTTGGAGCGGCGGAAAGGATTCCTCGCTTGCATTGCAGAAACTCAGAAGGAGGGGAGAAAGTGAGGTCACCGGACTGCTGACAACAGTCACAGAGGACTACGACAGGATAAGCATGCATGGTGTTAGAAGGTCTCTGCTTGATATGCAGGCAGAACGACTTGAGCTCCCGCTTGATGTGGTGCATATACCAAGGGATTCAAGCAACAGCGTGTATGAAGAAAGAATGGGAAAAGCGCTGGAGAAGCTCCGCTCGGAGGGGGTGAGTAAGATTGCATTCGGCGATCTTTTCCTTGAAGACATAAGAAGATACAGAGAGGGCAGGCTGAAGGAAGTTGGAATGACGGCCATATTCCCTCTCTGGCGGTCTGATACCACCGAGCTTGCACATTCATTCATATCATCGGGTTTCAGGGCAATCGTCTGCTGTGTTGACACACGGAAGCTTGACAGGAATTACTGCGGCGCAGAGTTTGATGATGATTTCATAAGTTCTCTCCCCCCGGGGACAGATCCATGCGGCGAAAATGGTGAATTTCATACATTCGTCTACGACGGGCCGATATTCTCTTCAGGAATAAAGGTGAAAAGAGGGGAGACTGTGGTCAGGGAAGACTTCTGCTTCACTGATCTGAAGGCTGAATCCAGCTGAATTGATGCTGTTCTGCAGCAGGCATCCACAGGCCTTTAGGGAAACAGGATGATGGTGATGAACTACTACAGCCCGGATATGAAGATCGGGATGCCAGCCATCCTGAGGGCAATGTCGAGTATCAGCCCGAATACGAACAGCCCGCCAAAGTTCCTGTTGAAGACGAATGAAAAACCGACATACCACAATGGCCACGACTCCGAAGGATAGTCATCAGGCTTGCTCAGCGGCCTCGGCTTGGAAAATATCCTTGCAGCGGCAAGCGCGCTTGGTATGGACAGAATCACAAGCAGGACAGGAACGCCCAGGTAGCTGTAAAGAACAAGGAGGATGGATGTGGCGTACATCAGGACGATTATCAGGATGGATGCCAGTCTTGCCCATTTTTCGCCAAGTATGACAGGCAGCGTCCTTATGTTCTTCTTCCTGTCGTAGTCAATCTTGTCAATATGCTTTCCAAAGAGGACAAGCGTGACACCCAGTGTGTATGGGAGGGAGGCAAGTATGACCCAGAGCGGCAGGACACCGGTCAGAACATAGAAAGTTCCACCGATCATCAGCGGCCCCCATATCACGAAGACAGCAACTTCTCCGAGACCCATCCTCTTGAGCGGATACGGTTTGCCCGAGTATGTCATCATGAGTACCAGCCCGGCTGCAGCAAAAAGAACGACCCAGGGACCCCGCACGACTGCAAGATACAGGCCCGCAAGCATTGCCGCGCAAAGCGTTGCGAACACCCACATGAGAAGCTGCCTTTGCGTTAGAAGCCCACCTATCAGCGGATGGGGGCCATACTGCGCCCTGAAGTAATTTCCCTCATCCACACCCATTCTTGTGTCCCAGTAATCATTCAGAAGGTTTGAGCCTCCGTGAGCCAGCACAAGTCCAATGACTGTAAGCAGAAGCAGAAGAGGGCTGGCAGGGCCAACGGCAAAGGCCAGCAATCCGCCGATCAGTGCAGAGAAGAATGTCATTATCAGGACGGCTCCCCTCGCCGCCACAAGCCATTTTGACACCGGGTCCAGGGCGTCCCACTCATTCCTGCTCAGACGCGGTATCACCCTGAGTGCCTTGTACCACATCCTGAGATCCGCGCCCAGCGTCTGTCTGTGTTCTCCGTCCATTGCGGCTACCACCGGTTACAAAGTCGTTTGCAGGGTCAGTTTGCCTTTCAGGGCAACCACGATTTGAATGAGACAGTATGATCGAATATAGATTCAACATTTGTGATTGCCGTCACAATGATAGCAATCACAAAGAGGGCGATGGCCACATAACCAACAAGCCTCCTGGAAGTGAAGAGATATGCCGATGTTGCAACAGAGCCCAATCCTTCAGCTACCATCATTCCAGCGGCCGCCAGAGGGTTCTGGCTCAGGTTGTAATAGAATATGTCTGCCCCGTATACAATTACAAACAGGCCGAAGACAGCGATCATCGGGTAAAGGAGGCGTATGCTCTCAGGCGACTTGAGCATCAGGAGGCCGGCAACGAGAAGCAGCGTCCCTATGTATACCACCATGTCCCCGTAGATGAAGTTGTAGCTGCTTGGAAGCGGCCAGACAGTATCCATTTCAATCCCGAGAACGAGCAAGGGAACGGCGAGACCGAGGAAGAGACTGCCAAAGGCCCTTAGTCTTTCCCCTGCCTCCTGATTCCCCTTCAACTTTGAGAAATCAATGCCGAGGGTGTAGAATATTAACTGGCTCACGACGACATCTGCAACTATCAACAGTGTCATGACAGCTGTCAGATAGTCCACAAACTGAAGGGCCATGCTTTCACCTTACTTGGTGTCAGGAGGTGTTTGTAGTTACGCTTGGACCCTTAAATGTGATACAAGTGTTTTAAATCTGCTATATTCTGGCCCCGAATTGCAGCTGCAATCGCAGCATAATCGGACATGAGTTGACTAAGAAACGTGCCATATTTTGATAAACGGAGTTCCCAGCTCACTCGAGAGGGCGCCTGCCGCCGTATCCGCCCTCGAGAGTGTGCCAGTATCTGACCTCTGGCTCTCCGCGCTGCCAGCACAGAAAGACAACCTGGCCATCCCTGATGCTGTAAAAATCGACCAGCCCAAGATCAGGGTTCTTGATTAGAATGCCTACGTCCTCTATCTCCCTGATTGACTTGTTCCAGCGCTCTATCCTGTCGCTTTTCTCCTTCTCGAGTTTTATGTATTCGGTCCTGTCCGGGTTGGTGTCTTCGTTTATCGATTCCCCCCAGTACCACTCCATGTCCTCCGTAAGTTCTGAAACAGAGCGTATCTCTATCAATATCTGGTCGCAGACCTTCAGTTTCTTCTCGAGGACAGGTATCATGTCGTTTGCCTCGTCCACGGTGAAGAACCTTGTGGGAGCATTTCGTCGAAATTCTTCTCTTTCCTCACTCATCCGGTGTCTTCCTTGAATTGATGAACGGGTTCTTATGCCTAGTCCAACTATATATCAGTTGGTCATTCCAAATTACGATAGACGAATACGCTTCCTGACTATGCATTCCGCGGGTGGAACTGCAGACTGACGGACGGGAGTCCCGGAGGAGTGCTTGTGAAACAGGTATTTTATAATCAGTTGATCTGTCAAAAAAGACAGAATGAGGACATTCCCCTACATAATCATCATAATGGCGCTGTGGATTATCTTCGTGTCCACCCTCTATCTCGCATTCGGAATCACTTTCCCAACGTTGCTGCTGGCAGTAGTGTCGATCGTCGGTGTGACCATGTCGATCTTCACATACCGGTACTACGGCTGGCCGTATGCCGAGAGGGGGGGTTATGCCGATCTCAAGCCGGGCGACCTCAACTCCATGGTTGAGAAGGGAGAACAGCTGGACATCGTAGACGTCCGCACACCTGCTGAATTTGCAAAGGGTCATCTGCCAAGATCGGTCAACATGCCCTATACCAGGGTAGTCCGCGGACAGTCTGTCGGGAGCAGGACTGTTTTCGTTTCCGGCACAGGCAGGAGATCCAGAGCGGTCATCAGAAAGGTGATTGGCAAGGAACTGTACAATCTGAGGGAAGGCTACACAGAATGGATGAAGGAACACCTGCCTGTCGAAAAGTGAGAGTGAAATCAGAGAAGGAGTGTGACCAGCTTCCGTCCTTGGAGACAAAGGGAATCTGTTCTCGTAGCTAACTTTAATAGATCCGACAATCTTAACAAAGAAACATGGGGTCTTCTCTGCAGGAAGAGATTATCAGGCTCGCCGCTTCCAAGGGTGTCCTGATTGACCCGCTCGCGGTAAGGGAGCTAGAAAACAAGAATGATGCTATAGAGAGGCTCCAGACGATATTGCACTCGTTTGACAACCCGCCCCTGGTCATAACACATGAAATGATCAGCGGGACCGGCCCGGAAACTGCTGAAAGCGCGGGGCGCGGGGAATCGGCTGGCACCGTGGGTCATATTTCCTCGACCCCGTCACCGCCGAAGATACTGAAGGACATCACCGGAAACAGCACGTCGCGTGGAAATGTGAAGGATTTTGCAAAGTACTTTACCGACAGGTTTCACTCCCTGAAGAAGATACTGATGAGAAGAGGGGACATGGCCGGCGCGCTTCCCATATCAAGGGCGGTCAGGCTTAACAGGGATATAAGCGTCATAGGGATTGTCAACAGCGTACACACCACAAGAAACGGGCACAAGATACTTGAGATAGAGGATGAGGAGGAAAGGTGCAAAGTGCTCCTCATGGCCGACAGGAAAGATGAGCACGTTCTCAAAGATGAAGTCATTGGCGTGAAGGGAAGAATGAACAGGGAGCGCACAATGATTGTTGCGGACGCGGTTGTCAGGCCAGACGTGCCCTTCAACAGGTCGGTGGAAAAAGTCGATTCAACTTCAAAAGTGGCTGTCCTTTCAGACACGCACGTGGGGAGCAAGACTTTTCTCAGGGAAGAGTGGGACCTCATGCTCGACTGGCTCAAGCGATCGCCGGAAGCCAGGGATATAAACTACATCATAATTTCAGGCGATCTGGCGGATGGCATAGGAGTGTATCCGGACCAGGAGGAAGATCTTGAGATCGACGATGTGTACGCCCAGTATCAGCGGGTGGCGCAGTACCTTTCGGAGCTGCCTGACTGGATGAGGCTCATACTGATGCCGGGGAACCATGACGCTGTCAGGCCGGCTGAGCCCCAGCCCACCTTCCAGACCGAGCTGCAAAAGATGTTTGACTCAAGGGTCACTTTTGTAGGGAATCCGGCCACGGTGGAAATAGAGGGGAGAAATGTGCTTGCATACCATGGCCGCAGCTTTGACGATGTCATAAGTTCGCTTCCGCACCTTTCCTGGGAGAGACCGATTGATGCAATGAAGGAGTTGCTCAAAAGGAGACACCTTGCACCCGTATATGGCGAGAAGACCCCCCTCGCGCCCGAAAAGCGGGACTACATGGTCATAGATGAAGTTCCGGATGTTTTCATAACAGGGCATGTTCACTCATACGGCCTGGATGACTACAGGGGAGTAAGGCTGATAAGCGGGTCCACCTGGCAGTCACAGACTTCCTACCAGAAGATGAGGAACATATCACCGATACCGGCCAAGATGCCTGTTTTTGACCTTGCGTCCCTGAACCTGAATGTGGTGAATTTCAGCGAATTCCACAACAATCAGAAACACTCGATGCAAAGGGTTGTCTGAATCAGCGCAATCCACGCACCTGCTTTGATAGAACAGGCCAGGGGACACCATCATGAGCGGGACGCGTGCTTGATTCGCGACAAGTTTTTTATAAGACACGCAAATAGACAGGCGGTGATTGTCAAATGGCGGTTACACCGACGGGTATACCAGACTACACCGACGCCCTGTATGCGATTGCCGCCGCTATATCGATAGCTGGCGGGCTTATAGGCACCGGCATGGCGCAGCAGGGAATCGGCGCAGCGGGAATGGGCATAATTGCTGAGAAACCAGAGAAGTTTGGACAGGTCCTTTTCTTCTTCGTTATTCCAGAAACTCTGTGGATACTCGGATTCGTTCTTGGATTGATCCTACTGCTGCACATCCTGTGAAGGATTATTATGGCGCTGGAAAACATCCTTCAGTCGATAGAAGAACGCAGGGACAGCGAGCTGAAGCGGATAGCCGATGAATACAATGCAAAAGTGGAGGCTGCCGTCAGCGAGACGCAGGCGCGACTGAGGACGCTTCAGAACGAGTTCGAAAGGAAAACGGCCGAGGACAGCAGATCCCTTGAAAACAGGGAACTCTCGAATGCCGACATCGAGGCAAAGAAGGCCCTGAGAGACAAGAGATCCCAGCTCGTAGACGCCGGCCTGTCGAAGGCATATGAAATAATGGACAACCTGAGCAATTCGCCTGAATACAAGGATGTGGTTCTCCAGATGGTCACGACCGCCAGGAAACTGCTTGGGAGTGACTGCACGATCCGCGTCGGTGAGAAAGGAGCGCATTTCATCAAGAACTCGAAAGGAAAGAAGGTTATTGTCGAGGAAGTGGACCCCTCGGGTGGGCTGGTGGCCGAATCATCGGACGGGACAATGGAGCTTGACCTCACCGTTTCCACGATGAAGAAAGAACTGAAAGAGAGACTGATGCTTGAAATCGCAGGCAAATTTGGTGCGAAGTAATGGACTCGACTTACTCTGGCAGCTACGGCAGGATCAAAGTCGCACAGACCGAATTTCTCAGCGACAGTCTTGTGAGGGGTTTCATCGGCATGACGCTGGAGGACGTCACGAGGGCTTTGTCGTCAACTGTATACAAGGATGACATAAATGCACTGTATTCCCTCTACACAAATCCAGATCTCCTTGAAATGGCAGCCAACAGGAGGCTAGTTACAAGAAACAAGACGGCCCTCTTCGCCGCCCCGCCAATGACGTCGGATCTGCTGAGGGCGTACATGTCCAAGTGGGACGTGCAGAACATCAAATCAATAATCACTTCGAAATACCTGGGCTACGATGTCAAGGAGACTGAGACGTTCCTTGTAAGCTTCAGGGATGTCCCGATGGGCATATTCGGCGGCATTATGAGCAACGACGATTTCAGGATACTGATAAACCAGTCTAGCATCGAGGCTGTTGCAGAAAATCTGACGAGATTTGGCTACGGCCAGCAGCTTCTTCAGCATCTGGATAATTACAGGAAGGAAAATGACATAGCGCCAATGCTCCAGGCCCTCGACAGATTCTACTACATGAGGCTGATAACGAGCCTGAAATTCTTCAACGGCGATGAAGGACCGCTTATCAGATTTTTCAAAGAAGAAGTGGACAACAAGAACATAATGGTCATTCTGGCCGCAAAGGATATGCATGTTCCTTTCGAGAAGGTCAGGGATCAGCTCCTGGCCCTTGGGAACATGTCGACTGAGAACCTTCAATCCCTTTACGGCTCCGGCGGGGTGGAGGACATAGCCTCAAAACTGCAGGACAGATACGATCTGCACACTGCAGTGGATGCCTACAGGAAGGACGGGGATCTCAAGCTGTTTGAATCGGAAATGCGCTCATCCGTTCTCAGAAGGTATCTGGATGTCCTGTCATCCCAGGCGCTCTCTGCGGGGTCCATGTTCGCCTATATACTCAGGTCGGAGAGGGAGAGGGACAACCTGAGAACAATAGTCATCGGAAACTCGTACGGGATTGAGTCGAAGAGGACAGAAGAAATGCTGCTCGGAGGTGTGTGATGACCGCGAGCCAGAACTTCGGCAGAATTGCTGTGCTGGGAGAAAGAGAGATAGCTCTGGGCTTCAGGCTGCTGGGAGTGACAAATGCTTTCATAGCCGTAGGGGAAAAGGGAGTCGAGAAATTCAGCGAACTGTTCAGGTCGGATGAATTCACATTCATCATGGTCTCTGAGAGCCTCAAAAAGTTTATGGACAGGAGAATGCTCGACTCGATTGAAACGTCAACGGTGCCGTTGGTGGTCTTCGTCCCTCTTCCAGGAGGAGGAGACGAGGAGTCAATAGAAAAATTTGCAAAGCGCGTGCTTGGTGTCGATATAGGCAGGTGAATACATGGGTAAGGTTGCCAGAGTGTCGGGTCCGGTTGTCATTGCAGAAGACCTGGAGGGTGTCAGGATGTACGACGTCGTCAGGGTCGGCGAGCTTGGGCTCATTGGCGAAGTCATACGCATTTCGGGGAACAGTGTCACCATACAGGTATACGAAGACACCAGTGGAATAAGACCTGGTGAAAAAGTGGAGAACGTCGGGAAGCCGCTCTCGGTGGAACTCGGGCCCGGGCTTCTCAAGTCAATTTATGATGGCATCCAGAGGCCGCTGGATATTATAAGGGCCAAGAGCGGAGACTTCATCAGAAGAGGCTTTTCGGCCACACCCCTCAATGAAACGTTGAAATGGGCGTTCAAGCCCACAGTCAAGAAGGGAGAGGAAGTCTCACAAGGACAGGTCCTGGGAGAGGTCCAGGAAACATCCCTGATTGTGCACAGGGTAATGGTGCCCTTCGGTGTGAAGGGCAATATAGAGAGCATAAGCGGCGGCGAATTCACAGTCAACGACGTTGTCGCAACCATAAAGGGCCCTTCAGGCACAGTGGAGGTCAAGCTGAAACAGGAGTGGCCGGTCCGGGTGGCCAGACGCGTCATGAACAAGCTGCCTCCGACTGTTCCGCTGATAACAGGGCAGAGGGTCATCGACACTTTCTTTCCGGTTGCGAAAGGAGGTACAGTGGCCGTGCCCGGGCCTTTCGGCTCGGGGAAGACAGTCGTGCAGCACCAGCTTTCAAAATGGGCGGACAGCGACATAGTCGTCTATGTGGGATGCGGGGAGCGTGGCAACGAGATGACGGAGATACTGACCACCTTCCCCGAGCTGCTCGATCCAAAGAGCGGAAAACCCCTCATGGAAAGGACTGTGCTCATCGCCAATACATCCAACATGCCTGTTGCAGCAAGAGAGGCGAGCATCTACACGGGCATTACAATCGCAGAGTACTACAGGGACATGGGTTACGATGTTGCGCTGATGGCGGACAGCACTTCAAGGTGGGCCGAGGCGCTCAGGGAGATTTCAGGCAGGCTTGAGGAGATGCCGGGGGAGGAAGGATATCCGGCCTACCTGGGAAGAAGGGTATCAGAATTTTACGAGCGGTCAGGCAATGCAAGGGTCGTCTCGGCTGAAGAGAGGTACGGGTCGGTGACAATAGTCGGTGCGGTGTCGCCGCCTGGCGGAGACGTTTCAGAGCCCGTATCACAGAATACGCTCAGGGTCACAAGGGTCTTCTGGGCGCTTGACTCGTCGCTTGCTTCGAGGAGACATTTCCCGTCTATAAACTGGCTGAACAGCTACTCCCTGTATCAGGGGGAGCTCGAGAAGTGGTTCGAGGACAATGTCGCAAAGGAGTGGGGGCATACATATTCGGAGGCGATGGCCACCCTTCAGAAGGAGGCAGAACTGCAGGAGGTTGTTCAGCTTGTCGGCTACGATGCACTGCCTGAAAAGGAGAAGGCGGTGCTTGACGTTGCGAGGATGATAAGGGAAGACTTCCTGCAGCAGAGCGCCTTCGACGAGGTCGATTCTTACTGCTCGCCAAGGAAACAGTACGGAATGCTCAGGACGATAATGGAGATGGGAAGATTCCAGAATGAGGCACTCGAAAGGGGAGCCACAATGGAGCAGCTCTCAACTCTTCCGGTCAGGGAGAGAATCTCCAGGATGAAAGAAGTGAAGGAGGAGCAGGTGGAGGCATTCTTCGCCGACCTGCTCAAGGAGATCGCGGGGCAGATGCAGTCTGCCGGTACACAGATGGCAGGTGCATGAAAATGCCTGGTGTGAGCTACAAGTCAATATCACAGATAACGGGCCCTCTCCTTTTTGTGGAGAAGGTGGAGAACGCTGCTTACAACGAGCTTGTCGAAATCAGGACGCCTGACGGGCTGACAAGAACCGGGCAGGTCCTGGACACAAGCAGGGGCCTGGCGGTCGTGCAG
>JAKAVR010000009.1 GCA_021817225.1 Thermoplasmata archaeon
CGATTTCGGGGAAGCAGATAGACCTTCCGACGGTCAGGCCTCCCCTCGTGCCTGTGTATCTCGGGGCGCTTGCGCTCACGGATATTCCAATCGAGGAGGAGGAGAAATGACGGAGCAGTTCGACGTTGCAGTAATAGGCGCAGGAATTTACGGCCTGATGACCGCCCACAGGCTCCTGGCAATGGGAGTCAGGAAGGTTGCCGTCTTTGAAATGAACTATATCGGGAGCGGTCAGTCAAGCAGGAACGCGGGCGGCATAAGGGCCCAGTTCGCAAATCCACACACAATAAGGTTCATGGTGGCTGCGGAGAACGAGTGGAGGAGCATGACGCGGGAGCTCGGCTACAACATTCTGTTCACGCAGGACGGCTATCTCTTCTCATGCTATGATGATGAGGACCCGGAGCTTTACGCACTCCACAGGAAGCTGCAGAATGAGAACGGTGTCAAGTCCGTCTGGCTTGAACCGGATGCCGTAGCGGAGCATGTCCCGGGCATCAATCGGGAGGGACTTGCAGGCGCGAATTTCCACTCACTTGATGGAATACTGCATCATGACGCGGTGATATCGGGCCTTATCTTCTCCATCAGAAGGAACGGCGGGAAGATATACGAGTATACGCCAGTCAGCAAGGTCGAGATGGGTCATGATGGAAAGGCCACCCTGCACACGCCAAACGGCAATTTTCAGGCAGACTACGTTGTCAATGCAACCGCGGCCTACGCGCCCGGCATTGCGTCCGGCCTGGGTATAAGCCTTCCAATAAAACCTGTGAGGAGGGAACTGGTTGCAACCGAGCCGCTCCAGTTTTTCATGAAGCCAATGCTCGTCTCACTGAAGTACGGCATCACGATTCACCAGTCGCTTCGCGGTGAGTTCATCGGCCATACGAGCATCGCCGAACCTGAAAACTTCGACCTGAAGGCAAGCTTTGCCTTCATGGTCAAGTATGCGAGGGACATCACAAAGCTCCTTCCGTTCATGAAGAACGTGAGAATAGTGAGGCAGTGGGCAGGCACATATGATATGACACCCGACAACTCCCCTGTCCTCGGACCGGCGCCGTCGATACCCAACTTCATAAACGCCGCCGGGAGCAGCGGTCATGGTTTCATGATGTCTCCCGCGGTAGGAAAGTTCATCGCGGAGTACATAACAACGGGGAGGGTGAACGAGCTGATGAGGCCCTTCAGTCTCGAAAGGTTCGGGAAGGGGGAACCGCTGACGGAGCTTGTCCTGTCACAAAGGGGAGTGCTCTGATGCCTCCCCGCAGAGTGTTAGAGTCAGAACACCGCTATGCCCGAAAACAAGCTGCGGAGGTGTGAGTGCATTGTACGCCGAACCAACGAAAATAATCTGTGTCGGCAGGAATTACCTGCTCCATGCAAGAGAGCTCAACAACGATGTTCCGGTAGAGCCCATGTTCTTCCTCAAGCCTCCAAGCTCGGCAATAAGGAACGGGCAGAGCATTGTTCTGCCACCTGGTGCCGGGAGGGTCGATTTTGAGGCTGAGCTCGGGGTCGTTATCTCCGACAGGGCGGTCAGGATACCCAAGGCGGAGGCATTCGACCATGTTCTCGGCTATGTAGTCTGCAACGACGTGACTGCGAGGGAGATGCAGGACAGGGCGAAGCGCTCCGGGCAGCCCTGGTCCGTGTGCAAGGGATACGACACATTCTTCCCCATGTCCGAAGTGAAACCGGCCAGGGAAGTTTCCGATCCTGGACAGCTGGATATAGAGCTGAGACTCAACGGTGAACAGAGGCAGAGAGGGAACACAAGGGACATGATTTTCCCCATCGAGAGGCTCATAAGCGATATCTCGCAGGTGATGACGCTTGAAAGGGGCGACATAATCGCAACCGGTACGCCATCGGGCATAGGGCAGCTGCACCCCGGAGACAAAGTTGTGATATCGATAGGATCAGTTGGAACGCTGTCCAGCAATGTGACTGGTTCCTAGTCCCAGAACCTCTTCGTTCTTGCGAAAACAATCTCCTGCTCCAGCACTTCCTTCAGGAGCTGCTCCTCGTCGGAACCGTGCCTTGCGAGTATCTTTGCTGCGCTGTCCGGTCCTATTCCCCTGCCTGCAAGAACAAGCAGCGCCCTCTGTCCGTATTCCATTACAAGGTTGGCGTTCTTCCTGAGCTTCCTGGAAAGCTTCGGGTCCTCCTCCCTTGCACGGCCGGAGAGCTCTTCAACCTCATACTTGCTCAGTGCCGCAACCATCCTGCTGCCGCACTTCCAGCATTTTATCCTCTTCTCTTCCCTGGCCGCCTTGGTCTTCTTCTTCGCTTTGCAGTAGAGACAGACAAGTGTGAAATCCTCGTCCATCAGCCTCCTGCTGAGGGCCTCAAGAATGCCCTTGTCTGCCCTTGCCGGCTTGTAAAGCTCCCTCGCAGTGTCAATCCCCTTCTCCCCCACCGGCGACAGCGGTGCATGGACAACTTCTATCTCGCCGGATGCGACAAGTGCCAGCACCTTCCCGGTTGTTTCTATGTCCATGCTCTCCCAGACAGTCTTGTCGATTGTCTCATCCATGACGGGCGTGTGCTCGTATGTGGACATCAGCCTCGGCAGGTTGAGCTCCCTGTAGTCGGCATCCTTGCGTATGATTCCGAATTTCTTTCCCACAAAGAGGAACTGCCATTTGGCGTAGGACACATTCGAAACGATTTTCCTCATGAATGCGTCGAGCGCTTCCGGCTGTATCGACCTGAGCGCTTCTTCCACCCACTCCCTCCGGAATCCACGCGGCATGTCGAGGACTATCCTGTAAGGGTCAATGTCTATTCCCACGCTCTCTCCGGATCTTGCTGATATTATCGCAGCTATCATCCTGGAGAGCGTTTCGTTGACACGTGTGCCGAAGCAGCAGTTGAGTACAACCCTCCTGCCCGATATCTCAATGACAATCCTCCTGTCGGTGGCCAGGACAAAGGGCTCCTTCACGCTGTCAAGGTATTCCATTATCTTGCGGGTCGACTCGGCATCGACGGGGTAGTCCATGAAATTCCTCATGCGGCGCAGTTTTCCGACCTCCTGCGCCACCTCGAACGGGACGGGTATCTCTTCACCGACCCAGGAAGGGAGCGCTCCGAAGACAGAGACCGGTTCCACAAGTATCTCGCTCTCCCTGAGCTCAACGATTCTCCAGCTCCTTCCATGCGTGATGAAGACTGCCCCTTCCTCGGCAAAGGAGACCACAAACCCCTCATCGAGTGTTGCAATGATCTTCCTGGTTCCTATGTCCCTTATGTTGAATGTCTTCTCGTCCCTGATCATCGAAATGTTTTCGTAGAAGTAGTGGAGGCCACGCATTGACCTCCTCACCCTTTCGTCCTCGACCTTGACGAGCCTGTATTCCCTCGCGAAATCGAAAAGCTCCATGAACCTTTCCCTGGAGAGTCCTGCGAACGGGTAGCTCCTCCTTACCGTGGAATACATCTCATCCGGAGTGTATGTCCCCTCCGACGACATTGCAACGATCTGGTTTGAGAGCACTGTGAGCGGCAGCCGCCTTACAACCTGCTCCTCGAGCTCCTCGGCCATTCCCCTCCTGCTTATGACCGCTCCCTCGAGCAGTTCGTCCTCGTCATATGCTATGATCCCTCCTCTGCTGACCGCACCTGCCCTGTGTCCCGCTCTGCCTACGCGCTGCAGCATCCTTGTGACCTGTCTGGGAGAATTGAACTGTATGGAGAAATCTGCGGATCCGATGTCTATCCCAAGTTCGAGGGAGGATGTGCATATCATGCACTTCAGCTTCCTCGACTTGAATTCCTCCTCCATCTGCATCCTAAGTTCCTTTGAAAGCGAGCCGTGGTGCACGCCAACCGGGTAGTCAGGAAGCCAAATGTGGAAACGGGATGATATCGCCTCGGCAAGGTCACGTGTGTTCACAAACAGCAGTGTGCTTGTATGGCTGTCTATGATGGACTTGCCCATCTCCAGCGCGGAGGCAAAGCCCTCGTCCACCTGAAGGTTTGCCGAAATCTTCTTCGTCTCCTCACCCGGGATCGGGCATCTCACCTCCATCTCCCTCAGTTTCTCAACCGGAATTCTTGCTATTGTGACTTCCCTGTCCGCCGCCAGGAGCCTGGCCACCTCTTCCGGCGTTCCGACTGTTGCAGAAAGCCCAACCCTCTGGAACTCACCCGAAATTCTTGTCAGTCTTTCGAGTGCGACTGCAAGCTGTGCTCCCCTCTCTCCCGATACCAGTTCGTGTATCTCATCCACAACGACATATTTGACGGACTTGAGAGAATTCCTGAGGTTCTTCCCAATGAGCAGTATCTGCACCGTCTCAGGAGTGGTTATGAGGATCTGCGGGGGATGCGCAGACTGTCTTATCCTTTCAGACTGGGGTGTGTCACCGTGCCTCACCGCCGCCTTCAAACCGACCGCGGATGCGAGTTCCTGAAGCCTGAGAAGCATGTCCCTGTTGAGCGCCCTCAGGGGCGTTATGTAGAGGCACACAATGCCCTCCGCTCTTTCAGACGCAACCATGCGCTGAAGGATTGGAAGCATTGCCGCTTCCGTCTTCCCTATCCCGGTTGGAGCGCATACAAGCACGTTCTTTCCATCGAATACGGGACCGAATACATCCTCCTGCACGGGATGAAGCTGAAGGATATTCCTCTCCCTCAGCACTTTCCTGAGCCTGGGGTCGAGTGAATTTATCAGGCCGACTGTCATGTCTTCTGGCTTTTCCAGGAGGGTTTCATCCATCTACAAGTTTTGCAGGAGCTGCTCTGATATAATGTTCTTTTGATGTGCGAAGCGCAACCGGTCCGTTTCACCTGCTCTGCTTGAGCCTGTCCACTATCTCTGCGCCTTCGGGAAAACGGCCTTCTGTCTCCTTTGAAAAGACAAGCTGGTCATCAACCATTACGTCGAAGATGCCATGGTCCCCCGGCTCCATTGAAACGCTCAGCTTCTTCAGGTACGACATCCCGAGTGCATCGAGTATGTTCTTTGCGAGGTCAAATGCCCTTGGCATATAACCGCATGGCTGACAGTATCTGATCCTGACTGTTTTCAACATAACGCAGATTCACTTTAATTATCTAGAAAAACGTTTGCTTCCACAGGAGATACAAAACATATGGATCCTGCCAACGGCCCGGTTGTCAGCATACTCAATGAGATAGCAGACATACTCGAGATCACCGGTTCAGACAGGTTCAGGCCAATCGCGTACAGGCGTGCGGCCAGGACAATAGAGGCTCTGCCCCGGCCCATTCAGGACTATATAAAGGACGGTTCGATTTCCGAACTTCCCGGCGTGGGAGAGGCCATAAGCCAGAAGGTAAAAGAGTACGCCCTGACAGGTAAACTGGACTACCTGGAAAAACTGAGGACAGGAATACCCCCCGGCCTCCTGGAGCTTCTCAACCTTCAGGAGGTCGGACCGAAGACGGTGGGCAGGCTGTACATGGAGCTCAAGTTAACATCGATTGACGAGCTGCAGCGTGCCTGCGAGGAACACAGGGTGAGCAAGCTGAAGGGGTTCGGAGAAAAGACTGAGGAACGAATCCTGCAGAGCATCCGGTTCTACAGGGGGAGCAGCAGGCGTTTCATGCTCTCAACAGGCGACTCGATTGCATCCGGCATCATCACACATCTCTCAGCAAATGCAAAGCTCATTGAGGCCGCAGGCTCGCTTCGCAGGAGAAAGGAGACCGTTGGCGACCTGGATATCATAGTTGCATCAGACGACTCCCCTGCAGTCATGGACAGGTTCGTTTCCTATCCCGATGTCAGCATTGTCTATTCCAAAGGGGAGACGAAGTCAAGCGTTCTCCTCAATTCTGGCCTTCAGGTGGACCTGAGGGTGGTGGACGAGAAGAGCTACGGGGCCGCACTCCTTTACTTCACAGGGTCAAAGGATCACAACGTTGAGCTCAGGAATCTGGCAATCGACAAGGGATACAAACTAAACGAGTATTCGCTGTCTCAGAGGAACGGCGACCAGTTTGTTGCGGGCAGAACCGAGAAGGAAGTTTATGACGCCCTTGGCCTCCAGTTCATAGAGCCGGAGCTGAGGGAGGCGAGGGGTGAAATAAGGGCTGCCCAGGAGGGCAGGCTTCCCGGGCTGGTTACCGAATCAGACATAAAGGGAGACTTACACTGCCACACAAACTGGACCGACGGCAGCAGCCCTATTGAGACAATGATTGAGGCTGCTGAAAAGCGCCGCTACCAGTACATAGGTATTTCAGACCACTCCCGGAGCTCAAAGATCGCGAAGGGACTGAGCGATGAAATGATGGAAAGGCAGCTGAAGAGGGTCGAGAAAATAAACTCATCAGGCAAATACCCGATCAGGGTGCTGTGCGGAAGCGAGGTCGACATAATGCCAGACGGCAGCCTCGACTACGACGATGCGCTTCTTTCAAGAATGGATTTTGTAATCGGCTCCGTCCACTCGAGATTCAACATGGAAAAAGCCGAGATGACGGAAAGGCTGCTCACGGCGATGTCAAATGACCACATCACCGTGCTCGGCCATCCAACAGGGAGGCAATTGGGCTCAAGGGAGGCTTATGCATTCGACGCTGAACGCATATTCGAAGGTGCCAGGGACAAGAAGGTGATGCTTGAGGTGAACGGGTCACCCGAAAGGCTCGACCTGAATGACGAGCTCATTATGGAGGCAAAAAGGCACAAATGCGTTTTCATCCTCAACACCGATTCGCATCACTTCACCTCACTTGCAAACATCAGGTATGCCGTCTCCATGGCCAGGCGCGGCTGGCTCACGGCGGGGGACGTTTCCAACACCTCCGACCTGAAGGAATTCAGCAGTATGATTGGCTGAGCCGTGACTCGCGCCGCCGTCCAGTTCGGGACGCACTGCTGAAATGCTCATGCGTCCAATACTGTTTTTTGCTCACGATTTAAGCAGCGCGGACAGGTTAACTATTCATATACATACCGCATTTACCTCAAGGTTGCCGTTATAGGGGGCCCAGCCTTTGTCAGATTTGAAAATATACAAGACAATCGATGCGACTTCCGAGAATTGCGCAGGTCCCATAGGTGAGCTTGCAGGTGCAATGAATGATGCCTACGTGGGGGAGGGAGTGACAATCATCCTTGGGGATGAGGCCACAAGGGACGACATTCTCGTATGGGCTTCCAGAACAGGCAACGAAATTGTTGGAAATACCTCTGAGGGTGGCAGGTTCACCCTCGTTCTGAGGAAGGTGAAGTAGTTTGAAAAATGTCCTCGTAGCAGGCGGTGGCCTAGGCGGAACGATTGTTGCCAACAGGATAGCTCAGAGACTGTCAAACGAGATTGATAATGGCGAAGCAAGCGTCACTGTGCTGGACAAGAGTGATAGGCACTTCTACCAGCCCGGGTTTCTGCTCGTTGCAATGGGTGCCATGGAGCCGCAGGACACCCATATTTCCGAACGTACCGTTCTTGACAAGAGGGTCAAATTGGTCACTGGTGACAACGGCACGATTACAAAGATCGACGCGGACAACAGGTCGCTGCACACTGCGGACGGCAAGTCGCACAAGTATGACCATCTCGTCCTTTCCACCGGCTCGCACCTGCAGTTCGACGAGATTCCAGGCTTCGCTCAGGGCGCAGACACATTCTTCAACCTTGAAAAGGCGAAGGAAATGTGGACCAAGGTCCAGTCATTCCAGGCAGGAAAGATTGTTGTTGACACGGCTATGCTTCCACACAAGTGCCCTGTCGCCCCGCTCGAGATAACACTCATGCTCGACGATTACTACAGGAAAAAGGGGATCAGGGACAAGGTCCAGATAGACTACTGCTACCCGACACCAGCCGTCTTCGGTATACCGAACGTGGCAAAGATGATGACAAAGATTTTCGGGGACAGGGGCATCAACATACACACGCAGTTCACACTCGGCTCCGTTGACGGAGGGGCGAAGAAGATCACATCCAAGGAAGGCGAGACGCTCGACTACGACATGCTTGTCAGCGTTCCACCGCACAAGGGTGCCCAGGTAATAGGCGACTCGGGCCTCGGGGACAGGAGGAACTGGGTTTCAACGGACAAGTTCAGCCTTCTTGTGAAGGGGCATGATGACATACATGCAATGGGTGACACGACGGACATAGCAATATCAAAGGCTGGTTCCACCGCGGACTACGAGTCATATGTTGTCAGCCACAATGTGGCAGCAGATCTCACAGGCAGCGGCGGCAAGAAGAGTTACCCGGGCTCTGTGTTTTGTTTCATCGCAACCGGCATGGACCAGGCGACATACATCAAGTTTGACTACAACCACCCTCCAGTACCGCCAACACCGTCGCAGATATACTGGTGGAGCAAACTTGCATACAACAAGCTCTACTGGAGTGTACACGCCCGCACGATGATCTGAGTGTGCAGCGCATGAGCATCGCCATCATTCTCGGCTCAAACCAGCTGGACAAGGTGGAGTTCGCCTCCATGACTGCCTTCCTTGCATCCAGCATGGGCGACGAAGTGTCTGTCTTCGCCACAATGGACGGCGTCCAGGCATTCACAAAAGAGCCGTCGATTCTTTCAGATGCCGACTCGGCGAAGAAGATCGTTCTGGCAGAAAATGGCGGCAAATTCCTTGATTATTTCAGGAAGGCAAAGGGGACCGGCAAGGTGAAGATCACTGCCTGCAGCATGGCTTCCAGGCTGTTCGGTCTCAAGAAGGAGGATTTCGCCGAGATTGTGGACGGCGTGGGTGGCCTGACAGCATTCCTCGACTCCTCCGAAGGAAGCAGACTAATGAGTATATGGTGATTTACTTGACAAGTGAAAACACTGATCGTGCAAGAAGCATTGCCCTGAGCGCCGATGACGAGAAGCAGGTGAGGGATTTCATATCCAACATTCCACGCTTCAACAGTGTAATGAATGAATTTTCAAGGATGATGGATGAGGGTCAGATTGACGCGCTGTCTCAGGCTCTCGCCGCACTCAGATTTCTCAAGGAGGGACTCAACGATGAGGCGATAGAGTCCATTTCCAAAATGGGCGGCAGCTTCGTCGAGGCGGCCTCCGCCATTTCTTCCGTCCCTGCAAGAAAGGTCATCGAGAGCGTCAGCACCGAAGGAAACGAACTTTCGCAGCTCATAGAACAGATGGGAAGGATGCACAGGGATGGCGTGTTCGACGCGGTGGTCAACGCAGCCTATGCGCTCAAGTTCCTGAAGGACGGCCTCAACGACGAAGCTGTTGAGAACCTGGCCACGACAATGAGCGAGATGCTGACAATGTGGAGGCAGTATTCCTCCACGCTGTCCAATCCGGAATTCGTGTCAACGCTTGCAAAGATATCGAAGCTGGAGCGCGATGGTGCGATTGATGCGGTGGTGGACAGCGCATACGTCCTCAAGTTCCTGAGGGACGGACTGAACGACGAGGCATTGACAAACATAGCCTCAATAATGTCACAGATGCTTACTCAGTGGAATTCACTGCACAAGCTGATAGACATGATGACATCCTCCACGGCAGACAGGATTTTCAAGGTCCTGACGGACGAGGACATAGAGAAGCGCCTTGAGGCGGCGACACCAAGGAAGGGGGGAATGTCCCTGCTGAGCCTGTCCGACCCCGATGTGAGGAAGGGAATGGGCGTCGTCTTTGAAATGCTCAAGATCATAGGCGAGGAGTTCAGAGAGGACGGCCAGAACTAGGCGGTAACGGAAGGTCCTGGTGCTTCCGCTTCGCCGGGCGCGGTCCAGTTTGCACAAGTTAACAAGTTATATAGTGATATGCACCTTTCGCCCCCCATGGATCAGGGACAACAGAAAGTGCGTGATTTGAGGGGCCTGCAGTGCCCGATGCCTATTATGGAGGCGGCCAAGGCAGTGAAGGAAGCACAGCTGAACGAGCAACTCACGGTTCTTGCGGATGATCCCGCTGCAAGATCAGACTTTGAGGCCTGGTCGAGGAGAACGGGGCATACACTCGTCGCCGTCAACGACCACGGCAATTACACCGAGTTCGTCATAAGGAAGACTCACTGAAAATGCATGTGGCCGGAAACAGGCTGCATCAGATGGAAATGACATCATCCGACTGCTTCAGCATGCTCTCAAATTCCTCAAGCGTGATTTTGGGTATTGCCGGCGGCGTCCTGTAGCCAAGCTCCAGCGTCCTTGCCGAACCACGGCTCAACTTCCCGGCGAACCATCCCTCCTCGTTCATGTATGCCGCCGAGCCAAGCAGTACCACGGTGAGATCGCTTCTCTTCTCAATCTCGTGCAAAACAGGCCACCATGACGAATCCGCGTCTATCCTGTGGCTTATTATGGCTGCCGTCTTCCTCGTCAGAAGACCACCACCCTTGCTTCCTGCAGCATTGATGCGAACTGCTCATCAGTCAGCGGCCCGAAGCCCTGCACGGATGGCATTTCCTTCAGCCTGGCAGCCGAACTGGAGAGGAAGTAAGTGCTCAGCCCATCGATGCTGGATATGCGCCCAAGCTGTCTCAGCCCGAAGCTGTACCCGCTCCCCTCAAGCATTGAAAGGACGGCGTCGTCCATGAGGACGAAATCAACCGCGTGGCCAAGTCCGCTGAACATCATCGCAGCCCTCTCCGCCTCCTGGAAGTGAGCCCCCTGCATTGGAGCGTGTGTGAGCACAACAACGACTCTCATCGTCATGTCTCCGATGTGAAGTTGAGGAGCACGTCGCACTCCTCCACCATGTCCACAAGGTCCTCCAGCGTTCCCAGTTTCGCTCCCTCCACGACGCTGTCCACTCCCCTGAAGGTTGCGCATGTTGTGCATGCGGTCATGTCAAGGTGCTCATCCCTGAACCTCGAGACAACCGTTTCCACCTTGTCCGTAACCAGTTTCGTGGAAGCGTTGTACACACCATCTCCAAGAAGGAAGATGCGCACCTCATTGCCCGAAGCCGCCAGCCCCTTTGCGATCTCAAGCACATGCTCGCTGTTGTCATGCTGCACGGGGGAGGTGAAGAGCAGTATTGCGACCTTCATTTCAGAACAAGCCCCCACCCCGCCTGAGTGCACACATATTCCGACCCGTCCACCTCGACCAGCCCTCCAAGATCAACCTGTCCCTCGTAGAAGAGCCTGTTGAGCATCGCGGCAGCTTCCGGCGGAACGGCCCTCAGGTCGTGCGCCGGGAGCTGCATCGGGTTTCCGACCCTGGCAAGAATCCGCGCCTGCATCACGCACCCCTGAAAATCGCCTTCTTCGGTCCTGAGGTTTTCAGGAGACAGAAGCGAACGCTTCTGGCTATCTCGAACAGCTCCTTCCTCCTGTAAATCTCAATTTCTCCCCTGTCTGCAAGCGCAGAGACCGCAGGGTCGAGGGGGAGCGAGCCCATGAATTCAAGGCCAAGCCTCCTGCTTATGTCCTCCGCGCCGAGCCTGCCGAAGACGTTCAGCCTGTTGCCGTCGGGGAGCTGCAGATATGACATGTTCTCCACAACGCCAAGGACCGGTGTTTTCATCTCATGAGCCATCTGCACCGCCCTTGATACCACGGTGTTGGCTATGAGCTGCGGGCTCGTGACAAACATGACACCATCCGGCCTGAGCGACTGGAATACTGTGAGAGGTGCGTCGGATGTGCCCGGCGGAAGGTCCACGAGCAGGTAGTGCAGGTCGCCCCAGTCCGTTTCGGAGAAGAGCCCCCTGATTGCACTGTTTATTAGCGGTCCCCTCCACACCAGTGGCGTCTGGAACCTGTCCATGATGAGGTCTATTGACATTATCTTGACACCCATCGAAGATGTCAGCGGCTCCATCATCTTGTCCTCCCTCAGTTTCGGCATTTGCGATATGCCGAACATCCTGGAGATGCTCGGGCCCGTTATGTCCGCATCCAGGATCCCGACCCTGTAACCTGAAAGTGCAAGGTGTGTCGCCACCGTCGCAGTCACGAAGCTCTTGCCAACCCCCCCCTTGCCGCTCGCGACAACAACAACCGTCCTGACGCCCTTCCTGTTGAGCGCATCTATGCCGGAAGACGCCTGCTGCCCGACCACCGAAAGCTCCATTCTCTCCTTCTCGGCGGGAGCCGCGTCCGCCGGGCCCTGTATGAATTTGACTTCCGCCTTCTCCCCATGCCGTTCGGCTGCGGACATTATGTCGGACTTGAGCACATTCAGCAGTTCGTATTCGAGAGAATTGACCTGTATCTCGACCTCAAGCTTTCCGTCCGCCTGCCGCACACTGCGCAGCATTCCCATTTCCGCAATTGCCCTGTTCAACTCGGGGTGCGGGACCGCCGAGAAGATTTCCCGGAGGCCTGCCTGTCCGTCGAGTCCTGCCATCTAGATCAATCCACCGGCACAATCACCGGATGGGCAACCGCCTCGATTATTGTTGCTGATATGTCCTCGGCGGTCGCACCAATGATGGTGACACCCTCTTCCCTCAATACAGACCTCACGGCATTCAATACCACGCCCTCGTCGAGGCGAAGGCCCGCAAGCCTCCTTTCAAGGTTCGACAGCGGCCATCCCACCGGGACGGTGAAGAAATCGCCAGATATTGCCACCTCTTCAATCATTCCGTTGTCGACGAGCATTGTGACCCTTACAAGCTTCTGCGCCTTCCTGTCATATTCACAGAGGAACATTCCCTCCATGATCTTCACAATCCTGCCCCTGCGCGCACCCATCCTGCTGCCTGATGCAGAGCGCTCGAATATCCAGTCATCACTTCCTCTCTCCCGGACAAGCTCCCCGATACGCTCCTCTTCAAGTCCGGTCAGGCTGCCGGCCGAATGGCCGCCGTATGCCTCCGCGAAGGACTCGATGAGCAGTTCCTCCACTTCCCCTCTTTCAGGAATTCTTCCAAGCTGCTCCCTCACCGATGTCAGGTACTTCGACATGCTGTCGGCAACCTTTCCCCTGAATTTCTCGTCAGGCACCTTCAGTATCCCACACATTGCCTCTATGTTCAAATCCAGGAGTATGTCGCCAGTCAGGACTCTTGCCCTGTCAATGTCCACCGCGCCATTTGCGCTTATCTTCCTTCCACCGACGGCAAGGTCGTTGAGCCCCTGCCTTTCGGCATTCACGCCAAGGTGTTTCAGGACCGAGGCAAGCGGTTCAAGCATCCTGCCGTAGTAGTTCTTCAGCGTCCCGGAGGTTGTTCCGGAGTCGAGCGAGGCGATGAGGAAGTAGTCCTGCTCCCAGGGGCCGTCCGCTATCGCCCCGCCGCCTATCACGCGCCGCACAAGCGGAATGGAATGCGCCCGGCAGTATTCAATGTCAATCTCCCTTTCGACCTCCTGGTGGAAGCCCGCATTTGCAAAGGGGGCAGATGGATGGCATATCACAAGCGTATCTCCCCTCTCCCCGCGGGAGACGGATTCGGCAAGAGCCACGAATGCATTTGTCATCACAAGACCGTCGACGGCGCCCAGTCTTATAACTGAAAGAGAAGGCACCTGATTCACCTAGAAGCTTATGACCGAATCTGCATCGAGGGCAAGGTCCGCAAGCGTCGAGGTCCCCACCACCCTCACTCCTTCAATCACATCGGATGCCTCAATGTTGCACAGGTCCCTCAGACTCTCCTCGCATACATAGAATTTGACGCCGTTTTCCAATGCCATGTTTATGAACTGCTTGAGGCTGCCGCCCTTCTTCAGTGCAACCGTTTCCGCCACGCCCTTCTTGAGCAGTTCGGCGGCGTGCATCAGGAAATACATCGATGTGTCAATCTCCATCGCGGCAGACAGTGCGGCCGTGTAGATGGGCGCATAGGTCTTGTCCGGATTCTCGGGTCCGTTTGTCATTACATACAGCAGTTTCTTTGTTTCTTCTGTCATGCGCTCACTTCTGGCACCTGATGCATTTGACGTTGTCCCTCGCAATAATCTCGTTGAACCTTGTCCTGGCCTGGTCCGCCTTGAGCAGACCGGCTACCTCCGCCTGGTTCGTCACCTTGATCTGCGCGATCCATCCCTCTCCGTAGGGGTCGTCATTTATCAGCACAGGCCGCAGTTCAAGCTGCTCGTTGATCTTTGTTATTGTTCCTGCCAGGGGGAAGTGGACCGGGCCCGCCCACTTGCCACTCTCAATCGTCGCAACAGGCTTCCCCTTCTCCCTTGAAGTCCCTGGTGCCTTGATGCGCACATGCAGTATCCTTCCGGCTCTGGTCTGCGCAGGGTCTGTCAGTCCTATTGTTGCGTTCTCTCCGTCAAGCCTGATCCATGTCATCTGGCTGCCCTCCAGATAATAGTGCAGCTCGTCAGGTATCTCGCATCCGTTGATTATTGCCATAAGCTCACCTTCAGTATCCCATTCTCTTGAGCACTCCGTTCGCATCCGACAGGTTCTCCTGTATTGCCATTTCCCTGCGGGAGTGGCCGAACGCGAGCCCCATGAGCTGGGTAAAATAAACAACCGGCCTTATTATTCCAGCGCCGTACTGCTCCGTGATTTTTGGAATATTCATCTCAATGTTCACCTGGCCCAGGGGGCACATTGTCGAAACCATGTCCGCCCCTGCCCTGGCAGCCTCGTTGAGTATCGCCGCGCTGAAGCCAATCGACACCTCCCTGTCTGCGATCGTGTGGCCCCCGCCGCAGCATATTGTCTTCACAGGGTAATCGACCGTTGTTGCCCCTGCAGCCTGAAGAAGCTCATCCATGAAGAACGGGTGCTCCGGGTTGTCCTTCCCCGACTGCAAACCAGCACCGGTGTACACCTTCGGCCTTGTGTACAGGCAGCCGTAATAACATGCAACCTTCAGCCCCTTCAGCGGTTTCGTTACCTTCGACCTGACTGCATCAAGCCCAACCGAATTCCTGATCACTTCAAGCACATGCTTGACTTCCACTTCGCCCCCGTACTGCGGCAGATCGGCCTCTGCAAGGTATTTTCCGAGCCTTTCCCTTGAACCTGAATCCTCGCTTATTGTCTTGTTCGCCCTCGCAAGAGCATAGACGCAGCCGTTGCATGGGGCGATGACCGTCTTGGCACCCATCTCCTGTGCCAGGGCAAGGTTCCTTGTGGGAAGGAAGACGGAGAGGTCGTAGCTTATGTTCTTCACCTCCGTTGCACCGCAGCAGTTGTAATCCTTGATCCTGTCCATTGGAATGTCAAGATCCCTGAACACAACTTCCGTCGATTTCTGGTACGCTTTCCCGAGACCGTCCATTGAGCAGCCGGGGTAGTATGCCATCTTTTCATTTTGTTGAGCCATAACCATCCGCCTCGAGTATGCTGTCTGCAACCTTCTTCATTTTCTTCCAGCCCTTCGTCCTTCTCCTTATTGGGCCGGTCCTCACATTACCGTTCTTTATGATCTTGAATGCCATCCTTGCCATGAAGCCCCTTGTGAAGTCAGCCGGTTTCTCGCTCCTGACATATTTGAGCGTGAGTCCCAGCTCATCAAGCACGCCTGTGGCCATTATGTTGTCGAGATAGGTCCTGTCCCACCTTGAACCGGGGGTGTCCTCCGCAATTCCCCTTTTTCTCATCACTTCATCAATTGCGTGGACGACCTCTTCAACCTTGACGCCTTTCGGGCACCTCTCGACGCACTTGTTGCAGCTGATGCACCGCCATATCACGTTCTCGTACTTCTTTAGCT
The DNA here is from genome assembly GCA_021817225.1 of Thermoplasmata archaeon. Classification (GTDB taxonomy): domain Archaea; phylum Thermoplasmatota; class Thermoplasmata; order Sysuiplasmatales; family Sysuiplasmataceae; genus JAJZXY01. The sequence goes on from JAKAVR010000009.1 coordinate 15,562, forward strand.
CCTCGACATTCCCCGTCTGCGCGAGGTAGATGAAGTACCTCGGATTGAACTCCCTCAGTCCGTAGTCTGTATGCAGGCAGCATCCCGAAGTGCACGTACCGCACTGCCAGCAGTTGGTCACCGTCTTTCCGCCTTGAAGTGACTTGACTTCCTGAACGAAATCCTCGTGGTAATCCGTCAGGAGCCGTTCCTTGATGAATGTGTTCCACCTGCCGGAAACATCTACCCCGTCGACGACTGCTTTTTCCTTCTCGATAACACCGTCGATAAGGCTCTTCTCATGTATGGGCAAGGATTTCCCTCCTTATGCCCAGTATCATTGCAGCGAGGACGGTGCTGTTGGGGAAAAGCGCCTCCATTCCGCCCGAGTTCATTGAGGAGTCCTTCGCTCCCATGATGCCCCCGGCGTAGGCAAGGGAGCACATGATGTCGAGGCCGTAGAAACCATGTGCGCTGTAGCCGGCCGCATCAAGCACTCGCTTTGCTTCCTGGAGAAGCGTCTGCCTTGCCGTAAAGCCGGAAGGAACTTCTCCCCTGACGGCTCCCGAAAGTGCACCCTTCCCGTTTTCCGGGTTGAAGACCCATCTCGTGCACAGTCCGAACCTGTCAGGATTCAGAAAATGTATCGACTCCATTGCAACATCCTCAAGCGCTCCCGCAGGCGCGCCATTGAGGGAGGAAAAACGCTGTATCGGGACGTTTGGCTCGATGCTTGACACGCGCAGCGACTTAAGCGCCGCGTTGAGTTGTTCAATGCTGTTGCCCGAGATAATCTCCTTTGAATGCCTCCTTGCCGAAAGGAAGCTGCCGAAGAATGAGCCGAAATCTCCATCCGTCAATTCTTCCCTGTCCCTGACAATTGAAAGGAGCTTCGCCGTCTTCGAGCGAAGCCCGCCGGTGAAAATGTCAAGCTCCTTCTGTGAAAGTGAGCCGAGTGTTGCCCCAGCCATTGAAACAAGCTCCGTGCTTTCAAGCGCCGGCCGGTACCTTGATTGTCCTTCTTCTGACATAATTCAGCGCCTTCATTGCAGCGGCAGACCCTTCCGTTATTGAATCGGGTATGGCCTTTGGTCCCGTGGCCGTTCCGCAGACATACACTCCGGGGACGGCGGTGCTGACGGGCATGGAATCGGACTCGAGTGGTTTGATGAAGCCATGTTCCTCAATTTCCAGGCCAAGCAGCTTCGATGCCTCAAGCGTTCCCTCGCTCGCCTCCATGCCGGTGGCAAGTATGACCATGTCGAACGGCACTTCGCTTGGCCTCTGAAGTATTGTGTCCTCGGCCATGGCTATCAGCCTTCCATCCTCCCCCTTGTTTATCGAGCCGATTCTGCCCCGGATGTACTTCACTCCATATTCCTCCATTGACTTCCAGTACAGCTTGTCCTCCCAGAATCCGTATGTCCTGATGTCCATGTAGTAGACGTAAGTGTCAATCTCCGGATGTATTCGGCGGACTTCCATCGCCTGCTTTATGCTCACGGCGCAACCGAGCCTGCAGCAGTAGAACTTGCCAACCTGCTTGTCCCTTGAGCCAACGCAGAGCAGCCATGCGATCCTCTTTGGCTGCTGACCGTTTGACGGCCTGACTATCTTCTCATCGCTGAGCATCTTCTCGAAGTCCTTGAAATCAATGACGTCGGGATAGACGCCATAGGCGTACTCGTATTTCTTGTGAGGGTCCCAGTGGGAGAACCCCGTGGCAACAATGACCGCATCGACGCTCTCACTGACCGAAGTTCCGTTGCTTTCAATGGTGACATTGAATCTTCCGCCCTTCTTCTCAACCGATTTCACACTCGCGCCGAGGAGTCTGCGCACACTTGAATTCTCAACACTGCTGATCAGCGGATCGAGCACTTCTTCCACGGGCTTCATGTCAGGGGCCAGGAGGCTGTAGTGCAGCTTCTTTGGCGTGCCGCCAAGAAAAGTCTCCTTTTCGACAAGTATTGCATCTCCTCCCGCTTCCGCTATGTCCTGGGCAGCGCTCAGCCCGGAAGGCCCTCCTCCTATTACAAGAAACTTGGGGTTTGTCAATTTGCCGTCTCCTTCAGTTATCCATTATCACATGTCCCTTGTTCACCGCAAAATACTTCTCCATCTCGTCGTGGGGCTTGTACAGCATCTCCGGCTCCTTGCCCTTCTGAAGCTCCTCAATGTAGTTGCTGAAATCCTTCTTGTAGAAAGCGACATCAAACCCCATCTTCTCAAGCAGTTTGTCCGTGGGGGAACTGTGCCAGTGTATCTGCACAATCTTGTATGGGTGTGCACCCGCGGCGAGGGCCGCAAACTGAACATCCGAAAGGACGGGGAGCATGTAATCCATGCCGTGGCTCTTTCCTATCCACTGGCTTTTGTCCAGCGTGGTGACACAACCTGTGTCCGTCGTGATTGCAACATCCGCATGGGCTTCCTCCACCATTGGTTTGATCTTCCTGAGCGTTGCAAAAGACCTGCTGAATTCCCTCTCTGTAAGTATGTGCCTGAAGCCAAAACCACAGCAGTCATACCATGTGCTGTAGTCTGCGACTTTCGCCCCAAGCGCCTGGACCACCGCAGTCGGCGGTGCCGGTCTCTGGCCGCCATTCGTGTCTTTCTCGTAAACTGCGTCCTCGGGCACCATCTTGTAGTAATGGCATGGTTCGTGGACGGTGGCTGTGATGCCATCCATCTTCATCTTCACCATGGACGCCATTTCCTTTCTCTTGACGTGCACCCATTCGCTGTAATGCACAATCTCCTCGGGAATCACAAGTTCCTTCCCCATGTGGTGCATTATGTCCCTCACCTTGTCCCTGACCTCCTTGTTCTCAACAAGCAGCTTGCGCATCTCCTTGTAGTCGCCGAAGCTTGTGCCGCAGTGGATCAGCGGGAAGGTGCCCGTCTCATAGGCCCTGTACCAGTTCCTGACTGCGACCGCAGCCAGCGCAATCGGGTTGGAAGTGCCCGAGCCATGATAGTTCCAGGCGGTGCAGGAAGTCTGGTGCGGCTCGTTCAGATAATTGGTCTTGAACTGATTCATGAACCAGAGGAGCGATGACGGATAGCCCGGAATATTGCCGCACTGTCCGCAGGACTTGTGGTGCCACAGGTAGTCCGTGGGTATTTTTTTCTTCCAGCCGAAGAGCGTCTCCACCTCGATCGGCTTGTTCTTCTGCTCTATGGGAATGACTACGAGCTCGCCCTTTTCGTGGAGGTTCCACATCTCCTCGCGGACATCGTGCACCTTCTTGTCGGAGTAGATCCTCGCATTGGCCCTCTCGGAAAGAACATCCCTGATTTGGTCGGCATTGAGCATGTTTCAGACCCCAATTCCGTATTTTTCCTTCATCTCTTCGAACTCCTCTCTCCATTCGTCAACTATGTCCTCGATCATCTCGACAAGGTCGGGGTCAATCGACTTGAGCATATCCACGACGCCTGCCTCCTTGTAAATCTGGAAAAGCTCAAGCGACGTCTGCATTGAAACTTCCCATGATGAATCTGTTACCTGAAGAACGTCGACCGGGATTGCCTTGCGCAGCGTCTTGATGTCTGTTTGCCTTGCTACGGCGAATGGTCCCCAGTCAGCGAAGAAATCGGGCTGGATCATATCGGGCGACACCTGTGTGCCCTTTGTCATGACCACGAGCAGTATCCTGCTGTACGGCTTCAGCACCTCCTTCGCGCTCTCCAGGCCGTTCTTCACTGCAAGCTCCCTCATCACGCTTATGATGCCTGCAATGTCATTGCCGAACCTGCACCTCATGTTGCATGTATAGCACTGGCAGCATGCCCAGATTTTCTCCTGCATCGCATCCAGGAGAACAAGCGGATCGTCCTGATAGGCTATCTGGAGCATTTCCCTGGGGCTGAAATTGTAAAAGCGCGCAGCGGGGCAGCCCGTCGTGCACTCGCCACAGTTTATGCAGCCCAGCACATACTCCTTGTACCTGAAGTCTGACTTGAAATCCCTGAAAATGCTCGCGGCAAGCGCCTCCGTCTGATCGTCGTGGGGTCTTGCTCCCGCGATCACCATTGAAGACTGGACGGGCTCAGTCTTCTTTCTCGGAAGGTTCTGGAGTACAGTCATAGCCTCTGCTCACCTACATTCGATTGTAATGCTGCTGGGGCAGGTAAATTCTGGATTAGCTCACTATAATGGCAGGAACATATAATATACTTTGGAAATAATAAGAAAAGCCGACAGAATTCTGGTTTTCCTGTTCCTGGATTTCAGGGAATACCTGCTACCTGCCTTCAGCGCCATGTCATCCGCCTGCCCTGTCAACAGCCCAGACTACCCTGCCGGCATTCCGTTCCCGCTGCTTCGCACATGCATTATTTCGGTTCTGCCCGCCGAGGTTGAACTCGCGAGCTTCGAGGCATCGACTCTGAGGACTTGCGAAGTATGCAATGAATCCTCCTCCATCGCTTCATTTGCCCCGCCTTTGGCCACAAGCTGTGGCAGTGACTGTGCGAACCTCACCCAGCCACTTTCCGAAAGCATGAGTGCCTTCAGAAGCGGATTATCTATCCGCCTGCTGCATCCGGGGCAGCATATGGCACCGCCGTTCCTGTCCCTTGATCTTGGGAGTCTCTCCCCGCATGCGGGACATCTTTGCGCATCGCCCATCTGCTGCTTTCTGAGGTGCAGCACTATTGTGCCGTTCCACCTTGCCTTGTATTCAATCTCTCTCTTTACTTCGCCGAACTGCCAGGCATTTGTCCACTTGTTCACGAATTTCTGCTTTCTGCCGGTGCCATGACTCGTTTCGGCAAATACAATCACTTCCGACATATTTTTCGCAGAGTCGACAACATCTCTTGTCACCGAATGGAGAATATGTGCGGTCCTGTTCATCCTGCGTTTTGTATACTTCTCTGCTATCCTGCTTTTTATCCTGTTGTCCCTTCTCGAGACGGATGAAATTATTTCCGCCGTAGTTCTCTTGAGCTTCACAACCTTGCGGAGGTCATACTGAAGCGCTGCCCCGCCGCCTGCAACAATCAGGCCGGTCGAATTTCCATCCACCCCGAGTGCACCGTGAAAGGGGGCGGCATCTTCAACGTTCTTTGTTATGCAAAGCGAAAGTGAACCCTCCGAAAGGCTGAATGAATTTACCTTGACTCCTTCGGACCATATCTGCTCAAGCGTGTGACTGTTCAATTCGATCTCCTCGAAGACCCTGTTGTCAATCGGTATCCGCAGCATGCCATTTTCAGTGATGACAAATCCGTAGCACGATACGAGGTTCGGGGCAGACATGTAAGGATTTTTCGTGCTGACGCCCCTTCTAAGGGACTTCTTCCTGGATGCAAGGATGCCTGACGCCTTGGAAATGGCACATAACCTGTAATACGACGGCACCTGGTATTTCCTGAGTTCGCCGTATGTGAGCCGCGAGAGCCTGCGGAGCGTCGAGCAGTCATTCAGTATTCCCGCCTGAATGCAGTCGTTTACCATCGACTTGAAGTGAGTCATCAGTGACATTATGCGCGGTGAAGGCGAGTAGGTCTGCATGACGCACTTTCTTGCTAGCACGGGGAGTCTCAGCGGAGTAAACGCCAAAAGAGTATTTAATGGATTGACAGCAGTCTTTCAGCGTCAACGGTCAGTCTGGCTGAAACAAGAGTTAAATGCGAGTCCGCTTTTGCACTGCCTGCTGAAACGATGAAACTTGCAGTCATATCGGATATTCATGGAAACCTGGTGACGCTTGAGGCAGTACTTGCTGATATGAGGGGTAGAGGCATCGATTCAATTGTGTGCCTTGGCGATGTTATTGCCACCGGTCCGAGGCCGGTTGAATGCCTCGAGACCGTAAAGGGGCTCGCCTGTCCAGTCGTCTTGGGTAACACCGATGAGCGTTTCATAAGCGGAGGCAAGGGGTTTGGCAAGGCAGGAGGCAAGGAAGTCCACATGCTTGAGAAGATGTTTGAATGGACTTCGTCAAAGCTTTCATCTTCACATCTGAAGTTCATGGAGACGTTCAAACCCACTTTGTCGATAGATCTCCCGGGAGGCAGTTCACTCCTCTGCTACCACGGATCTCCGCGTTCAAACAGGGAGCTGATCACTTCTTCCACTTCGGAGGAGAAGATGCATGAGATATTTTCCGGTGAGGAGAATCACCAGCTGTATGCAGGGGGTCATTCACATGCTCAGATGCTCAGGACGCATGGCAGCTCTGTGATATTCAACCCGGGGAGCGTTGGTCTTCCCTTTGTCAAGCTCAGCGACGGCAGGGCGGTGAACATTCCGAGGGGCGAGTATGCAGTTGTGGAAGCTGATACGAATGGAGTCAGGATAGAATTCTGCAGAGTGAACGTCGATGTGAAAAAGATAATGGACGACGGCCTTTCCAGCGGCCTTCCATATTCTGATGTCTGGGCCTCAGACTGGGGGACTCCGGAAGGAATCACTAAAACGGACAAAAAAACTAATAACGGGATGTAGTTCTACTCTGACTTTGGAAATAATAATGTGGTCCGTCAATCCGTTCACCAACCTGACTGTATTTCTGTCTCCTCTTGTGATGCAGGTTTACATTGTCCTTATGATTCTCTCCGTTGCCCTTGGAACGGTGTATGACCTGCTCCATGGAAGCAAGACAAAGTTCTTCTCAAGGCAGCGGGCCAAAGCAAAGGCCCTTGCAAAGAAGGAACTCACTGGCGGGGAGAAGGCTGCGATTGCGGCAAAGACTGCCGTTACGGTCATAGCCGTGTCGGGCGAGTTCCACGAGCGCGGCAGAAGGATATCGCACATGCTCATGAATTACGGCTTCGTCCTCTATCTTCTCACGACGGTAATCATGATATTCGTCTACCCCACAGATGTCAGGACGCCTGTGGCACTCCCGGTCCTCTGGAACCTTGGTGCCCTTCTGATCATTGCAGGCGGCTACTGGTTCTTCTTTGTGCTTCGTGTCAACGTATCCCACGACGGCGATTCGCCGCTGAAGCTGATTAGGGCGGACCTGTTCATCTTTTCGCTTATCTCCGGTGTGACATTTGCAATACTCATGGAGATGGTGGAGGTAGCACAGAACACAATTGCGACAGGCGTGTTCTTCGCCTTCTATATATTCTTCACGACCATCCTGTTTGTCACCATACCATGGTCCAAGTTCTCTCACATGTTCTACAAGCCGGGGGTTGCGATACAGAGAAGACTGGAAGAGGCAAGCGGTTCCTCAGATCTACCCTCGCCCGCTGATGGCCACAATCTTTGAGTGTGATCCAAATGCCAACGTTTGTTTACATGACGAAGTGCGACGGATGCGGAAAGTGTGTTGACATATGTCCCTCGGACATAATGCACATAGACCCTGTGTACAGGAGAGCGTTGAACATAGAGCCGAACTTCTGCTGGGAATGCTACTCATGCGTCAAGGAGTGCCCGCAGAATGCGATCGATGTCAGGGGATATGCCGATTTTGCTCCTCTGGGACACAGCGTGCGTGTACTTCGTGAGCCGGAGAAGGGGACAGTTTCCTGGAAGATCCGCTACAGGGATGGGAGGCTCAAGGAATTCACCTTCCCGATTAGGACGACCCCGTGGGGTTCGATAAGGGGTCCTTCACAGTATGATGCTCCAGACACTAAGGGGCTCTCTTCGCCGCTGCTTGCCCATGAGCCAGAAGCGCTCAAGATCGAGAAGCTGCCGACACTTCCGGCAGAAGGAAAGAAGCAGGTGTGAGACAGATGGGTCTTTTCTCTTCAAGAAAGACAAGGGTCGTTGATTCCGACGTACTGATAATAGGAGGGGGGTTCGGCGGCTGCGGAGTGGCCTACGAATCAAGGTACTGGGGAAGGGACATGAAGATCGTCGTTGTCGAGAAGGCCAACATAGAAAGGAGCGGCGCAGTTGCTCACGGCCTTTCTGCGATCAACTGTTACATGGGAATGCAGTGGGGGGAGAACCAGCCCGATGACTTCGTCAGGTATGCAAGGGGAGACCTTCTGGGACTTGTAAGGGAGGATCTGCTGTATGATATCGCCAGGCATGTGGACTCAAGCGTCCACCAGTTCGAGGAATGGGGATTACCCATAATGAAGGACCCCAAGACGGGTCACTACCAGAGGGAGGGAAGGTGGCAGATAATGATACACGGCGAAAGCTACAAGCCGATTGTGGCAGAAGCCGCCAGAAAATCAGCCACTGAGGTAATCAATCGCGTAATGGTCACTCACCTGCTCATGGACAGGACAAGGCCGAACAGGGTTGCGGGCGCAGTCGGTTTTAACGTCAGGGATGGTACATTCTACGTCTTCAGGGCGAAGTCGGTTGTAGTCACCGCTGGAGGGGCATCCCACATATTCAGGCCAAGATCCATTGGCGAGGGCGCAGGCAGAACATGGTACTCCCCATGGAGCACGGCATCCGCCTACACGCTCCTGATTCAGGCCGGCGCCAAGATGATCCAGATGGAGAACAGGATAGTCCTCACCCGCTTCAAGGACGGTTACGGGCCTGTCGGTGCATGGTTCCTTCTTCTGAAGACATACGCCACAAACGCTTACGGGGAGAAATACGAGGCATCCAGGTTTGACGAGATCAAGGCGCTTGTCGGGAAGTATGCCGAAATCAAACCGATGCCTACCTGCCTTAGAAACCATGCGATGATTCAGGAAATGAAAGCCGGGAAGGGCCCGATCTACATGCATACTCAGGAATCGCTCGACAGCAAGGAAAAAGAGGAGATCGGGTGGGAGGACTTCCTCGACATGACAATAGACCAGGCAGTCGTCTGGGCGTCGCAGAATATTGACCCGAAGGAGAAGCCTTCCGAACTCATCGCCTCCGAGCCATATGTAATGGGGTCGCATGCAACATGCTCTGGTGCATGGGCCAGCGGTCCAGAGGACTTCGCGCCCTCCGATTACCAGTGGGGGTACAACAGAATGACCACGGTGGAGGGCCTTTTCGGTGCGGGTGACACAATAGGAGGCTCCGCTCACAAATTCTCTTCAGGCTCATTCACGGAAGGAAGGATTGCAGGCAAGTCCGCGGTGAAGTATGTGCTTGACCATGCGAACGACCCGCCCCAGATCGACGAGGCGCAGATTGACACCTACAGGGAACTGATTTTCAGGCCCCTCGAGAATTTCGAGGTAGGGAGAAACGAAATAGTCGCAGGCACAGTCGCTCCCGGATACATCTATCCTATACACGGTCTTCAGAGGCTCGAAAAGATAATGGATGAATACGCGGGAGGGGTCAGCACCTTCTATCTCACAAACGAACCAATGCTCAACAGGGGGCTTGAGCTTCTTGGCATGCTGAAGGAGGATCTTGCGCACATAGGTGCCGATAGCATGCATCAGCTGCAGAGGGCATGGGAGCTTAACCACAGGGTCTGGACGGCCGAGGCTGTCATGAGGCACACTCTGTTCAGGCAGGAGACTAGATGGCCGGGCTACTACTACAGGGGCGATCATCCAAAGCTCAATGACGACGACTGGCATGTCTTTACCTGCTCACAGTACATTCCGAAGACCGACGAGTGGCAGATGACAAAACTGCCAGTGCACCACATCTTGCCCTGAGGGTGTTACAATGATACCACAGCCTTATGGCGGCAGGCTTGTGAACCGGCTTGTCAGACACGGCGCAGGAGATGGAATGGACGATTACGGTTCTCTCCCATCTATTCAGCTCACGCTGGATGAGAGCTATGATGCCGAGAAGATTGGCATAGGCGCGTACAGTCCGCTCGAAGGGTTCAGTTCAGAGTCAGAGTTCGAAAGCATAACATCGGGCACGAAGCTGGAGAACGGGCTGCCGTGGAGCATGCCAATCGTCCTCGCTCCATCAGGGAAGAGGAACACGGAGACGGTCGAAAGGCTCAGGGCAGGGGATGCGGTGCTTCTCAACGACCACTCGGGGAATCCTCTTGCTATCCTCCACCTCTCCGGGAAATACGCTCTCCGGAAAGACAGGTTTGCGGAGAGGGTATACGGAACGAAGGACACGAAGCATCCGAACGTGGAGGAAATACACAACATGGGCACGACCGCCCTTGGCGGAAGCATCGACCTTCTGCGCAGGCTCGAAAGCCCCTTCTCAAAGTATGAGCTCACCCCGGAGGAAAGCAGGGAGCAGTTCAGCAGAAAGGGATGGAAGAATGTCGCAGCATACCAGGCAAGGAATCCACCCCATCTCGCACACGAGTACATACAGCGCATAACGCTCGAGAGGGATGACGTCGACGGGCTCTTCATACAGCCTGTCGTGGGCAAGCTGAAGAAGGGTGACTACAAGCCTGAAGTGATCATGGAGGCGTATGACGCCTTCGTTTCAAAATACTACAGGGGGGAGAGTGTCCTTCTCGGTTCACTTTCAATCTCAATGCGCTACGCCGGCCCGAAGGCGGTGCTTTTCTACGCGATCGTGCGCAGGAATTACGGCTGCTCCCACTATATTGTCGGCAGGGACCAGGCAGGTGTCGGCAGCTACTACGACCCGTACGCCGGCCACAGGATATTCGATGAATTCGATGTTGGTGTCACCCCCATTAGGTACAATGAGACATTCTACTGCTCCGCCTGCAAGGGAATGACGTCAACAAAGGTGTGTCCTCATCCTGAATCATACAGGGTGAACACAAGCCAGACAAGAATAAGGCGGATACTCGCCGAGGGAGGGGAAATTCCGAATGAGATAATAAGGCCCGAGGTCGCCTCCATTCTTGCCAGGGGAAACGTCACAATCGAGTGAACACACCGATTCCGTTTCAGTATGTCACGTTTCTCGAAGCCCTCTTGTTAACCCGCTCCGTCATCTCTGCGAGCTCTTCCATTGTTCCTGCATATTCGCTGTCACCGAGCTCCGATGCTTTTGATATGTCTGCCCCCATCAGCGAATATTCCGAAAGGGTGTAAATGACCGCTTCAGGCTTTGTGAAGAGAAGCATGCCCTTGACTCCCATGTCCAAAGTGATTGTGAGCTGGTTTTCGTCGCACATCTGTTCTCTGAATTTCCTGCTTCTGAATGTTCCGGAATCTATTCCCCTTGATGAGAGGAATGCGGCTGCCCTCGTGCTTATGCCCAGCCCCTCCTCTGCCCAAATTCCTGCAGATGATGCACGCACAGGCTGCTTTCCCTCCTTCACGGCGATGGAGGAGTAGTGGTTAAGAAGCAGTTCTGCGACAGCACTTGCGTCCCTGTTCCTCTCGCCTACAAAAAGAATCGTCTGGACCGGTTTGCCGAATATGAACCGTCTCAGTACGTTTTCTGCCAGCGTCCCAGCCTCCTTTCAGAGGTCGATGTCCCTTCTCTCGATAATATCGCTCTTTCTAATCGGAAGAACGTTCCTGTATGCGGGGAACATATCTTTGCCGTAGCGCTCTGCTACCCTGGCGTTGTCTTCCTCTACGGCCCGTTCGCCAATGAATACAAGCTCCTCGTCCTCTCTGATCAGAATTCCCGCCACGCTGAAAATGATCCTGTGGAAGTGAGTTGGAAGCTTTTCAGCGGGGTCCTCATTGAAAGGCTTTGGATCAGAGTATTTGATGTACACAACCTTCAAATGGGACTCCGCTCCATGAAATAAATTTGAGTCCCTGCTTCAGAGGAACAGTGTTATCGCGTCGGGGTCTGATGCCCACTCGAGGAACGTTGCCGCCCCGCAGACATCAACGCCGCTGTAGGCAAGGCTCTCCTTGGTTGTGCCGAACAGGGCCATTGTCGGTGAGCATGCGTTGACGCGTACGCCCGACTGAATTGCCATGTTCATCATCTGGTCGATTGAAGGCATGCCGCCCTTGCTTATGAGGCCAACCATCTGCTGCTTTGTCATGCCTATGTCCACGCTTGGGCTCACTCCCTCAGTCTGTCCCTTGGTAAGCAGCTTCATTCCTCCGAATGTGAAGTACATGTAGACCTCCATTCCCTGTGAGGCCGCTGTCGTCGCAAGTATAAGCGCCGGATAGGCTGTATCCATTGTACCCTTGCTTACAACCATGACAAGTTTGTTCTTTCTCTTTGCTTCCTGCGAGGACTGCTCCCTTTGCATCTGTGCTGTTTCCATCGATGACGCCCCACTGGTTTAACGGCTCAATGCTATTTTATCATTGCGACATCGTTTTCCTGACGAACTGAATCAGGATAGTGTTAAGCCGCCATTCACACTGATACCAAGCGATAACATGTCATTGCAGAATGTCGGAGGTCCTTCCCGATGAAGGCAGCTGTGTTGAGGGAATTCAATGTCATGCCCGCCGTGGAGGACAGGGAAATGCCTGATGCAAAGGGCGAGGAGATTGTCATCCGGCAGACGTATACCGGAATATGCTACAGGGACATACTGACTCTCCACGGGAAATTCCCCAGGACAAACCTGCCTCTCGTTCCGGGCCATGAGGTGTCGGGCAGGATAGTTGGAGTGGGTGAGCAGGTGAAGGACCTGAGGGAAGGGGACAGGGTCTCCGGTCTGATTTACCTCCCCTGCGGGAAATGCATGTTATGTCTCGGCGGAAGGGAAAATCTGTGCAGGAACAAGAGGACTCTCGGAGAGGCGGTTGACGGCTCATATGCCCCATATGTGAGGATGAATGAGCGCAGTGTGGTCAGGGTGCCGGCGGGTGTGGACGAGTCATCGGCTGTCATAGCCGCCTGCGTGACTGGAATGATCATACAGGCTCTCAGGAACAGGGCAAGGCTTTCAGAAGGGGAAACGGTGCTTGTCACAGGCGCTGGAGGAGGGGTGGGCGCTCACGCCGTGCAGGTGGCAAGGGCACTTGGTGCAAGGGTTATAGCAGCCACAAGCAGCCAATGGAAGGAGGAGAAATTGCACGATCTTGGGGCAGATGCTGTTGTTCCCTCGGGCAACCTCTCCAGACAAGTCAAGGAACAAACAGGCGGAGAGGGCGCGGATGTTGTGGTTGAAACAGTCGGTGGTCCCACTTTCAGGGAGTCGCTGAAGGCGCTGAACTTCGGCGGCAGGCTTGCGCTAATAGGCAATGTGGATGCTTCCAGCGTCGATCTGCCGCTCGGATATACGATTCTCAAGGGGCTGGAAATAATAGGCAGCGTAAGCTCCACCAGGGCAGACGTTGCCGAGGCGCTGGATCTCTCCAGGAGGGGAAAGGTGAAACCCGTGATAGATCGCATTGTCACGCTGGAACGGCTGGGGGAAGCCTACAGTGCGATGGAAAAGAGGTCAACGTTCGGCAGGGTCCTCATAGATATGGCCGGCGCCGAGTAGGTTTGCCGCTCAAAGAGGCACAGATTACGGGCAATGCTTAAATTGTGAATGGGTTTCACATCACATTGTTTGGCCGGTGATACGGAAGATGTCGGACAGCACCGATGATTATGAAGCTGAAATGGACAGGCTGATGAAGATCAGGTTCAGGAAGCTCCAGGAGCAGATCGAGAAGGGCGAGGAATCATTTGCCTATTCCTACAGCCGTGATACCGATGCGTCGGCAGTCAAATCGGAGTTTTCAGGCGCAGGGCACGAGCCAAGCGCCGAATCTGTCAGGCTTGCCGGGAGGATCATGGTCGTCAGGGACCATGGAAAATCATGTTTCATGAATCTGAAGGACAGGAGCGGCACGATTCAGCTCTACGGCCGTCTGGATATCATGGGTGCGGATGAATACAGTAAATTCAGCGTCATCGATGCGGGGGACATCATCGGTGTCGAGGGGAATGTATTCAGGACGAAGAAGGGCGAAATCACTGTGCAGGTGAAGAGCTTCAAGCAGCTCGCGAAATCCCTCCGCCCGCTTCCCGAGAAATACCATGGCCTGAAGGACATCGAAACAAGGTACAGGATGCGCTATGTAGATCTGGCTGTCAACGACAACGTCATGAACAATTTCATACTCAGGGCGAGGTTCATCTCACTCGTCAGGAAGTGGCTCGACGATCGTGGCTACATTGAGGTCGAGACGCCGATTCTCACATCGATTCCCAGCGGTGCGCTTGCAAAACCGTTCAGAACGCATTACAACTACCTCGACCAGGACTACTATCTCAGAATTGCCACCGAACTCTACCTCAAGAGACTGATCGTGGGTGGGATGGAGAAGGTATACGAGATCGGCAAGGACTTCAGGAACGAGGACATGGACACCACGCATAACCCCGAATTCACCATGCTTGAACTGTACGAGGCATATTCAGACTACGGCGACATGATGCGCCTCACAGAATCTCTCGTCAGCGACTGCATCTACTCGCTTCTGGGGACTCACGAGATGGAATATGAAGGGAAGAAGCTGAACTTCAAGCCTCCGTGGAGGAGGCTCACCATGCTCGAGGCTATAAGGGATGTGGGCGAGATAGACATAAGGGATCCTGCAGACGCAGGGGAACTGCTCAGGTTAGCCAGGGAGCTCGGGCTTGAGAAGCTCAGGGATGACATGTCCGCTGGCGAGCTCATAGCCCAGATATATGACCAGAAGGTGGAAGACAAAATAATACAGCCGACCCTCGTTTCGGAGTATCCGGTTGAAATCTCACCCCTCGCCAAGAGGAAGAGGGGAAACCCGATGTTTGCCGAACGATTCGAAGGCTTTGTCAACGGCTTCGAGATTGCCAATGCATTCTCGGAGCTGAACAGTCCACTCGAGCAGAAGGCAAACTTCGAGGCACAGATGGCAAGGCGCGCGAAGGGAGACGAGGAGGCCCATCCGTTCGATGAGGATTACATAACGGCCCTCGAGTACGGCCTTCCGCCGACGGGCGGCCTGGGTGTCGGCCTTGACAGGATTGTCATGCTCTTCACAAACTCTTCCTCCATCAAGGACGTCATGCTTTTCCCGCAGCTCAAGCGGAAGGAGCAGGCTACTACAAAGGAATAAATAGTATCTTCCGGAATAGTCCGGTCGAGTGCGTGCTAAATGGCGAAGAAAAAGGGAGAGGGTTTTCAGTCCGCCGCCGGTCTTATTCGTTACTTTGATTCGGAGGACGAGAAGGCACTCAAGCTGAGCCCATGGCTGGTTGTCGGCCTCATAGTGGCCGCCGTCGTAATCATCTCATGGCTCTCATACGCATACCCCCTGGGCTGAGTTCCCGGCGTTGCGTTAGCTTTAACGGAAGTGCCGTAATCATACCTACGGGTCAGCATGGCAAAGGCAGTTCTTGTCGTTGACATGATAAACGAGTTTGTGACTGGCAAGTTTGGTTCAAGGAGGGCAAGGGCAATTGTCCCTGCGGTTGTTTCGCTGTGCAGCAGGGCAAGATCCAGCGGTGTGCCTGTATTCTACGTGAGGGATGCCCATAAGCCAGGCGATCCTGAACTCAGGGTATGGGGGAAGCATGCGATGGAAGGAACGCAAGCCTCCGAGATTGTGGATCAGCTCAATCCCCAGCCGGGTGATGCAGTGTTTGACAAGAGGCAATTCTCCGGATTCCAGAACACCGCCCTGGATGCCTCCCTCAGGGCCAGGGGTGTGGATACAATTTACTTCGCGGGCATAAGCACGGACATTTGCGTCCAGCACAACGTTGCAGATGCCCTCTACAGGGGATACAGGACGGTTGTGGTGGAGGAATGTGTGGAGAGCATAAGCGCCAGGACCAAGGCAACAGCGCTAAAGTACATGGAGAATATCTACGGAAGCAAAATAACGCAACTCAGCAAGGTGAAATTCTGAAGGAGTTTTTCGTCGCTTCATCGAAGGAAATTGCGGACGGGGAAACAACAGACACATACTTCCGGCTCACAAGGGAGATACTTCAGCAGAACGGCCTTGACAGTGTTGTCGTAAAGGCGGAGATCACGGCAACTGAACTTCCAGACCAGTGGAAGTGGGCTGTACTGACCGGAGTCGAGGAGATGGTCCGGCTGTTCGAGGGTGTGCCGGTGACTATCCGCTCCCTCAGAGAGGGCACTGTCTTCAGGAACAAGTCGAGGCGCGGTATCCCCGTACCGCTTGTGCGCATTGAGGGCAAATATGCAGATTTTGCGGTCTATGAGACACCCGCCCTTGGCTTCCTTTGCCAGTCTTCCGGAATCTCAACCATGTCTTCCAGGTACAGGAAGTCTGCTGGCGACAAGACCATCCTTTCCTTCGGTGTCAGAAGGGCGCATCCGGGCATTGCACCTATGATCGACAGGGCATCCTACATAGGCGGCTGCGATGCGGTCTCCTCCATACTGGGTGCAAAGTGCATTGGACACCCGCCCCAGGGAACGATGCCGCATGCGGAAGTGCTCGTATTCGGAGATTCACGCAAGGCATTCGATGCATATTCACGGGCCGCCCACAGGGGAACCAGGAAGATTGCACTTGTCGACACATTCTCGGACGAGAAGAGCGAGGCTTTGCTCGCGGCCAGAACCATACCGGACCTGTATGCCGTGCGTCTCGATACCCCGAAGTCGAGAAGGGGTTCATTTGCATCCATCGTTTCAGAGGTCAGGTGGGAGCTTGACGCGAACGGCTTCAGAAACGTCGGTATAATCGTCTCGGGCGGAATAAGGGAGGAGGATATCCCTTCACTTGTTGCCGCAGGCGTGGACGGTTTCGGTGTTGGGACTGCAATAAGCAATGCACCAACTGTCGACTTTGCCCTTGACATTGTCGAAGTGGATGGCAGAAAGTACACGAAAAGGGGCAAGTATTCGGGTGCGAAGGATGTGTACAGGTGCCCAAAGTGCATGAATTTTGATGTGCTGCACGAGGGGCAGAGGCCGGGCAGGTGCCCCGACTGCGGGACAAAGCAGGAAAGCATGCTGCACACGGTCATCAGGGAAGGGAAGAGAACGGCGAAGGAGGAATCTCCCGATTCGATAAGGGAGAGAGTCCTGAGCGAGCTGAAATCAATAAGCGAGCTGTGAAGGCACACTTGTCCGGGTCTGGGTGCAATGCATAAAGCCGTCCAGGCTGCAGGGTGGAATCAATCGGGAGCTGCGCAAACGGCGACCGGGCACCTGTTTCACGATGCTTTTATTTCAGGAGGCGTTATCGGCCGTTCATGGTACACAATCCAGACGGCCGGATTGCGGGCAGAAGCCTGGAGGATGGCCGCATCACATGGTCCCACAAATACGACCTCAATCTCATTTTCACACCCCCTGATGAGGGACAGCGCTGCGACTCATGCGGCAGGGCGCTCATAGAGATGGACGGGAAGTGGCATCCGGTAGAGGTCAGGTCCGGGAAATACCATTGCGAAGCGTGTTCTCGCGGGCAGTAGCACCGCCACGTGCCCGGCTCAGGCGGAGTGGATTGTTCCACGAGTCGTCCCCTGGCCGGAGGGGAAGTCGAGAAAGCCGAGGAAGAGAAGCAGTATGCCCACGAACTCGGCGTAGTAGAGGGCGACGGGGAAGCTGTGGAGTGCGAATAGCGACCCCGCCACAGAAAGCACCGTTGCGCCTGCAGCAATGAGGAGTGTGCCGATCCTCCTTGTCCTGTATGTGGAGTAGAGTGCGAGCGCTATGATCACAGTTGCGGCGGGCGCGGTGACAAGCGTGGAGGATATTATGTCATAGAGCGGCAGCGCCTGGGTCACAACCCCCTTTTCTACCACCGACGTGCTTACACTGGTTGTGAAGCTGAAATAGGCTGTGGTGATGCTCATAAGTATCATGTAGACGAGCCAGACGGCCCTGACCCATCCGTTTCTGACCATGCTCATGGAGCCTATTGAAAGAAAACCGACAAGAAGTGCAACCATGAAAATATACGACTGTATGAGCGGCTGGGACCAGTAACCGAAGTAGATGAATGCCTCCTGCATTATTGTGACGAAGGCCAGGAAAAGGCCGGCTCCCCACCAGAGAAAGCTGTTCTTCCCCATGCTGTACTTGCGCAGTACAAGGATGGAGAGAGAAAGTGTCACAAGCGAGAGCACGACAAGGGAGGCACCGACAGCCGCATCCTCCGGTGTCAATCAGCCACCCTCAGACACTCAATTCGTCCATGAACGGCGTGATGTCTGCTATGGGCTTCTTCCTGGAGTCTGAAATGCGCTGCCTTGCAGGCGGCAGCTCCATGTATTCGGGCATGCGCTGAAGCATCCTTTCCTCGTACGTCGGTATCTCCTCGTTGTTGTAGAGTACGCCTATGGGTATTCTGTCGCCCCATTCAACAGCTCTGCGGATGGCGTCGAGCATGACAGTCTCGGCATCTTTTCCGCCTTCGGTATTGACTCTGCCGTCGTACCCTTCGGACTCAAGGCTGTATACCCTGGGCATTGCCTTTCCACCGCCTTCTTCCATCCTGTCCTCGCCGTTGTACCATTCCTTGCTGTTTATGTCGTTGTATGTCGGGCATGGCTGAAGCACATCTATGAACGCTGCACCCTTGTGCTCTATGCCCATCTTAATCAGCTTCTTCAGGTGGGACACATTGAAGGCGTATCCCCTTGCCACAAATGTGTAGCCGCTGGCCATTGCCAGTATAAGCGGGTTGATGCTGCTTGTTATGTTAGGGAAGATAAGGCTCTTTGTCTTCTCCCCGAGCTTGAGCGTCGGGGATGCCTGCCCCTTTGTGAGGCCGTAGACGCCGTTGTCATGCACTATGTAGAGCATGTCCACATTCCTTCTGCCGCCGTTCACAAAATGGCCCGCGCCAATCCCAAGTCCGTCGCCGTCTCCTCCAACAACCACAACATTGAGATGGGGGTTGGAAAGCTTCACACCTGTTGCGAACGGAAGTGGTCTTCCGTGCAGCGTGTGTATGCCCGTCACGTTTGTGTAGTGCACCAGCTTCGCGGAACAGCCTATGCCGCTCACAATAACTGAATCCTCCCTGTTCAGGTTCATGTCGGCAAGAGCCATCTGCACCGAGCTGAGTATTCCAAAGTCGCCGCAGCCCGGGCACCAGTCGTTGTGCATTTCAGTTTTCATATCAGCCATTTTAAGCGCCATGTGTCAGCACCACCCTCTTTTCAGACTTTCCTTCAACAATTCTCTTGAGTGAAACATATGCCTCGTCCACCGTTATCGGCCGTCCGTTGAACTTGACTATCCTGTAATCGGCAAGGAGACCGGTGTTTTCAGCTGTTATGTCGGCAAGCTGGCCGACATAGTTCATTTCCATGACTGCGAACTTGTGTGCGGACTTGACAAGCCTGATGACCGCCTGCGCAGGGTAGGGCCGGATGAGCCTGATCTGCAGGAAACCGATCTTGCCGCTGTGCTGGTTCAGCCTGGCCATTGCTTCAAGTATGCTCCCCTTTGTGGATCCCCAGCTCACGACAAGCAGGTCTGGATTTTCGGCACCGAAGTAATGATACTGCTCATCCTCTGGTATTTCCTTCAGGGCGAGATCCAGCTTGCCCATTCTCTTGTCCATCATCCTGTCCCTGATCACCGGGTCTTCAGTTATGTGGCCAAGCTCAGTGTGCTCATCCCCTGTGTTCCAGAAAATACCTCCCGGAGTGCCTATCGGGACCCTTGGAGAAATGCCGCTTTCAGTGAACTTGAACCTCTCGTACTCCTCCCCCTCCTTCAGAACAAAAGGTGTTCCGTCGCCCAGGAAGAGTCCCCTGTCAATCGTCATCCTGTCAGGGTCAAAATAAGGCAGCGTGATTGTCGTGTTTGCCATCGCCTTGTCAACTATGTGAATGACCGGCAGCTGGTACCGTTCCGCGTAGTTGAATGCGAGATTGGCATCGTAGAACGATTCTTCAACATCACCTGAGGCAAGCACGATCTTGGGGAAATCACCGTGGCCGCCGTACAATGCGAATTTGAGGTCACCCTGCTCGTGCCTTGTGGGCATTCCTGTCGATGGCCCTGCGCGCTGGTAGTTGGTGACCACCACCGGAACTTCGTTTATTCCAGCCCAGCCTATGCCTTCCGACATCAGTGAGAAGCCTGGTCCAGACGTGCACGTCGAGGAACGGGCGCCTGAAAGCGCGCCTCCAATGGCCATGGTTATTGCTGAAATCTCATCCTCCGTCTGGACAACCATCAGAGAGCCCTTCTTATCCCCGTCCTTCACCGAGAAGCGCTCGTACCGCTCAAGGTACGTGCTCTCGTCGGCTGCGGGCGTTATTGGGTAGTAGGTCTGGAACCTGAGTCCCCCGGCAAGCTTTCCAAGGGCTATGGCCTGGTTGCCGTTAAGCAGAAGCCTCTTGCCCTCCGTCGCGACTCGCGACAGCTGGTAGCCGAGGCCGTCCTTGAAGTTTCCTGCCATGTACTCGTAAGTAACCTCAGCCGCAATCTTGTTCGGTTCGGAGAGCTTCTTTCTGCCGCCGAAGACGTGGTCGATGGACGACTCGAGTTCATTCAGGTTGTAATGCATGAGCGCGAATGAAGCTGAAACAGCAATCACATTCACCATCCTGCCAAGCACTGACTGCCTCTTTTCGCCTGTCTTTGCGGAAACACCGCTGAGAAGCGTGGAGTATGGAACAGGGAAGAGGTGCACTCCCCTCTTCTTGGCATCCTCCAGAAGTGTCATTATTGTTATTGTTCCGGACTGCCTGAACCTCTCTGCAAACTCATCCTTTATCCTCTTGTCCAGCGTAGGTATGTCCGCGACCTTCTTTGATGCCAGCGACGGGTCGTAGATGATTCCCCCGTCCTTCCTCACCTCGTCAAAATGCCTCGCAACTGTCTCCTCGTCGAATGTTGCGAGAACATCGAAACCCTCCGTGAGCGCATCCACCCTGTTCCTGTCCACGCGGACGACAAAATAGCTGTGCTCTCCCTTTATGTTTGAATAGTACTCCCTCTTGCCGACGACCCAGAGGCCGCCTTCCGCGCATGCACGGGAGAATATGTTGGCGGATGTGTCGACACCGCTCCCCTGTGCGCCGCCTATACACCACTGCAGTCTGTTCTCAATCACAATATCACCAATATGCAAGTCCCTTCCAGGCAACCGGAATCACTCCCGGTCCAGCATCCATCCTTCTAACTGACCAATGTTAGAAAATACGTCAATTCGTTCAGCCGGCTCTTCTTCGTTCATATGCAGAATTTGCCCCGGGTCAGGACTTTTCTGACTTTGATGTCTTGTACTTGCGACTCTTTTATATACTCTTCTCTTCGCATTTCCGCTACAGAATCTCTTCGTCAGATTCTGCATGCAGAAAAGTCGCAGGCTACGCCGGGGACATGCTCCAGACAACAACATCCCCCTGCTTCAGCTTCTCCAGCTGTACGCCGTACAATGCAGGCTGGCCGTTCACAGTGTACTGCCAGAAGAGGGTGCTTGTGTTGTTCACTCCCTGGATGCCTGTTATCAGGGATTCCCCGAAGCCTGGAAAGTAGGTCGACTCGAAAGTGATATTCACTCCAGTGGCTGACTTCATGGCGATAGATGATGCCTGCATCAGTGACCACACATTGTCGTTCGTGATATTCACATTGCTGAAGATGTACTCCGAGACGCTTGAACTGGAGACGGTATAGCTCCATTCTCCATGCGCCTCAGTGAAATTGAGCGTGTGTCCCGGCATGAAAGAGGGATTGTCTGTCCCGAAGTCTATGACAAGCGTACTCTCAATCGGGGAACTTCTGCCAGGTGCCAGCACTGTGTATTCCGCCGCTGCCACGATCAGGGTGACTGAGGCCACAAAAGCGGCCAGGAGCATCCTTCTTCTTCCAGCTGTCAGTCCCGTTCCACTCCTTACACGTAAGCGGGTGAACTTCCTCCGGGTCCCAGTTCCCCTTTCGGTGTAGTCCTGGTCAATGACTCCTTTATTGCAGTCTCGATTTCTGTGGCCCTGGCGTAGAGTGGCTTAGGGTCGAGCTTAATCAGCGGCAGCATTTTGTCAAGAACCTCAATCGTCCTTGCCGCTGACCTTGCTGCAGGATAGTTCGCTGGTGCCTCGGCCAGCAGGGAAATTATGTTTATCTTCTCCACAGAGCCCTTGTGCAGCAGCACCCCCGATACACCGCCGACCATCCCTTCAGACATCTGCTGCACTTCAAATTCTTTCAGGAGGTGCCTTGCATCAAGTGTGCTCCCCACTGAAATTATCTCCGGCTTTGTGTTGTTTTCCGTATCGGAGTTGAAACCCTCCAGAGTGACCATCATTGAAACATTGTTCTTTGAGCTCCAGTAGATTATTGCATCGGCAAGCGGTTCGATCATTTCCGGCGGGGGAGTGAATTCGGATGTAATGACAACGACCTGCTGGCATTTCTTGCCCGGGCCGCATAGATGCTCCCCCGCATATATCCTGACAGGAGGATTTGGCACACCGTCAATGACCACCGCCGTTGGTGCGAAGTACTTGGAGGAGAAGTAGCCGATCCGCCTCAGCTTGAGCTGCCTGATGACATGATTTGCAACTATTGAACCAACAAGTCCTATTGTCGGAAATCCCACGAGGACCAGGGCGTCTGTGATCTCCATGGGTGATTCTTCGATGACCGATATGTCCTCGGACTCGTATACTACGGACTTGCCGGATGTCTCCATTTTGCCTGCCGTCATGCTTATGCAATGAATCTGCCGCTTTTAATCTGTTTTGATATTCCCCTGTCGGGGAGAACGGGGTCAGCGCAGCGCATTTAGCATGAGCATAAGTGTGTTGAGCGACTTGAGCTGGCCCCCGTTCATCTGGGACATCTTTCGTATTATGAGGTCGTTCTGGAGCTTAAGCGCCACATTCAGCCTCCTGCCTCCAAGGGGTGTCAGTGCTATGAACACCACCCTCCGTCCCTCCTCCACTTTTTTACGCTTTACAAGCCCGCGGCTCTCGAGGCCCTCAACAGTGAACGTGACTCCCGCCCTGGTTATCGTGAGCTCCTTCGAGAGTGTGGCGAGCGTCGACGGTCCGATGAACTTGATATACTGCAAGATCTGGAATTCCAGGTAGCTGATATCTGTTGGAAGGATCGCATTTTCAATCTCCTTCCTCACACCGTTTATCAGTGTCATCAGCGAGTTCCACACCTCGAGGTATTCCCTATTCATCCTTCTCTGTCCCCCGTGGTGCAATTTTCAAGTCGACTACCTTGACCGATAAGTTCTCCATGTTCTTCCTGCAGAATCCAATGCGCTTGGTCAATTGCACATTCGAGCGCAACCGACTCCCTGCTTTCCCCCTGACGAATGGGCACTTTACTGCGCAGGTTGTTATTATTACCTTCCGGATGATGTAAAATTGATCGCCAATATCACCTTTGCGCTCGGCTCCTGACCATTCAGCTCTCATGCACAATGATTTCGTGCCTGTTTGCACCCGCAATTTTGCCGAAGAATTTCAGGTAGAGATAGATGTTAAGCGAGCTCATCACAAACGCTATCTCAAAAGGTATGATGTACCCAAGAAAGTCCTGGATGACTCCGGATACAGGTGCGGCGCATGCTGACGGTATCAGCCTCGCTGCCTGATTGCTGCCGGAAGCGTTGGCCCTTGTCTCCTCGTCAACAAGGTTCATCATCAGTGACGACTGGGTTGGAAGAGCGATCGCCCTGAAGATGGTGAAAATGACATATGCAATCGAGGCCAGTAGGGCGCTCGTGGCAAACGGGAAGTATATCATGAACGCCGCCGAAAGCGCTCTTGAGTAGACTATGAACCTAACAAATCCCAGCTTCTCCGTCATGTAAGGCGCTGCAAGCATGAACAGTGCGCTTGAGAACCCTCCGACTGCAAACAGGTCCCCGATCTGTCCCTGACCCAAATGCATCTGGTAATGGAGTATAAGGGGCAGAAACTGAATGATTAAGCCCTGAGAAGCGCCGTTTATCGCCCCTGTTATGATGAATTTACGTATTGTGGTCCTGTTTTCGTTCTTATCCCGGCCGCTTTCCAGTGGCTTTCCGACTTCTTTCGGCCCGGATAGTTCCCCGCTGCCTTCCGTACCCGCACCAGTGGGCACGACTCTGTTCTTCGGTCTGAAATTCTCCTTTATGGGAATTGCAAAAATTAATGAAAATGCGGAAAAGGCGAGGGCTATAACAAACAGGGAGTGAAAATCACCGAGGTTGGAGGCAAGAGCTCCTACTGAACCTGTAATGCTCGACATTACCGTGAAAAGTGAGAAAACAAGCGTCCTGTTTCCTGCATTCGTCTTCTCGGCAAGGAGGGCAGACTGCATGGGAACAACAGCTGCCCCGACCCCGCCGCCTACAAGGCCGCCCGCTATTCCGAAGCCACCCAGTGCCGCCGAAAGAATAAGCACATAGAAATTTGCAGTGACAAGCAGCATGATCAATGCAGCAGGCAGCAGTGCAATCGTCAGGAGCAGGAGCTTTTTCCTTCCGTACTTGTCCGCATATCGTCCTGTTGCGAATGAAATTAACGGGACACCTATGGCTCCTGCGCCCAGGAGTATTCCAACGAGCGTAAGTGAAGTGAAGACGGACTTGTAGTAGAGACTGATTATTACTGAAAGTATCCCGCCGGCGAAACTCCTCGTACCCCTGGAACCAACAAGAAACCACAGATCAAGTTTGTCTCGATCCAAACGAGTTCACACTTCCGGACCGCCTTGCCTGGAGCGGCGCATGAGACACCTCATCCTCGGATTCTTCAATTCAGTTTTCATTTATCTGTCGTGTCTTGTTTCAGTTTTGTTTCTTAAGCTTCACTGAAAAGAATCTGAGTACCCTTTGCCACGCGTCCTTGGCCGCTTCCTCGCGGTAATTGCTCTTATGTGTGTCGTTGAAAAATGCATGCGGAGCTCCGGGGTAGATACACATCTCGAAATCCTTCTCGTTATCGACCATGGATTTGACCAGTTCAGGTAATCCCGCGTCTATGCGCTTGTCCGAACCGCCATATATTCCAAGAACGCTCCCTTTTATGTTCCTGACAGTATCAATGGGTTCTGGGTTTGCTCCGTAGAAGATGATCGATGCATCCGTTTCACCCGTGCATGCAAGTCTCCCGGACATTGAGCCTCCAAAGCAGAATCCCACGCTGCCGATCCTTCCGTCTGTAAGGCCGCCTGACCTGAGGTATCTTGTTGCCGCGACCAGCTCGTTTGTAAGCTTGTCCTGCGGCAGATCAAACAGCGTTCCCATTAGCTGGCCAACAATCCTCCTTCTCTCTTCCGGAAGTTTCTCAAGTTCCTTCCTTGTGTATTCCTGATCGCGCTGTTTTCCCGGTGGCAGAGCTGAAAAGAATTCCATCACATTTGTGATGTTCTCCTCCGTCAGAAGTGGAGAAACATGCTTGCTTGAAAAGAGATGCGGCGCAAGTGCAACATAGCCTTCCGATGCCAGCCTGTCCGTCACTTCCCTTATGTGCTTGTTGAGTCCCCATATTTCATGTATGACAACGACACCTGGGTATTTTTTGCCGTCCGATGGTCTGGAGAGGTATGCATCGATGGGTCCCAGCTCACCACTGTAATGAACATCTTCTCCTGCAATTGCTCTGCTTGTCATCTTAACACTTCAAATCCTAATCTGCAACTTGTATTAATTGCTTGATATGGGCCGCATCCTGAGCACAGAATTTTCATCGGCCCCTCGCTGTTTCCTCGCAGACTTTCGGTCAGATTTTTATTGAGGGCCGCCGATAAGGTTGCATGTCGCTTGATGGAAGAGAGTTGAGCCTGCTTAAGGAGATGTCCGAATCATTCGGCCCGTCCGGTTTTGAAATTGAGACAGCGTCTATTGTGAAGAAAGCTGGAGAAAGGTTTGCGGATGAAGTCTTGAAGGACAAGCTCGGCTCAGTCATCTTCAGGTTGAAGGGAAAAGCCGAAAGACCGAGGGTCCTGCTTGCGGGACATATCGATGAGGTAGGGTTCGTCATAACAGGCATCGATGAAAAAAGTGGTTTCCTGACCTTCAACCCGCTCGGTGGATGGTTCGACCAGGTGCTTCTGGGACAGAGGGTGAAAATAAGGGCTGCCAAGGGTGATGTTGTCGGGGTCATTGCTTCGAAACCCCCGCACCTGCTCTCCCCCGACGAAAGAGAGAAGGTTGTGAAAGTCAATCAGATGTTCATCGATGTGGGCGCACGAAACAGGGAGACTGTGGAAGAAGAACTTGGGGTGAAGGTTGGCGATCCGGTCGCACCGTCAGCCGAGTTCATCACATCCATCAGTGACAGGGTCGTAATAGGAAAGGCATTTGACGACAGAATAGGGACATTCGTGGGTCTGCAGGTTATGAAAATGCTGAGGGAGGCGGGGATTGCTCATCCCAATACATTATTCATGGCGGCCACAGTCCAGGAGGAGGTCGGGCTGAGGGGTGCGCAGACGGTTTCGCATGTTGTTGACCCTGATGTTGCAGTCGTGCTGGAGACGGACATCGCCGGGGATGTTCCCGGAATAAAGCAGAGTGAGGCTCCCGCAAAAATGGGTTGTGGTCCTTCAATTATAACGTTCGATGCAAGTATGATCCCAAACCAGCCGCTCAAAAGGCTTGTCATCGAGACGGCAGAAGAAGAGGGTATAAAGTATCAGCTTTCCTCCGTTGCAAGAGGGGGAACCGACGGAGGGAAGTTTCATCTCGGCCGTTCAGGCTGCCCCTCGATCGCCATTTGTGTCCCCACAAGGCATATCCACTCCCATTCAGCCCTCGCAGAAGTAAGTGATATTGAAGCCACGTCAAGGCTTGTGGTCGCTCTTGTCAGGAAACTGGATGAGAGTCGAGTGGAAGGCCTTACCTCCCTCTGAACAGGGCACAGCTTCAGCCTGAGCTGGCACGCCGGACGGCTCTCAGATCACTGAAGCCTATGAATGCAGTTACTGCTGAAAACACAAGCAGCAAAGTCACGAAAAGGGAAGTGGCGAACAGTGAGCCAGAGCCCCGGATAATGCCGAAACCGAAGAGGTAATCCCATCCGGAATAGGCTGAGCCCCCCTGGAAGGAACTCAGTGCAAGGTTTGAAGCGGCATCTCCCATTATTGCGGCAATGCCGACAATACCCCAAATACCTGCGAACATGTTCGTCGCTCTCCAGGGACCGATTAAGACAAGCAGCAGGACCACAACATTGATGATCGAATACACCAGGAGTCCCCACCAGTGCAAAGAGTTTCCGGGTAGAGACAGGTAAGTGTCGGAGGTAAGCAGATAGAGCCCCGCAATCAGCTCCACAAGAAGCGACAGCACCAGACCCATGTACCGCTTGCCGGACACAAGGCCGCGGGCCTTCATGCAATCCAAAACCTGTGTTTAATGATATTAACGTGCCGATTTCTTGCCGAATGTTCGATGCACTTTAATGTTACGATATACGGCATTCAGCTGCCTTCGTGTGAAAAGGTTCGGAATGTATGTCCTTTTGATGGCATGGTGCAGTTGTATCGAGGCTTCAGTGAGGACAGGTGCGAGAGAGATTGCGGTAATTTTTGATTATCTGTTATTTATTGATGCGGCAACTATGTCGTGGTAAAGGCAGCCTGGTTCGAGTCACTGGCGGGCATCACGAATTTACGCATGGCTATTTCAGCTGTCAATCTGGCTGCGTCTGAGATTCGTAATTATCCTCGTCCAGAAGGTGGGATATTGCATATAGCTACCCTGTTGAGAGGGCTGGTACTGCAGAATATGTAGGGTAGTAAGTTGTAGTTATTATTTATCATCAAGATTTAAGTATTAATCCACGATAATAAGTGCAAAACAGGTTACGCGAGCTTTGCCGGTGTTCGGTGAAATAAGATACGTCTTAGAAAGAAACGCTAATCTTAAATCTCTCCTATGTAACTAGAATGTTTACAGGGGAAAGGAAAAATGTCAAGATTCGTACTAGTTCCGGATGCAACTCTGAATTACGACTACAGAAATTTCCCTCTGCTTGATTTCATGCCTTGCGCACCATCTAACGTCCTTCCTGAAATGTTCTATTCATTCCTGAGAGGATCCGCATCTCCTCCTCTGCCAGACGGTCGCGCGAAATATGCGCCATATTCCCTCAGGAAGCTTGAAGCTGCTCTCCTGACCAAATTCAAGCCACGCGACGTAGTTGTGGCGCATGAAGATCACCTGCAGGATTTCATAAAGGACGACACGGAGGTTATTGGCGTTTCGACAATGGATCCTCTTGGCGCCGGGCCGCTTACGATGTCCTACAGCATCCTTTTCGACACAACGGCGTATCCGTGGGTCAGGAAGGAATGGTACCGTCTCATGGACAGGATAAATACTGTCAGGAGGGGCACGAAGGCGAAGCTTGTAGTGGGAGGCCCGGGTGTCTGGGAGTTTACCATTTTCCCTGAGGAGCTTGAGCGATGCGGAATAGACTATGCATTCCAGGGTGAGGCGGACGATATCGCCCCAGAAATATTCGAGCAGCTGGGCAGCGGCGATATTGATGGCAGCATGTTCTACACCGGCTACATGAGTTTTGATGACAATTTCAGGAGGGCGTACAAGGACCATCCCCGTTTTGTATCGCGGAAGCCAGGAACACCCAACTATCCATCGCTTGAACAGATTCCTCTGATCACAGGAGCAACAATGAAGGGCATGACTGAAGTGATGCGCGGATGCGGAGTGGGATGCGACTTCTGCGAAGTCACGCTGCGTCCTTCCAGGTATTACACGAAAGAGATGATAAGAAAGGAAGTGGAAGTCAATGTGAAAGGCGGATGGACGAACGCATGGCTTCACTCCGACGAGATATTCGCATACAAGCATGGCAGGATGTTTGAACCGAATGAGGAAGCGCTCACCGACCTGTTCACATCGGTAATGTCCATTCCAGGATTGGAGAGCGCCAATCCGACTCATGGCAGGATTTCAATCCCTGCAGCCTTTCCTGAACTCGTAGGCAAACTGAGCAACATAATGAGGGCGGGGCCATCAAACTGGATAGGGGTACAGGTTGGTGTCGAAACAGGCAGCGAGCGGTTGGCGAAGATACACATGCCGAACAAGACGCTGCCACTCAGAATAGGCTCGGACGGCTCATGGCAGGACATAGTGTGGTGGGGCGTTCACAATTTCAACAGATACTTCTGGCGCCCTGCGTTTACAGTTCAGGTCGGGCAGAGGGGAGAAGAGGAAGAGGACAACTGGCAGACTGTGGAGATGATCAACAGGATGAGCAACTCGTTCTACGACAACAAGCCTTTCGAGTTCACAATTACGCCAATGCAGAATGTCCCCCTCGGCCTGATCAAAAGCAGGAAGTTCGATTCACTCCATCTTTCTGAGTCGCAACTGGCCGTGTACTATGCCTCGTACAGGCACCTGGCAAAAATGGCCGCCAGAGATTCGGCCGCATCGACATCGGGCAGAATACTTGGGAGGGTAGGGACTGCTTCGCTTATATCCGTCGGTGGATGGCTGATGCTCAAGGGTGTCGAGAGGATTTGCCGCAGGAGAGGGCTTGATATAGAGAAGGTAAAGAGGTATGGCATAGACTCACAGTCGGGTGATTTCAAACCGACTCCTGTACACGCCTGATTGAAAACAGCATACGCAGCCCGCATCAGATCTGACAGTCTGTGCGATGGTTTGTCGTACTGTGATTACCAAAGATCAAGTTAAATAATGATTCCTGCTAATGCAAAATTGGATGTTCGAGAGCGCCTTTGAATCCCTTGGCCATATTTCCGAGAGGCACAGCCTGAAACTGATCGTCGCATGGATTGCAATCTTACTGCTGCTGGCACCATTCGCCGGGATGCTGTTCGGTATGACTTCCTACGACATAAGTTCAGGCATTGTCCCGTCCAACTCAATGGCAGTCAGGGCTGACAATCTGCTCAGTGAATATTTCCCAGGCAGTGCAGCGAGCGCCAACTCGAGCAACAGCATTATTGTAGTCACAACCGGGACTAACATCAACGATGCGAGTGTCATATCCTCCTATATCTCCGCACAGTCCCTTGCGTCGAGGTATCTCAGCGGCCAGGGCATCACATCAAACATTACATCGGTGGTAGGGCTTGAGAAGACAACGCTTGCAGGTTTCTCTTCAGGTGCACTGGAGGAGATGAATGCAACATATGGCGTTTCGGCACAGCTTGCAGCTCAGATGTATCAGCTGAACACAACGCTGAACAGCACGCTGCAGATGATATACGGTATTCCAGCAATCTTCCTCTTCGAGCTGGGACAGACAGGTTCGCCCTACTCGGCGTACATGCTTACACAGCAGATGCTTGGCTCCTCTCCAGTGCCTTCGGCCTACCTCGGTTCGTTTTATTTCTATTTCAACAATTCCGTAATAACCAACGCCACCCAGAACGCAGTAGCTTCGATAGACCAGGCGGTCACGAACACTTCCTCGCAGTATTACACCATCGCCTCGGCAAATCCGCCGCTGGAGGCCATTTCATACTCAATTCTTGGCAACTTCACCCTGGCAGATTTTTCTCTTGCCACCCAATCGCAGCGACTGCATTATTACGGCTATGCTTATGCCTACTCCTTTTCCTCCTTTGTGCCTGGACTTTATTCAAACCAGTCAATCAGGAACTTCATCGTGGACCAGCTGAACACCACTGTGCCTTCTTTCTTCGGCAGGCTTTACAATATTAGCCAGCCTGCTTCACAACAGCAGTTGACGCAAACAGCTGTTGCGCTCACCGCACACGGGCTGGCAGCAGCCCTTGAATTCAATCCGCTTCTGAAAGTCAACAGCGCCGCACTTGTCTCCTATCTTGAGCAGCTGTGGAGCAGCGGCAATTTGACTGCATTTGTGAACAGGGTGATGCAATTCTCTGGTTTTGACGGCTATCCTGTGATACCATCGCCCTATGTGATGAGGAACTTCGTTGGCCTGGACAACTCCACAACCATCATGGCAATCTCTCTTTCAGCCAACCTTACCGACACCCAGACAAATGATCTCGAGTCTGCGATTGCAGCAGGTTTCAGCACGGTCGGAGGTCACCACCTGTATGTATCGGGCAGCAGTGTGATGAGCAGCCAGCTTGCCTCTCAGACAATCGGCGGCATGATCAGGGCGCTGATCATAGGCATTGTGCTATCGATACTGATCGTCGGCATTTTCTTCAGGTCGATCGTTGCAGCTTTCCTGCCGCTTGCCATGTTTGGCGTTTCGGCGGTTTCGGCATTCTCGCTCAATGCGCTGCTCTACAAGTACGTGCTTAAGTCAAGCATATCTTTCATTACACCGACATTGCTTCTGATACTCCTTCTTGGTCTTTCGACCGATTATGTTGTGTACATAATGGCCAGATT
>JAKAVR010000010.1 GCA_021817225.1 Thermoplasmata archaeon
GGAGACAATCCCCTGGGCAAGAGCGAGTTCCCTCTTCGGCAGCTGGTCGTTGAGCAGTGCGAATGCCACAGGGAACATGCCCATGCCCAGTCCCTGCACAGCCCTTATCGCTATCAGTTCCGGAAGTGTCTGTGCGAAGCCGCCAAAGGATAAGGCAATGGTGTAGCCTGTTGCAAGCACCAGGAATATCTTCTTCTTGCCGTATATGTCGGCAAGCCTGCCGAATATTGCCGCAGATATGGTGCCCGAAATCACATAGGCTGTAATGACCCACGAGAGCTGGTCGTAGTTTGTGGAGAAGAAGTTGACAAGTATCGGGAGAGCAGGCGTTATCATTGTCTCGACATAGGTCACAAGCAGGCCCATGAACGCCATGATGCCTATTGTCATTCCCGCCTTTTCATGCCTCACCGAAACGCCGCCGAATGCGTTTGGCCCCTGGCCGGCTTCTGCTGTTGCGGTGCTCACCTGTATGCCTCCAGCAGCTTTCGCAGAGACGAGTCGAGCTCCGCCAGCTTCTTCGTGTTCCCTTCCTTTTCCAGTCTGAATGCAGTGCCCAGGAGCTTCATCATGCCGCCGCCTATCCTTTCAAGAACCTGCTCGAGCGTGCTAATGTCATCCACGTTCGCGAGAAGGTCGAGGTAGACTGCATTTGTGCCAAGTATTGTGGTGAGGGCATTCCTCTTGATCCCCTCCCTGATTTTCTTCACAGAGGCGACATACTTCTTCCCCCTGGCTGTAAGCCGGTAGATCTTCCTGCGGCCCGATTTCGTGAATTTCACATATTCCAGTTCCATCAGCCTGTTCATCAGCGGTATGATTGTTCCATTGGACACCCTGGTGTCGAACCTTCCCAGTAACTTGGACAGGTCGTAAACGGTAAGCCCCTTTCCGAGGTCAAGCAGCAGCAGAACGCTGATGGAGTAGTTGTGCGAAGCCATCTGGCGGAAGCTAGATCGGGGGGGTATTTATCTATATCGAATTCGACCTATTTGCCTGACTGGCGACTCACTGCCATCTATGCATTCTTTTTCAAACTGTCAGGAAAATATGCCTTCATTACCCTGTCCATGTCAAAACCAGGTGTATTCATGGAGTTGAGCGCAACATCAACAAACTCTTCACGCCTGTTCCTCCACATATCAATAACCTTCAGCAGCTTGGTTGAGAACTCAGCGTAGTCCTTCCTGCTTATCTCAATACCCTCTTTTGAGTCAAACTGAACAAGGTCTCTCAAATCCTTGCCGAACAGCCATCCGTTGTGACCGTCCCTGACAAACTCCACCACAGACCCGTCCCTCGAAGTTATCGGCGGAGTTCCGTTCGCCATTCCTTTCATGAAGGAAGTGCCGGATGACTCCCAGCCGCTGAACGGGGTGAAGACCATAAGGTCCGCGCCGCTCACGATCTTCTTCGACAGCTCGATGTTGTATGAAGGGGTGTAGTACACATTCTTCCTTCTGTCCGCAAGCGCCCTGAACTGTTCCATGATCTCCCTGTTGACAAGATCCTGGGGATGTGCTTTTCCAGCGAGGATGAAGACGAGGTCGCCGTCGCCATTCTCCTCAATGAACCTCTGCATGAAGTCCGGCCGCTTGTACGTGACAATCCTTCTGTTCCATGCCAGTATCATGCCGTCGCTCCTGATGCCGATGTGCCTGAGCAGCTCCCTTCTCTTCTTTTCCTTGAATGCACCGAATTCCTTTCTGCCCATTGTCGCCAGCTGGGCATCTCTCCATCTTGGTATTTCAATGCCATTTGTCACGTATCCGATCTTGTCGGCGAAGTGCGGCATTACCTTTGCAGTTATCTCGTGGTGTTTCTTTGAGACGCAGAACACGTTTTCGGCGGTTGCGAGGCCAAGATCCGTCAGATACACCTTTTCATAGAGGAAATCAAAACCATACTGCGCCTTGAAGTTCCTGGCCGGGAAAGACGGGTGACCCCAAGGACCCGGTGTGTGTATTACAAACCTGAGTCCTGGACTGCCCAGCTTGTGCAGGTTTGGGCTTATTGCAAGGAGCGTCGTGTAGGCCTCCTGCATGTCAATGCCCTCCACTCCCTTCTCATACCTCGACAGATAGTCTATGGCACCCTCTGCAAGGAGGACGTATCTGTTGAAGGAAAGGTCTGTGTCCGTGTGCTCGTAGAGATGCTCGTTCAGTCTTCTCGCCCATGGGGGCGACACGGTGTCGATGAAGACTGCCTTCGCCTTCCCTTTTGTGAAAACCCTGTATGCCGTTGCCACCTCCCGGCCGCCTATTGTAACACTTCCCGTTTTCTCCTTGAGCGCTGCGAGAAATTCGGGCGGATAAGGGCTGTCCACAGGCACGGCCATTCCCCTGTTGAAGTCATAGTCAACGTATCCCCTGCTGTAGAAGGGAGTAATGACTGTGTATTCCATGCCCAGGCGCGCCGCCGCATAGAATTTGTCTCCCTCGAGCACGCCCAGTCCACCGGCGAATGAGGAACCCTCATCAAGCGAAAATTCAGGTGTGACGCTAACCCTCATGCTTGTATACATCATGCGGCGTTTGATATTAATCTGTCGTGCGATTCTGGATGGGAGATAGGGTGGACGAAAACAGGCTACAGTCGTGGAAGATCTTCTCCGCCAAGTCGCTGAGGGGCTTTGGCATCGGCCTTATAGTTGTCTCATTCCCGACATACCTGAGTTTCATAGGCATTGGGCCGGTGGAAATAGGTGCAATCTTCAGCATCGTCATGATTGGCACCACCTTTCTTCTCTTCCTCATTTCCTACAGGGTAAAGAGGCTTGGAAGACGGCTTTCACTCCTCTCTTTCACCATCGTGGTGACTGTTGCTGCCGCGGGAGTGGCCTTCAGCAACAGCTTCCTGCTTATGATCCCTTTTTCATTCTTCGCGAACTTCAGCCTGGGCGGGAGCGACATAAGTGTTTTTCTTCCGCTTGAGCAGTCGCTACTGCCAAACTATGTGAGCGCTGCAAACAGAAACAGGACATTCGCGGTCTACAACACAACCGGTTACCTCGCTGTGGCACTTGGTGTATTTGCATCCTCATGGCTGTACCAGCTGTTCGGTGCGGGTATTGGAGGCTTCAGGGGCCTTCTTCTCGTTTATGTGTTGTGCCTGATTGCGAACGCTGTCATCTATTCCACGATACCGGGCATAGGGAAGGAACACGAGTCCGCCAGCCTGCTTGATTACCGTTCACTCAGCGCACGCAGCAAATCCATCATCAGGGAACTGACCTTGCTCTTTGCAATTGACGCATTTGCAGGGGGCCTTGTGCTGCAGAGCGTCATTGCATACTGGTTTCAATTGAGATTCGGTGCTTCGCTAAGCTCCCTGTCGGATGTCTTCGCCGCAGTGAATCTGATAATTGCAATCTCGCTGATGCTCACTCCAGTTATCGCGGGCAGGATTGGAGTTGTCAGGACGATGGTGTTCACGCACCTGCCTTCTAACATACTGCTCCTGCTGATGGCATTCGCGCCGACGTTTGCGGTCGCCGTCGCAATTCTGCTGCTGCGCCAGACAATGTCGCAGATGGATGTTCCGCCGAGGCAGTCTTATGTGATGTCGGTCACTTCGGAAGCGGAAAGACCGCAGGCCGCAGCCATCACAGGAATCGGAAGGAGCGTGGCAACATCCTCAAGCCCGTGGATATCAGGCGCAATGCTGCAGTTCACCGCCCTTGGCCTGCCATTCATCTTCGGCGGCGTGCTGAAGGCGATATACGACCTGCTCTTGCTATGGAGATTCGACAAGGTGAAACCTCCCGGGGAATAGGCAGCCGGGACGTCATGCACTCCGGTCGCTGCCGAGTGCAAGCTCTCTGCCATGCCTGAAAAATGAAGAAAGGTCCTGCAGCGCTTTCTTTCTCCCGCTGTCGGAAATCCTTGCACTCTCCACGGCCTGCCTTATTATTTCGGCCGTCTGCTCCATGCGCCGTGTGTTCACAGGGTACGGGATGCCATCCTTTCCGCCAACTGCGAAAGAATACAGCACCGGATCCTTCCAGCTTGGCTCATCCCCATATACCAGATTCGCAGCCATTGCAATGGCAAGCAGAGTCTTCTTCCCCACTCCCCTCACAAGAAGCAACTCCTCGAAGTTGGAAGGTTGAATTTCCAGTATTCTCCTTATGCTGTCCCTGAGGATGCTCCAGTTCGCTGACCAGTCCAGCTTCAGCCTCTTTGTCACGGTCCCAGAAAAGTCATCGAGAAGAGACTGGTGCTCATCTCCTGAGAGAATCATGCCATTGTACCACTCTTCCTTCCTGCCGACTGCAATCTCCACAAGATCCTTTCTCATCTCCTCTCCCTCCCCTGCGGTGAAATCCCTCACAAGCGGTTCGTGCTTTCCAACAATGGCGCTGTGCGGCTCATTCACCATTGACCTGTGGTCACACGATTCCCAGTGGTACCTTCTGGCGTAGCCGGTGTCCTCGTTCATTCCCTGCTGGATTACTGCCCAGGAGCCCTGCTCGTCAAGTATCAGTGCGTGGTGGTATATGTCGTAGCCATCCTGGACGGCGACCCCATCCACCTTGGCCGACAGTCTGCTTATCCTTGCAAGCTCGCCAATCCTGCTTGAGATGCATTCCGATTTTATGTCCGAGAGCTGCTCTTCAATGGACCTTGATGCCCTTCCCTTGCCGCCCACGATATGGACCGGCAGCCCCCTTTCAGACATTCCCTCCTTCATCGCAGCCAGAGTGACCGTTGTTGTTCCGCTTGAATGCCAGTCAAAACCGAGTATGCAAGCAAGTGCCTGAAACCAGAACGGGTCGGAGAGCCTGCTGATTGTCTGCGCCTGCCCAAGCTCATCGATCATGAGCTCTGCTATCGAACCACCGAGTTCCCTCATTCTGCTGAACAGCCAGGCGGGTGCCTTTCCCGTATGCAGCGGGAGATCGGCTGTTCCTGTCAGCCTGCCTGCCATGCGCTGCATGACTCAAGTTCGCCCTATAATGCTACCATTCAGGTGGCCGTAAAGCGTCCTGCGGCCGCTTTGACAAACTGTGTCGATCCTGTTCTCCATTCATCAAACTTAATGAACAAAACGTGCGTTAAGGTTAAATACGCCGATGCAGAAGAAGGGGGAGGTAAATCTTTGAACACGGTAAGTGTGCTTGAGACGCTGAAAGAACTTCGCCGGTGGGAGCAAACCACCTCCTCAATTGAGTCAAGGTTGAAGGAAGTTCAATCCATGAAGTCGGACCTCAGGGAAAGGCTGAGATCCCTCGAGTTGACGCTCAACGTGCTGGAAGAAGACCGTTCAAGTGAGCTCAAAGAAGCTTCCGGAATGGGGTAGCTGACAATGGGCAGCATCGTGAACCCTTCAATGAAGCGTACAAGGCTTGTCCGGGAAATAGAGAAGGTCAGGAACCAGCTCCAGGAGCTTGAACTGAGCGAGTCTGAGCTCAAATTATCCCTTGTCGATGCAAGGAAGCAGCTCTCCTACTACCGCAGCCTTGTGTCTTCGATGAAGAAGACAGTTTCCCCTTCCAGACTGAAAAAGGTAATAAGGCTACTCTGATTTTTCCAGCCGGCTGATTTCCAGATGCGCGTAATTGTTGATGGCAAACCACGGGAAATGGTTGCGGTGTGGCACGAGGCCGGCAAGATACATTTCATTGACCAGAGGAAGCTGCCCGATATGCTCGAAATATACAGCGCGTCCGGGTATGCTGAAATTGCTTTTGCAATAAGGGAAATGGTTGTGAGAGGCGCACCCGCCATCGGCTGCGCTGCCGCCTACGGTATGGCGCTGGCAATGGTTCAGAAGCAGGATCTGGGAAAGGCGGAACAGGTCCTGAGGGCAACAAGGCCTACAGCGAATGACCTCTTCTATGCCATAAACTGGATGGTGGAAATGGGCCCCAGTCTGGGGCCAATGGAGGCGGCGGAGAAGTACACGGAGGATATTGTGGCCAAGTGCAGGCGCATAGGCGAGGAGGGAGCAAGATTCATAAAAGACGGCGACTCGATACTCACTCACTGCAACGCCGGTGCCCTCGCAACAGTCGACATCGGCACCGCCCTGGCGCCGATACGCATTGCAAGAGACCAGGGAAAGAAAGTTTTTGTTTACGTTGATGAGACAAGGCCATGGCTCCAGGGCAGCAGGCTCACGGCGTGGGAGCTGACAAACGAGTCGATACCTCATGCCATAATCGCAGACAACGCCGCCGGTCATTTCCTGAAGAGCGACGTCGACAGCGTGATAGTGGGTGCTGACAGGATAGCAGCCAATGGCGACTTTGCAAACAAGATAGGCACATATGAGAAGGCAGTCGTAGCGAAGGAGAACGGTGTGCCTTTCTATGTCGCAGCGCCCATATCCACCTTCGATTTTTCAATCGGAAGCGGGTCTGGGATAAAGATAGAGGAGAGGAAGGAGGAGGAGGTCGTCTCATTCAGGGGAGTCAGGGTCGCAGGAAAAGGGGAGAGGGCAAGGAACCCCGTCTTTGACGTCACTCCCTCCCGTTATGTTACCTCGATAATAACCGAAGAGGGCATATTCAGCCCCGGCGAAATTGGTCAGCTTGCCAGAAAGGGAAGGTGATCCGGTGACGCTCACTGTTGACCTGAAGTGGTATTCCGGGAGCGCCATCGTGTCCCGGATGAGCGAATATCTCGTGATAGTCGACGCCTTCAGGGCGACAAGCATAATACCCACACTTCTGCACAAGGGAGTTGCGAGGATAATACCCGTAGCCCTTGTCGAGGAAGCGCTGCAGATGAAGGAGAGGAACCCCGAATACATAGCTGTGGGCGAAGACAGGGGAAAAATGCCTCCCGGTTTTGCATTCGGCAATTCGCCATCCCGGATTTTCACAAATGCGGAAAACATGGATTTCAGCGGAAAGACGGTGATACACCGAAGTTCCGCGGGCACCCAGGCGATTTCGAAAGCGTTGAAGGTGAAGAAGGAACAGAATGCCAGGTATTCCATTTTCACATCATCCTTCCTCAATGCAGGTGCAGTTGCAGGATTCATAACAGGAATTAACGGAGGAAGGGATGAAAGACTCTCAATACTCTGCAGCGGATACGTGGACAAGATATACGCGCTCGAGGACGAACTGGGTGCAGGTGCGCTCATAAGTGAAATTGTTGCATCCGGCGCATCCGTGAAGATGAGCGAAGTGGCTGCGTCCGCATACCTTTCGTTCAGGGGAGTCAGGGAGGATGACTTTGTCCAGATGCTCCGTAGCACCAAGTCGGCGGCAAAGATAATAGAAGTCGGCGATGAACCTGACATCGAGTTCTGCTCAAGGTTGAACAGGTTCGAAGTTGTCCCGACGGTCAGGGACGGGGCGATAGTGAACGCGGACCTGAAATGATGTCCCTGCGCGTCTAGCTCCCGCCGCCCATCGCTAGCAGAAAATTGCTTGTATGCTCAATTGCGAGATAGCATTTTTCGACATCCACGCTCTCGTTCGGTGCATGCGGCAGGGACCTGTTGTCCCCGACTCCTATCGCACTCACGCCGTCGGGTATGCCGAGCGTTTTTGTGAAGACACCCATGGGCTGCGTGCCTGCGCCGTTGATGAGCACCACCGGTTTCTTGCCGTACGTTTCCCCGGCTGATGATATCATGGATGAGGCGAGTCTGCTCCTTACGGATGTACGGACGGGATGCTCAAAGCCGAATTCAGACATCTTTCCCTCAAACCCGACTTGCTTCAGATGCTTCCTGAGCTGTGAGTAGAGTTTTGCAGGGTCCCGGTCCGGGACAAGCCTGAAGTCAATCTTCGCCATTGCCCTCCGCGGCGTGACTGTCTTCGGCCCCTCGGCCACATAACCCGAAAGGAAACCATCTATGTTGCAGGTGGGTTCTGCAAGCAGTGCCTTTGCCAATGCCTGCTTCGTCGAAGCCCTGAGCCTCTTCACACCGTACGACCTTTTCATCTCGGCCGGGTCAAGAGGGTAGTCTCTCAGCAGCTTTCTTTCTTCGCTGTTCAGCTTCCTCACGTCGTCGTAGAATCCCCTGAAAAGCACCCTCTTTCCGTCGTAAATCGTGTTTAGCGCATGCACAAGGTTCCAGGCCGCGTTCGGCGCTACCCCGGCGAGCGATGAATGCAAATCGCTCTTTCCAGTTGTCTCCTCAAGCTGCACGTAGAGCAGACCCTTGACTCCCAGTGTTACGGTCGGCCTCCCCTTTGCGTCGATCTGGCTCCCTTCCATTATGACCGAGTCTGCCCTGAATCTCTCCCTGTGACTGCGTACGAACCTGTCGAGGCTCGGGCTCCCTATTTCCTCCTCTCCCTCAAACAGGAACCTGAGATTGATCTTCAGCTTTTTCTGTTCCATCAGCCTCCTGATGCCGAACAGTCTTGCCATCAGCGTTCCCTTGTTGTCAGCCGAGCCCCTTCCGTACAGCCTTCCCTCCTTAATCTCTGCGGAGAACGGGTCCGCTTCCCATTCACCAACAGGATCCACGGGCTGCACGTCGAAGTGGTTATACACAAGCAGCGTCTCGCGCGCACCTGCATCGAACTCACCATAAACAACGGGATTGCCTTCGGTCGCCATTATCTCCGGGTTGAGGTCCATTGAATGCATCAGGTCCTTCAGATACGAGGCCGTCTCCTGAATGCTCTTCCCTGATGCGGAAATGGATGGTATGCGCACGAACTCACGGTACTTGTCAAGAAATTCATTTTTCTCCTTCTCGTTCAAAACCATGTGACTTCCCCTTCTTCTCCTGCCTGAGTGACACGAATGGGCTGCTCCAATAAACGTTTATCCTAGCACTGCATCCTTCGTTCTGTGTTCATCGCAACCAGGTGGTTCGGTGTCTTCCTTGCAGATGAAGGCAAGGTCGTGCGTTCCACACTCTTCCCAAAGGATCCTGCCGGGATAGCTTCACGCCTTTTTGCCATGCAGAAGGGGCACATCCTGGATGAGGAGCGCTCCATGGCGCAGGGAAGGAAGGTGAATGTCCTTGAGAGCAGGCTCGAACCAATCGGAAGGATGGTGATGGAGGACACATCCTTCATCCAGGCATCCACCTTCGGCTTCCGCGAGCAGCTGCTGAAGGATGCCCTGGTCATGCTCGCCGAGCTGAAGTCGAAGGAGGAGACGGGGGCGGACAGGCATCTCATGGAGGCAATAGCGACATATGACGCGGCCGAAGAACAGCTCAACCAGCTGGATCTCAGGCTGCATTCGTGGTACGGCCTCCACTACCCGGAACTTGGTGATTTTCTCAGGGGAATGGATTATTCCAGGGCTGTCAGCACACTGGGCGACAGGAAGAGCATTCAGTCGGAGCATGGACTGCAGGGCATATCTATCGGCGTGGATTTCATTCAGGAGGAGAAGGAAAGCCTAATGACCCTCGCCGCAGGGATACTGTATCTCAGCGATTTGGCTGAGAAGACCGGCGATTTCATCGACAGGAGATCGATGGAGGAGTTTCCCAATCTTTCCAAGGTGCTTGGGCCCAAGCTTGCATGCAGGATTGTAAAGACAGCCGGGGGACTGGAAAGACTCTCTTCATTTCCGGCCGGGACTGTGCAGCTCATCGGTGCCGAAAAGGCGCTTTTCAGGCATCTTCGCAAGGGGAAGAGGCCGCCGAAGCATGGCCTGATATTTCAGCATCCGCTTGTCCACAGCCTGCCCCGGGAGCAGAGGGGGAGAATATCCAGGTTCCTGGCGGCGAAGGCTGTCATTGCCGCAAGGATTGACAGGTTCCATGGCAATGATATAGGCGACAGGCTGAAGGCTGAGGTTGAGAAGAGGGCTTCAGAGCTGAGAAACTCTCCGCCGCCGAAGAGGCACCAGGCGCAGGCGGAGCGCAAGACTGTCGCCAGAAGGCGATGAGCCCGCCGTGCTAAGACATTCATCCCTGCAAAAGCGGCGCATCTCGAAACGCCGTTAAGTTTTGCCATTTTCGTCGGAGAAAAGCTCGCCAGATTCGCCCTATTGCGGCAATGGACGGTTGTTTCCTATTCTTTTGTGCCTGCACACCGCAGAATCTTTTTGCAGCCTCCGGTGATTTCTGCGAAACAGTTGAGAAACACTTCGGAGGTTCTGTACTTCTGAGGGTTGCTATAATATGGGCACAGGATGACCGACACTACTTGTGTCACAGTCTAATCCACGAATCTTTGATCAACTGTCTCAAGTGTCATGTCTGAGGTAGCGCCTGGAAATTAGAAATAACACAAGTGAAAGGGCTGCGCCAACGCCAATGACTATTACGATTGCGGCATCGTTGTGTTTAGCGACTAAGAAGAGAGTCTCTAAACCAGAAACAACTAGTAGCAGCACCAAGATAAAGATCCTCACCTTCTTCCATTCGCTAAAAGCAGCACTGGCTAATCTGATTGATGATGGCTTTCTGTTCCTATATTGAAGATAGACTATTATGTGAAGACCAAGCGACACACAAATCAAAATGCCGAACGCGATCCCGATGGGACTCCGCTGGAGACCAGCAAATAGGCCTATCAAATAGACCCCTAGGACAAACAGCCAGGAGTAGAGAGAGTACCTTACATATGCTATTGACTTCTCCCGCACTGAAGATCGCTCCTCGTTCTCCATAGTTGTCCTCGTTCAAGGCATCGGCTCTTGCAATCATTGGCAGTTAATATTAACATAAACAGCTCCGGGAATGACGTTCGGGGAATGTGGCGACGCGCTTTTCAGGCTCCTGTCTTTGCTTTGCAAAGGGAAGACGGCAACACCGAATACACTCAGAAGCATTAACAGAGCGGCAAATACAGCAAATGCCGCAATGACTGATGGCACACCCTCCTTTTTCCAATTGACTAAGGCTGATTCCTCCTAATGTGTCTTGCTGCGTCGTCCTGGACGGACGATGTCGCCTTCTTGATCTGGCTCTATTTACTTGAAGTTAGTGATTTATTTTTGTCACATGTCATAAAATGACGAGATTACACTTGGAGTGGACGTGAAAACCCACCGGGCCCCGTGATTTATTTTTTCTCTCTCTCTTTGTCATCTTCAATGGCAACACCTCCAACTTCTTCCATCAGTTTATCTATGACGCCCGTCTTGCCGCAGAGGAGCCCCGTGACTTCATCGAGTTGCTCCTCCGAGAAGGTAGCGACCTTCTCGGCGTCCCTTTTCATCTTCACCGCCTTGAAGACAGTGAGATCCTCTCTCGTCCGCATACGCCCGCCTCCCTATGAGCACGGCCTGGAGACGCTGTTCTGAATTCTGCCACTCCTCAACCCAGCCTTTCAAATTCAAGCCTGTTTCTGTAATACCAGTAACATGCCCCCATGCATGAAAACTCCATCACAAGCAGTACGTCAACAATTACTGTGAACTCCAATGGGAATACCTGGAAAAAACCGAAGTTCAAGACTGATGTGGCAAGGACGGTCATCAGGGCAACTGCAATTGGCAGCATCACGATAAAGTAAGTGAAGCGGCCCGCG
Source organism: Thermoplasmata archaeon (assembly GCA_021817225.1). Classification (GTDB taxonomy): domain Archaea; phylum Thermoplasmatota; class Thermoplasmata; order Sysuiplasmatales; family Sysuiplasmataceae; genus JAJZXY01. The sequence goes on from JAKAVR010000010.1 coordinate 11,411, forward strand.
TCTGAATAAACGGGCAACCCTGCTTCCGGGTTCGTGTTCCTGAGGTTGAAAGTTGTTCTCGCGTGACAATCGGGGCATCTGAATCTCCAGTCCAGACCATCGAGGGAGGCGGCCATTGACGGCCTCTTTCCATGCAGGAAATTGAACGCGAATCCGCATGCAGTGCATCGCGTAATGCTAAGCACCCACCGCCTTCTCATGAATCCCGGGGACCAGTACACAGAGTTCATACGGCTCAACAGGCCAAGTACCTGATTCCATGAAGATAAGTCTTGGGAGTCTCACAGTGTATTTCAATCCAAAGAGCAGGCGGACGCGTTGCTCTTCGCCAGAAGATATGCTCGCGGAGATGGTCAGAATGCCATGAGCGCCATTACAAATATCAGAGCAAGCTGGAATATCGCCTGCACGCCGCCGAGCTTCATGTTTATTGTTGTCAGCCTGACTATTTTCTTTGTGTCCGGCTTCTCCTTTATGATCTCGAGAAAGCTCCTGACCTCATTTGGAAGAAATATTCCCATTCCCTGTATGAAAAGAATCACGACAATGATGCCGGAGGCAATAATCTCAGGGCTGGAAAGGCTGAAAATGCCAAGCCGTATCGCAAGATAATACCCGGCTGTAGTGGCAACCGAGGAGACAGAGGGCATTATGAAAAGCATGCTTGGTGTAAGTCTCTTTGCGATCTCGACCTTCGCTGGAGGGTCTACAAGCCTCATCACGCTTACAAACACAACACCCATGAAGATGTCAAAACCCGTCCAGACTGCGCCTGTTATAACATGGACGTAATCAAGGTATGCTGTCTGCGGGAGCTGCAGCACGACAACAAGCGCAATTATGGGAATCAGCGCAATGATGAAGCTTCTCAACATGAGCTGCTTCGTGTAAGGCGGCCAAATACGCTTCGCCACGGTGATGCCTCCCGCAGCATACGAGTCGGCCATGCTTCCATGAACTCCAATTCGCTAGAAATAAGTTATGTGCTCTTCAGCCGCTTCTATGACGGAAACGGTGAATTGAAAAAGAGAAATAATTAAGTGGTTTTGTGAGTGGCTTGGTTCTCACTCGGCTGGAACGCTCTCCGACGGGCTTCCTGTCAGAAGCGACTCCGCAAGGTTCTCCCTGGACGTCTCTTCCAGCGTTGTCTGCTTTGTCTCGGGTATCAGGGCCAATGTAACTATTGTCCCTATTGCCGCAACGCCTGCCAGGAAAAGGAACATTCCAGGGGCACCCCAGAGCAGCAGAAGCGCAGGAAGCAGGATGACACCTACAGTCGCTCCTATCTTCCCTGTGCCGGCTGCTATTCCATGGCCCGTTGTCCTGAAAGCTGTCGGGAACACCTCTGTCGGCACTATGAACGTCGTTGTGTTTGGTCCTATGTTGCCGAACAGGAAAGTCAGGCCGTAGATTATCACAAACGGCGCACCGAGTCCTATCAGTGAAGGGTCGAGACCAAGGACTGCAAAGGCAATCGCCATGACCGCGAAGCCTGAGTACTGAAGCGTCTTCCTGCCAACACGGTCAATCAGTGCAACCGCTATCCAGTAGCCCGGTATTGTGAATATAAGGGCTATGATGGCAGAGTACTGTTCCGACACCATAAGATGCTGGACCTGTGTCAGCGTTGGAGCCGCGACCAGACTTAGAGACTTCAGCAGTGTAGGGGTGTCTATTCCAGTGCCGTAGAAGGACACATCGAACAGGAACCAGCTGAGTGCTGTTCCTATGACAAGCGGAAGGTATGTTGTGAAGAAGGTCAGGAAGGTTCCCTTGTTCCTCGCTTCTGCCCTGCTGTCCGCCCTGCCTGCCCTGGAAGCCTTAAGCGAGACACCGGTCAGGTCGCTGACCACATTTGCAGTCTCCTTGGCCCTTCCCTGCACATGCAGAGTGTATCTCGGTGTTTCAGGCATTCTTCTCCTGAAATAGTAGACTGCAGCCGCGGGGATAGCTCCTGCAAAGAGCATCAGCCTCCACGCAAGTCCAAGGTTTGTCGGGATGGCGTAGAGCAGCCCGATGGCAAGAAGTATTCCGGTTATGAGGCCGAAGCCCTGCATTGCAAAGACTGTGCCAACAAGCCTGCCCCTGCTCTTCACATTTGAATATTCGCTCATTATGGTGGCGCTCATCGGGTAGTCTCCGCCTATTCCAAGTCCAAGTATGAACCTGAATGCGACGAGAGATGCAAACGACCATGCTACGGACGACAGAACTGCGCCCGCCATGAGAATTACCATCTCTATGCCGTAAATCGTTTTTCTTCCAAACAGATCTCCCAGCCGTCCAAAAATCATCGGGCCGAATACGGCACCGAATATGGCCGCCGCCGATATCATCGACAGGCCCGTCAGACCTGTTATCTTGCTGCCTACATGGAATGAGAACACATAGCCCGGAATAGCGAACGGCACATAGAATGTGAACAGTGCCGTTATCACACCGATTACAAACAGGTCATAGGCATCGGTGAAGAAGCCCATGCCGGCAATCAGTATTGTCTTGTAGTGAAACCGCTTCACGCGACTGTCGTTCAGCGGTTTCAGTATGTCGTTTCCAGGCGAATTCAAGTCATTTCCATTCTGGTTGCTTGTTCTTGATTCGCTCATATTTCTCAGATGGTCTGACCGAATGGAGCCATATGTAGCAAACCAACGTAGAGTCATTTGAGGACAATTCCAAACATAGTCTATATAGGTCTGAAAAAGTTGAGTTATCCCCTTGATGTGTCCCCTTCGTTTCGAGATGTGTGCCGATGGGTTGAACGAGATCTCTTCAGAACCCGGAGGTTTTACCGATCTCATTTGATTTTGTGCCTGTAGTGCAACGGGCGTTTGAAGAGAACTTCTGTTCAGCCCCTTTCCAGAACGGAGTCAACTCTGCCCCTAAACGGTTCGCGGCGTGGCAACGAAGTCAAAGACAGCCTAAACGCAGCTTTCGCCAAACTCAATCACATTGTCATACCTTCGGCATCCCGTTTTTTCGTGAAGATGCAGGAGCATTGCACAACTGCATTTGCTGAAACGCTTGAGTTCAGAAACACAGAACAGTTGCAATAGCATTGTCATCTGTGTCTTTCTCCCGTTTAATCTGCTGGGCCTGTACGGCACTGTGGGATTTCTTGATGTATATGTTATTCCTTAGTCGTCAGAGATTGCTCATGGGTTCACCGGATGGAGTCGACACAACGAACGACTTTTCACGCATTGAGTTCGAGCGGTTATGGAAAGGAAGGGGCAAGGTGACTGAAGTCGAGAGCTCGATCGCAAAGTCGCTGATATCATCCAATGGGGCTGGAAGGGCGCTGGAGGCCGGGGCGGGAAATGGAAGAATAACAAACATCCTCCATGATTCATTCCAGGAATACTACGCACTTGATGTCATTCCCGGTTTCCTGGAAAAAATAAAGTGCAAACATGATGGAACAAGGCTGGTGAAGATCAACGGGGACCTGCTTAAGACGCCTTTCAGGGACAACAGTTTTGACACGATAATCATGATACGGGTTTTCAATTTCCTGCCCAACCCTGAATTGGCATTGAGAGAATTCCATCGTGTGTTGAAACCCGGCGGGTCTCTGATACTCAGTTATTATCACACCGGCTCACTTGCCGTCATGGTGGACAAGTTCAAGGCAATGGGATTGGGAAATGGCGCTGTACCGATGGTGGAACGGGGAAGGTCAAGACAGGTGCTGTGTTCGCAATTCCTTGAGTTTTTCTATTCAAGATCTTATGTGAACAGCCTGGCGGCAGACGCTGGCCTTGTTGTAAGCGGTACCAGATCCTGCGGCCTTGAGGATTACACACCGTTCGAATACCTTCCAAGCAGTTTTCTGATCAATGCTTCCAGACTGCCTAATGTCCTTGGCCTGCTGCCTCACTCGTTTGTGCGCTTGAGAAAGCAGTCAACGGGGCAAGTTGCCGGGAATAGCTCCGATGAAGTAATGGCCTGTCCAGACTGCCATCTTGGAGTGGATTTGGAATCCATATGCTCCGGAAAAACGGACCGCTGCCCGAACTGCGGCCACAGTTTTGTGTACATGAATGGAGTCATGCGCGTGTAGGGATGCATTCTGTTCCGATCTCCTGATGCATTCCAATGCCTCTCCCGTCCAGTGAATTGTACGGGGCAACCGAACGGCACACAACTTCTTCTTTTCTTCTGCGAAACGTATTTAACCAAGCTCAAGATGGTCAAATCCGATAAGATATGGCATGGACCCAGGCCGAAGTCAGGGAGCTGAAAGAGGGCAGGTACATCCTCATTGACGAGCAGCCCTGCAAGATATTGAGTATTTCCACATCCAAACCGGGGAAGCACGGTGAAGCCAAGGCCAGGATTGAGGCCGTTGGTGTATTCGACGGCTCGAAGAGGAGCATCGTCCACCCGGTCAAGCACAGGGTGCAGGTGCCTCAGATGGACAAGAGGAAGGCACAGGTGCTGTCCATGTCAGGCGAGGAAGTGCAGCTCATGGACCTGGAAACATTTGAGACATTCCACCTCAGGGTGACAGAGGAGCAGAAGGGGACCCTGAAGGTTGGAGGAGAAACACTGTACGTCTCCTCAATGGGAATGAGAAAGATATTCGATCTGTGAAAGTCAAGATGTCAGCCCATCTACTGAGGTTTGCAGACACAATAGACGATTATGCCGCCGCCAGGGTGGCGATTCTGGGCGTGCCTTACGACCGCACGACTTCATACAGGCCGGGCACAAGATTTGGCCCCAACGCCATAAGGGAGGCAAGCTGGAATTTTGAAAGCTACCTTTTCGATCACGGCGTTGACCTCAGGGATATCGACGTGTTCGACATGGGTGACACGGAGGAATTCGGCCCTGTCGAGGAAATGTACGATGAAGTGCATTCAACAGCAGGGTCTGCAATCAGGGACGGCAAGTTCCTCCTTACATTCGGCGGTGAACACTCAATTTCTCCCCCCATCTTAACCAACTATCCGAGGGACATAGGTGTCATCGTGGTGGATGCGCACCTGGACTTCAGGAACGAGTATCTGGGCTGGAAGAACAGCCACGCCTGCGCCAGCAGGAGATTTGCAGACCATGTTGGAATTGGCAGCGTAATGCAGATCGGCATAAGGTCGGTTGCAAGGGAAGACCTTGAAGATGCAAAGGGACTGGATTTCATCGATGCCTATTACGTGGCGGACAAAGGCATCGATGCATCAATAAAACGAATCGAGGAAAAGCTGGGGAAGAAGAAGATCTACCTGAGCATAGACATAGACGGCATCGATCCCGCCTATGCACCGGGCACGGGGACGCCTGAACCGTTCGGCCTTTCGCCGCTCCAGGTTCGAAAGCTTATAGTCAAACTTTCGTCAAGACTAGTGGGGGCAGACATTGTTGAAGTGTCTCCGCAGTACGACAACGGAAACACCGCCGCTCTGGCCGCCAGGCTTGCAAGAGAGATAATTGCCACGAGGCATCCGTCTTACAGGTAAGCGGCCCGTCTGTCAGTGGTTTAATTAGGAAGCAGCCTGCTCGGTAGCGATTCATGACGCCGCTAGAGGAGCTCGTCCTGAGCCTGATCGCGGTCTTCTCCGCTTCGCTGCTCTTTGTAAATGCAATAGAGTATCTTGCGGGAAAGATGGAATGGACGAGCTCCTTCACCGGCTCAATTGTGACCCCTCTTTTCACTTCCGTCCCCGAATTGTTCATTTTCCTCATTGCAGTCTTCACGAATTCAGGTGGAAGGGGACAGGAAATAGGAATAGGAACGATAATAGGCGAGCCGTTCATCACCTCGACGCTTTCCTACTTTCTTGTCCTCCTCTCGCTCGTCGTTGCTTTCCTGCTGGGCAGGACTCTCTCCAGGAGCTTTGCAGTAAGCCGTGAAATGCGCCTGCCTTACCTTCTCATTGCCATTCTCTTTCCCTGGATTCTCATCCCCGGTTTCATCCGGTCCATGCCTCTCCAGTACGTGATGGGCGGCGCTTACCTTGCCTCGTACATCGCATACATATGGCTGATCCGCAGAAACGATGTCACCTCTTCCGTGGAGGCCGGTGAAGAAGCTTACTTTGTCAGGCTGCTCGGCAGGCCAATTTTTGTGTCGGCGCAGATTGTTGTGTCAATTGCCGCTCTCTACTTTGGTTCTACGCTCCTGGTGCATTCCATATCGCAGATTTCTGCTCCCAACCCGGGCTCTGCCCTTTCCCTTTCGATACTTCTAATCCCGATTGCAACCGCCATACCGGAGACAATCGCAAGCATGATCTGGGCTTTTACAGGCAAGAACGATCTTGCCATTGGCGCACTTGTGGGAGAGAATGTCCTGTACGCCACCTTCTACCCGGGCTTCTCCCTTCTCCTTGTCCCCTGGAGCCTGAACATGACCGCAGCAATAGGCATACTCGGAACTGCTCTCGCATCCGCAATGTACTACCTCTTTGTAAGAAAGGGCAGGATACCGATTTACGTGATGGGCTTCGGTCTTGTCTTCTTTGTCATCTACCTGGTCAGCCTTGCCATCCTGTTCTGATGCATCTTTCATGTGCTATGCGGTCGAGAAACATATCCATAAACTGCTTCACCCCCAGCCGCATCCTGTCCGATGAGTTTGTCAGGAAACAGTTGCCTCCCAGACACCGCTTCGGCCGCCTGAACTTCATTCATGAAACTACTCCAGGCATATGCGCCCGGGAATCAGTGCATGAGAGACTTCACGAGCTTAAGGTGGTCTTCTGCATACTTCTTCGCATTCTTCTCGCTCTTTGATTCGGCAAAAATCCTTATCAGCGGCTCTGTCCCCGATGGCCTGACCAGGACCCACCCTTCATCCAGGAAGATCTTGAGCCCGTCTGTTTCGTCAACCCTGGATGAGCCTGCCTTCTCGCGCACTTTCCTGAGTATGTCTGCAGGATTGATGTCTCCAATTTCAACCTTCAGTTTCACTGTGTAGAACCTCGGAAGAGAATCTATCAGCACCGAGAGCGGGCCCCTCTCTGCAACAATTTCCAGCATCTTTGCGGCGGTCATTCCACCGTCCCTGCAGTACTGCATCTGGGGATTGATTATTCCGCCGTTCTCCTCGCCCCCTATGACACCGCCCACCTCCATCATCTTCCTTGCAACAATTGGAGAGCCGACTCTTGTGTATACAGTCTTGCCCCCAAACTCTTTTATCGCCTCCTCCACAACGCTCGGAGTGCTGACGGGCACGACTGCCGTGGCGCCGTGCTTCTCCCTGATTATCTCCCTCGCAATCAGTGCAAGGCTCTGCTCCCCCGGTATGTATCTGCCCTTCTCGTCTACAAAGACAGCCCTGTCAGCATCACCGTCGTGCGCGATGCCCATGTCCGCGCCAAGGTTCTTCACAGTCCTTACCAGATCCTTCAGGTTCTCGGGCGTTGGCTCGCTTTCGTGTCCGGGGAAAGAACCCTGCGCCTGGCAGTTGAGCGTCACAACCCTGACACCGAGCATTTCCAGGAGGTAGGGTGCGGTATATGCGGAGGCACCGTTGCTGCAATCAAGCACCACCGTGAATTTGCGCTCCCTTATGAGCTCCGAATTAACCTTTTCAGCGATTGCGCTTATGTAGTCGGAGGCCGCATCGAAGCAGGGCGTCACGCTTCCGATGCCATTCCACTCCGCCACCTTGAAGTTTCCACTGTAGTACGCATCCTCGATCCTTTCTTCCTCCTCCACGCTTGCCTCGGTTCCATCGGTCGATATTGCCTTTACGCCGTTGAACTGGGGCGGATTGTGCGATGCCGTGATCATGGCTCCGCCGGTGAGCCGACCTTCCTTCACCCTGAACTGGAGTGCAGGTGTCGGTATCACGCCAAGATCAGCCACGTCCGAGCCGGTGGAAAGAATGCCTGCAATAAGCGCGTCCTTGAGCATGACGTTGGAAGTCCTTGTGTCCGTTGCCACAGCTATGTTGCCGTTCATTTCTGTTCCAATCGCCTTCCCCATCTTCAGAACAAAATCGGGGGTCAGAAATTCGTTGACGATGCCCCTGACGCCATTCGTTCCAAAGAGCTTTTTCCGCTCTGGCATATAATCTGTTTTATTGATGTCCTTACGGATATTTAATTGAGTTGAACATATGCGACGCAGCGGTGTTCATTCATGTCATTCAAGTCACAAGCAATGGAACAATCATCTCGTTCAGGCTAGCTCCGCCGTGCATGCCCTTGAATACGAACATTTCGTCATGGAAATGTCTGTACCACACAGTGTTTGCCCCGTTCGGCAGGACCCAGACATCTGACATCCTTTCCCTTCCGGCCCTTGAAATGCTCTTTCCGAAAAAACCTTCCGCGATCAGCTGCTCTGTTGTCAGCACTTCCGCCTTTTCCCCAAGCTTTCCCTTCAGCCAGTCCCTGAACTGGTTTTCCTCCCCGACAGTGTCTATTATGACATCCCGGGGTGAACCATAAGGTTGAATCAGCCTGTCTCCGCAGGAGTCGAGTCTGCCTGCGAAACCGTGTATTCTGTCCAGCATGATCATGTCTTTCGGCTCGACGCCAACATGCCCGTGGTCCGCGGTCACTACAAGCTCAAATCCTTTTTGCGAAGCAAGGCGGCTCGCGCTTGCCAGGAACGAGTCTGCCCTCCTCATCTCTTCAAGATACTGGGCAGAGGCAGGACCATATGCATGGCCCGCCGAATCAATTCCGGGGTAGTAGAAGTGTATCAGTCTCTGCTTCCCTGCTTCAAGCAGTCGGCGGAGTTTCTGCAGCGCATCGTCAAGGTTTGAATAACCTGCCCTTTCTCCACCTCTGGATATGAGCCGGCTGAAAGCGCTGTCTGCAATCCCGGCCGGTTGCATGACCAGAGAGCATATGCCTTCAGCGGATAGTTTTGAATAGAGAGTTCTTCCCCTGTAGAGCATCTTCACCGAAGGCTTCAGTCTTCTGAATGCGTCACCGTCTTCCGGCAGTCTTGGAGCGAACGGCAGCGACTCCACCAGCATTCCCAGTTCTCTCAGATACAGATACCACTCAATCACGCCGTGCTCGGCTGGAAGCTTCCCCGTATGCATCGTTGTTATTGCGGCCGATGTTGTCGACGGGAAGACAGTGGTCACTGGAAGGACCAGCCCATCTTTGAGGCATCTGCTGAAGAAAGGCAGAACACTCCTGTTGCGCTTCATCTCGTAGTAGCCAAGTCCATCAAGAACGACAAGAAGAGTCCCCCCGCCCGTGGCAGACAGGACAAACTCCTCCGCGCCGTTTGCGGGCTGCCGATTCTCGTATTTCTTCCTGATGGCGGCCGGTATGCCTGCAACAGAGTATCCGCCGTAGTCTGGAGCTATCCTTCCTTTGCTCTTCCACTCCCTCTCCCATCGTTCTTCAAGTTCCTCTGGTGTCACGGATCGCTCCATTTCGGCATCGCTTCAATCGGCATAATGTTTTCTTGACAGGCCCCGTCTCGCGTCTTCCCAGTGGCCGGACAGATGCAGGATTAAAATGGACGCAATGACCACATAAGTGAACAGTACCGCTATCAGGAGCGGGTATGATATCGCATGAGTGGCATTCCACCACGCAGCGAGGGAGTCCACAAATGCGAGAGGCAACGGAAGAAGTGCATGCATGGGCTTCCTGTTCAATGCAGCGTAGAAGACGAGGTACCCCCAGACTGCGTGTGCAATCAGTGAGGAAATCCTCTCGAAAGAAGCAGAAACCAAAATCAGTGCCGCTCCAGGGCCCAGAGCGCTCTGGCCGGAATTGCTGTTTGTGATGGCCAGTGCAATCAGTGAAAGGAAGCCGAGTGCCCCAATCAGGACCGCATTTTCGAAGAAGGCGAGGTATACGCCGTATGCCCAGCCCCTGTCAGGGCGATAGCCTCCGGTGTAGACCCTGACAAAGGCATATGCAAGACCGATCTCAAAAACAGCTGTCAGAACACCATATGCAGCATACGCTGCCAGTGTATGCCCGGAGAAGAAGGAAACGAAAGACTGTTCAACAATCAGCTTTGCGGCTATTGCGATGAAGTAGGCGAGGGCGGCAATCCCGAAGAGCATTCCGTCCCGCCTGAAATACAGCAGGGGCAGAATTCCTATTGCCAGGTAGAGTATGACTTCGGCCAGACCAAGCGGGTTTATGTCCGCCAAACAGAAGCACCAGGCTAGTAGGGAGGTGGCTGCTGCCTAGGTTTTGACTTGAGCACAACACCCACAATGCCAACTATGCCTCCTGCTATTGCTATGAACAGCCCGGAGGAGGTCAGGAGTCCAAACAGGCCAACGGTTGAGCTGTATACGTACGAGTAGTGGGCTGTGGGCGTCGAATTGCCGAAGTATACTACATAATAGCTGCCAGCGGGAAGCTCATAGACCTGCGCGCCGAGAGCCGTTGCAAAAGGCTTCACTGAAACGGAAGCGAGGGTGCTGTTGGTGACAGAAGGCATGACAGCAGATCTCACCACGCCCATTGAAGGGGCTGAATTAACAATTGTTAAAGTAGCATTCTGGTCGAGCACCAGCTCATTGCTGATGTATTTTCCAGCCGAATACTGCGTGTATGTTGCAGCCGTATGGGTGTTGGACAATGTTTCGTAAGAGCCAGCGGCAAGCAGGGCGATGCCTATGATGAACACAACGAGGCCTATCAGGGCTATCTTCTTGTTCATAGACTGTCTATTCGTCCACCGAGACCATAAACATTTTGCTTGTGGATGCATCCGACAGGCGTTTCAGATTCCATACAACGCCGTTGTGGCATCAATACTCCAAATCCTTTTTTGTTTCCATTCTCACCTGTACGGCAGGTATTCAGGGCCAAGCATATCCCTGACGAGTATCAGCCTCATTATGTTGAGAGCGCCCTCTGCACCAACAACATAAGACAGTATTCCCCTCATTGCCATCTCAAGCATTGTCTCATTGGTGTAGCTGAGTGCCCCGTGCCAGATCATCACCTTTTTGACCGCGTCAAGTGCAAGCTGTGGTGCAGTCAGCTTGGATGCGGCGACGGCCATGTTGAGTTCCTTCATCGGGACGCTTTTCCCCTGGTCAAACGCATCAAGGAGGGAGGCAGCCTTCAGCACCATGTTCTTCGTCATCTCAAGCTGAACCGCAAGATCAGCATACTCGAACGATATCCCTTCGTATTTTGCCAGGGGGGAGCCGAAGGCAGTCCTCTTCTTGATGAATTCTGCACCCACATCGAGCGCCCACTGGGTGGCGCCCACGCACGCAGCCGCGACAAGAGTGCGAGCATAGTTGAATCCGAGCATTGCATGGTAGAATCCCCTGTTGTAATCCCCTATTATGTTCTCTTCCGGGACTTCGACGTCGGTGTACTGCAGAATGCCTGTCGAAATGCCCATCCTTCCCATGTTATGCAGGACCGTCGTTCCAATCCCTTTCGCATTGATTGGAACATAGGCAAAGGTCAGACCCTTGTGCTTGAGCTCCCTGTCAGTCTTCATGAGCGTCAGGTGTCCGCCCCCGAGCTTCTTTGCCTCCGTCACGCCGCTGATGTAACTCTTTTCACCGTTGAGTATCAGTTTGTTTCCCTGCTTCCTTGCGCTTGTTGCCATTGCAACGAGATCCGAACCGCCTCCCGGTTCGGTTGTGGCTATTCCCAGAAACGCCTTGTTGGATGCGACCTTGGGCAGCAGCGAACTCTTCAACTCCTCCTTTCCAAGCTTTGCTGTAAGGTGACTCCAGCCGGTCACAAGCAGGTAGTAGACAGCAGTTGCCATGCTTGGGTCAGCAGCTCCAACCTCCATTGCCCCAAGAGTCGCCATGGTGATATTTCCCCCCGCACCTCCGTACCTGTCCGGTATTGTGACACCAAGGAGTCCAACACCCGCCATCTCGTCAAGAACACCCCTCGGTATTTCGTGCTTCTCGTCTATCTCCCTTGAAACGGGTGCAAGCTTTGCCTGAAGTATTTCATGGACAGACTTCTGGAAGAGCTGCTCTTCATCACTGAGTTGAAAATCCATTTTTATCGCTTTTATTAGAGGCTGAAGAAGTGATAATGCTTTCGCCGCCGAAGGCAATTCAGCATATCCTTGGCACCGGGTCGCCTACCGGTCTCTCGAGAATCCTCTCCCCGCCGACTTCAGTCTTCAGGACAACATACTTGATATCCTTCCGCGCCACACCGACTATGCTTGCGTTCTTTCCTTCCTCGGTGCTGCGAAGCGCCCTGAGCACATCTTCGGCATATTCCGGCACCACCGCTATTATCGCCTTCCCCTCATTGCCTATCTGCAGCGGATCGATGCCAAGGAGCTCACATGCAGACCTGACGCCTTCCCTGACAGGTATCTGGTCCTCCTCGACAACTATACCGATTCCCGACTTCTCGTTCCACTCATTCAGCGCGTTTGCCACGCCTCCCCTGGTAGGGTCCTTCGCTGCAACCAGCCCCCCGGAAGCAAGCGCCCTGTGCATCATCCCGTTGAGAGGAGCGACATCGCTCGATACAGAGGACTCGAAACCATACCCTTCCCTTGAGGACATTACAGCCACACCGTGGTCCCCCACATACCCGCTTATTATGATTACATCTCCATCGGCAACGTTTGAATCCCTGAGCCACTTGCTTCTCTTTCCGTTCCCGTTGGCCTTGACATGGTTGTTCTCAAGTTCCGGATCCTCGAATCCTATCCCGCTTGTGTTGATTAGTATCTTGTCAAGCCCGCCCTTCTCCACAACCTTCAGGTCGCCTGTGACGATTCCGACCCCGGCCGCAGAAGCTGTTTCGCCCATGCTCCTGAATATTCTTTCCAGATCAGAGACTTCGAACCCTTCTTCAAGCACCACACCGGATGAAAGGGCGATTGGCCTTGCGCCCATCATGCTCACATCGTTTATGGTGCCCGACACTGCGAGCTTTCCGATGTCTCCCCCGTGGAAGAAGATCGGCCTCACGGTATAACTGTCGGTGCTGAACGCTATTCCTTCGATGACGGCGGAGTCATCCATTGATGAAAGCGGCACCTCAATGTCCATCGGTGCGAGGCTTGTCAGTATTTTCTCCCTTATCAGTGAATCCATCGCTGCACCCCCGGCACCGTGCTTGAGCTCAATCTTCAGGCTTCAATCACCGTTTCAACATCTACCGGTCTGTATTTACCATTATTCAGCCTTCATGGAAGAACTGTTATTTACCCCGGACTCGGATAATTGGGGGCGGGAGAAGTCACACTCAAGTGTGACAGGGTGGCTGCAGTTGAAGTTCATAGTGAGGGGCATAGTCCAGGGCGTTGGTTTCAGACCATATGTTGCCAGGACTGCCAGAAGGCTTGGCCTGAGCGGCTACGTGAAAAACGTCGGCTCGTATGTGGAGATATACATAGACGGTGATGCTGCAGGCTTCCTGAATGCTTTCATGGCCAGTCTTCCTCCCCTTTCAAGAGTGGAATCGGTAGAACAGGTTGAAGAGCCGCCTGGGAGCGTCTTCAGCGGTTTTGAGATCGTCCACAGCGGTGCCGGGTACAAGAATTACATGTTTCCAAGCGACACCGCACTTTGCGATGAGTGCGTTTCAGACATATTCGACAGAGGCAGCAGGAGATACATGTACCCGTTCACAAACTGCGTGAACTGCGGTGCACGGTATTCGGTGATATACGACCTGCCGTACGACAGGGAAAGGACAAGCATGCGGGATTTCCCCATGTGCGGCTCCTGCCTCAGTGAGTTTTCGGATGACGGCGACCGCAGGTTCGATGCCCAGACAATATCCTGTCCCGGGTGCGGCCCCGTGTACACACTTTACGACAGCGACGGGAAGAAGGTGGAAACGCGGGAACCAGTCAGGGAATATGCAAGGATTCTGGATGAGGGCCTGATCGGCGTTGCAAAGTCCTGGGGCGGCATGCACATTTCAGTCGCAGTGGACAGGGCCGCCGAATTCCGCAGATGGTACAGGAGGCCGACAAAGCCGTTTGCGGTCATGGTGAAGGACGTCCTGACCGCGAGGCGATATGCGGAAGTGGGCAAGGATGAGGAAAAACTGCTCCAGTCTCCGGAAAGGCCGATAGTTCTTCTGCAGAAGAAAGACTTCACCGGCGAGATGCTTGACGCAATTTCACCCGGACTGCCAAATGTGGGCATCTACCTCCCGTACTCAGGCATGCATCACATACTTTTCAGCATGCTGAAACACGACGCTCTCATAAACACATCATGCAACTTCGCCGATGAACCGATGATTGTGGAAAACAGCGAAGCGTTCCAGATGAAGGCGGATTTCTACCTGCTGCACAACAGGCAGATAGTGAACAGGATCGACGACAGCGTTGTCCGCGTTCAGAATGGAAGGAGCATGTACATCCGGAAGTCGAGGGGGCATGTCCCCGATGTAATCAGGGTGCCATTCGGCGGAAGTTTTCTCTCTCTCGGCGCCGAGATGAATTCGAGGATCTCGCTGACGAAGGACGGTTTCATGTATTCGAGCCAGTACCTCGGCGATATATCTCACTACAACAGCGTGATGTTTCTTGAGAAGACCGTCCGCAGCTTCATGAAAATGCTTGACGTGGACAAACTCGATGGAATATCGCTTGATATGCACCCCCTCTTCGCATACAGGAGATTTGCTTCCCAGCTGGCCGAGGAGTCATCCCTGGATACGATTGAGGTGCAGCATCACCATGCCCATGCCGCATCCCTGCTCCTGGACAGCGGGATGGAGAGCATGGTGGCAGTGGCGCTCGACGGAACAGGCTACGGAACGGATGGCATGATATGGGGAGGCGAGGTTCTGCATGCCGACGGCAAATCGTTCTCGAGGGTGGCATCCCTGGAGGAGATACCGCTCGCGGGTGGTGACGCAGCGGTGAGGCAGCCGGTCAGGCTCGTCTATGCAATCAATGAGCTTGCCGGAGGGCCCCTCGCCCTGGACTACGATTCGGACATTTACTCCAAAATGATGAGGAAGGCCGTCAGGACCACGAGCTTCGGGAGGGTGCTCGATGCCCTCGCCGCATATCTTGGCGTGTGCACTTCGATGCATTACGACGGGGAACCCGCAATGAGGCTGGAGCGTCTCCTCCTCCACGGACGTCCGTCATATGAATTCGAAAGCGAGATTCAGAGTTCCGGCGGCAGGAAGGTCCTGAGGGTGGTCCCGCTCTTTGAACAGCTTTTCAGGCTGAAGCTGGAAAACGAAAGGCAGAAGGCAGACGCAGCCTTCTCATTCGTGAATGAGCTTGTGAGGGGCATGTCCCAGCTGAGCGCCGATTATGCAGGTGCAAAGGGCCTGAGGGTGGGACTTACCGGCGGTGTTTCATACAACGCCGTCATTTCATCCATTTTCGAAAAATCATCGGGCGGTGACATCGTATTTCACAGGTCAATTCCGAACGGCGACAACGGCATTTCCGCGGGACAGGGCCTTGTGGCATCCGCAAGAACCGGGAAACAGGAATGACTCTTCAGCTACTGCTTCCCTGCTCCCAGGAAGACCTTGTTCCACTCCCTGAGCGCCCTCTTTGCCTCATTCACATCAAGCTTCTCTATGGCGAAGCCCGCATGGACAATTACATAATCACCCACTTCGGGAACAACGAGCGAGATATTCGCCTCGGTCACAGTCCCGCCGTAATCAACTACCGCCCTGTCCCCCTTGACAGAAACGACCCTCCCGGGAATTGCCAGGCACATCTTGTAACTCCTTGCGGCCCCTCTCACGCTTGTTTCCAGGCTGCCACATCAAAGTAATAGATTCAATACGGATTTACTTTTTTCTTTTCCGTGTCACACTTTATGACGTTCTCCGGCGACCTTACTACTTACCCTATTTATTTAAGGTTGAAAGCCTAATTAAATCAAGCCCTGGTAGAAAACGATGGTTCCAGACGTTTTCTGTCTCAGCGGGACGATGATACTCTATGGTCGACAAGAACGCTCTTGCGGATGAGTGGAAGTCCAGCTTTGCCGGTTACCTGTCCGGCAGGGGGAGCCGTATACATTTTATTGGAACAGGCAACTCCCTCAGGGGGGACGATGCGGTCGGGCTGTACATCGCAAGGGAGCTGAGAAGCAGGCACGGGAAAAAGATGCCCGCAAATGTAAGTGTTTATCCCGTGTCGCTCAACCCTGAGCTGGAAATGTCACGTCTCGACCTCACCGATTCGAAGCTTGTCATCTTCGACGCGGTGGAGTGCGACTCACCGCCCGGGACCATCATCTGCGCGATGCTTGAAGACACGAAGTACGGTTTTTTCGCGACGCACAACATTCCGCTGCGCCTCATTCCATCGCTTTCGGTCAATTCGGGTTCCGTCATGATTGTTGGCATACAGCCACTCTCCACTGAAATAGGAAGCGGCATTACGCAGGTGGTGCGCAAATCGGCAGCTGAAGTGATAAGGAGCGCCGCGGAGCTTCTGGGGGCGGGCTGAGTGTCTGTGGTGGATGCGGTCCTGGCCCCTCTGCTGATCATCGCGGCGGACATTGTCGTCTTCCTCCTTGTGGGCAGGCTCGGAAAGAGGACAACAGGAGAGGGTACCAAATTCAAGCCATTCACAGGAGGGGAGAAGAACATACCGACAAGGGGAACATACCAGTCGAACCTGTTCATATTCGCGGTGCTTTTCATGGTGGTCGAGGCATTCGCTCTTCTTCTTGCAAGCTCTTTTGAATCGCCAACCGACTACTATCCCGCTCTCTTCCTCATTGGTGGCTCCGGCGTGATAACACTTACCGTGTGGTGGTACATTGTCGCAGGCGGCGGACAGTTTTAGCGGCAGGTTCAGGAGATGGGCCAGGAAGAGGTCCATCTGGGTATTCCATGTAAACGCAGCCTCCTGCAACGGCTGCGACATAGAGATACTTGCGGCACTCACCCCAAGGTACGATGCCGAACGCTTTGGCGTCGAACTTGTTCCAAGTCCGAGGCATGCCGATGTTCTGCTGGTTACCGGAACAGTAAATGCGCAGATGAAGGACAGGCTGCGCGACGTGTACGAGCAGATACCTGAGCCGAAGCATGTGGTCGCCATTGGCGCCTGCGCTCTCGGCGGGGGCGTGATGAAGGGCTGCTACAACGTCGGCCACGGAATCGACAAGGTCATTCCTGTGGACCTCTACATCCCGGGCTGTCCCCCGAGGCCGGAAGCACTGCTCTTCGGAATAATCAAGCTTGTTACAGGAGAACCGCCGGACAGGAGGGAGGAGTGAATGGACAGTCAGGCAATCAGCGAAATTGCGGCCAAGACAGGTGGACAGGCGTTCATAAACGGCAGGATCGCAACAATTACAGTGAAGCCAGAGATGCTCAGGGACGCATGTGCGATGGTCTCATCCATTCCAGGCCTGTACCACCTGAGCACGATAACGGGCATCGACATAGGCGAGGAGATAGAACTGCAGTATCACTTCTGGAAAGAAAGGGAGTTTGTCTCTGTAAGGACGATGGTTGGGAAGCAGTCCCCGCAGCTGCGCACCGTGTCCGATGTGCTGCCCTCAGCCGTCCTCTACGAGGCCGAGGTGCATGACATGCTCGGCGTGCTATTTCAGGGAAATGCGCTAATGGGCAGGAAGCTGCTGCTGCCTGACAACTACCCGAAGGACGCTCCGCCCCCGCTGAGGAAGGAGGCAAATCCCGAAGAGATCAGGAGGCTGATGGGTCTTGAGTGAAGAGCAGGATCGTGAACTGAGAAAAACCGGCGCCGGCCTTATGGAATATTCCCCCGAAGGGATAATGCCATTCGGTCCCGTCCACCCGTCGCTGAAGGAGCCGGAATATTTCAGCCTGCTCCTCGAGGGTGAGAAAATTGTGGATGTGCAGGCAAGGATAGGGTATGTGCACAGGGGAATAGAAAGGGCGGGGCAGGATAACACATGGATAAAGAACATCTACCTTTTCGAACGGGTCTGCGGCATATGCAGCTTTGCGCACAGCATCGCCTACTCACAGGCAGTGGAGGCGCTCAGCGGATTTGTAGTGCCGAAGAGAGGCAGGTACATCAGGACCATTATTGCCGAACTCGAGCGCATCCACAGCCACCTGCTCTGGCTTGGCCTTGTCGGGCACTGGACTGGATTCGACACTCTTTTCATGTGGATATGGAAGGACAGGGAAAGGGTCCTTGACCTGATAGAGGCGATCACGGGCAACAGGGTGCACAAGTCCTATTCCACTCTTGGGGGTGTGAGAAGGGACCTGCCGGACGGAATCGCCGAGTCGATGAAGAAGGAAATGGAGTTCATACAGAAGCGCGTTGACTATTACAGCGAGCTTGTCCGGACGGAGCAGACGATCGTCGTCAGGACCAGGGGAGTGGGCAGGCTCAGCCAGGATGCTGCCAGAAGGCTGTGCCCGGTGGGCCCGCTGCTGAGAAGCACAGGCATATCCAGGGATGTGCGTGTCGAGGACCCGTATGCTGCATATGATGAGATAGTGCCGGAGGTGAAGACAAGCAATGAAGGGGATATCGCATCCCTCCTCAAACTGAGGCTGGACGAGGTCGCGGATTCCTGCAGGATGATACTGGAGGCCATGGCAAAGCTTCCCGAGGGTGGCTACAAGATTGCTTTTCCCAGGGTCGTCCCGCGCGGCGATTCTGTATTCCATGTTGAGGCTCCGAGGGGGGAGCTTTTCTACTTCGTGCGTTCGGCCGGCAGTATAAAGCCCTCGAGGGTGAAGATCAGGACGCCGACGATGGCAAACATACTCGCAGCGACCGAGATGCTGAAGGGCCATACGCTTGCCGATGTCCCCGTCGTGCTCACTGGCATGGATCCCTGCTTCGGTTGCATGGACAGGCTGTCGGTTGTGGAGGCGGGCAGCGGAAGGGAGTGGATGATGAACGGCGAGCAGCTTCGCACTTTCGGTATCGAGTACTACTCAGGGAAGGGATGAACCTGACTCCCCTTCTCGTCGCTGAAATACTCCTTTTCCCCGGCCTCACGTTCTTCGTTTTCATGGCGTTCATACTCGAATGGCTTGAAAGGAAGACTGCAGCGAGGGTGCAGGGGAGGAGGGGGCCTGTTGTCGCAGGGCCTTTCGGCATTGTGCAGCCCGTGGCCGATTTCTTCAAGCTTTCAATGAAGGAGGAGATTGTTCCCGAAGAATCGGACAAATTCATAATGAGGTGGGGTCCGCCGCTCTACTTCGCGGCTCCCGCGGCAGGCCTTGTGTTCGTGCCTGTCATTGCACTCAGCGCACTAATCCAGAACCAGTTCGATCTGTTCTTCATGTTCTTCATACTCTCTTTCACAACACTGATGGCCTCCCTCCTCGGCTACGCCTCCGCCGGAAGGTACTCGACCGTTGCAGTCGGAAGGCTGGTTCTGCAGTACTCAAGCTACGAGATACCGATGCTCCTTTCCATGATCGTCCCGGCCGTCCTGTCGGGGAAGCTGTCGCTGAGCGGCATCGTGGCAGCCCAGTCCGGACACTGGTTCGTGCTTTTCGCACCGGTGGGCTTTGCCGTGTTCATAATAGCTGCCCTGGCGGAACTTGAAAAGCCTCCGTTCGACATACCGAGCGCATCAACCGAGATCGTCGGAGGATGGATGACCGAATTTTCAGGGAACACGCTTGCATATGTCAAGCTCACCAAGAATCTGAGCTATGTCTTCCTGTCCGCGCTGTCTGCGACTCTTTTCCTGGGCGGTCCGCAGGGCCCGATTTTTGTAAGCGGTGCGATGGCAGCCGTGGTGCTGCACACATTCTATTTCACCGTCAAGCTGCTCTTTGTCGCTTTCCTGATATTTGCCATCAGGACAGCACTTGCCAGGGTGAAGATAGACCAGGCAACGAGGCTGTTCTGGACAATACTGACGCCGCTCGCGCTCGTGCAGCTTGGCGTTGCCGTCATACTGGGGTGGTGATTTGGGGAGAAGGAGAGTCGGCAAGGCATTCGGCGAGATGCTCAGGATGGTCTGGGCGAGACCTGTCACCGTCAAGTACCCCTTCGAGCCGGCGAAAGTCGCAGGGAGGTTCAGGGGGAAGCTCGACATCGATCCTGCAAAGTGCACCGGGTGTGGCGTCTGCAAGAACAGCTGCCCTGCCGGTGTGATCGAGATGGTGAAGATTGGAACGAGGAAGGTTGGAGACAGGGAGATCGAAAACAGGAGGCCTGTCTTCGACCTGTACACATGCATCTCCTGCGGCCAGTGCGTTGATGACTGCAGGTTTGGGGCGCTGAAGCTCACGGGGGACTTCGAGCTTGCCGTATTCGACAAAGAATCCCTTGTCATGAAGAAGGCATTGAAAATTGTTGAATGACCTGGTTGCGATTCTGCTGTCTGCGACACTGCTTCTTACAGTCGTTGCCGCCCTTCTTGCCAGGAAGGTCTCCGTCTCGCTTATACTGCTGTTCTATGCAAGCCTGCTGCTCGGGGTCATTTTCACAGTCTACGACGATGTGCTGATCGGCCTTGTGACAATGATAACATTTGCGGGTGCGGTGTCTGTGCTCATACTCACCGTTGTGCTCATGACTGGCCAGTCTGAAATGGGTGCCGCAACAAGACGGAGCCAGCTGCTTGCTGTCGCCGCCGGAGCAGCCGTTGTTGCTGTCGCGGCCTATTCACTCTTCTCCGCAGCACCCGGCGGAGCTCCACAGGCGGCAGGCGACATCTCGCTGCAGCTGTTCGGCTTTCTATGGGCTTTCAGGTCATGGGACCTGCTGATTCTTGTCACTGTGTTTGCCGCATCGATGGTTTCGGTGACAAGCCTTCTTTCGGGGGAATCAGAGTGATAGGGATACAGCTTGTTTTCCTGCTCACCGGGACGCTTCTCGTTTTCATAGGCATTGCCTTCATCTCGTATTCGAGAAACATGGTCAAGTCAATCATGTCCTTCCAGGTAGTGCTTTTCGGTGCAAACCTTTCCATTTTCGCATCGGGGCTGGGAGGAAGTGAGAGGCTCATGTCTGACACATTCATCCTCTTCTCGATACTCGTCGGTGCAAGCGTGGAGGCTGTTGGCCTGGCGCTGATAGTTGTCATACACCACAAATTCGGGACGCTGAATCCGGAGGAGATAAGGAGGCTGAGACATTGAATTACGCGCCATGGCTCCTGTGGCTCATACCTCTCATGGCGGCACCGCTCGCTCCCCTTGTTTCAATGCTCAGGCAGAGGGCTGCAGACTGGTTCACGGTAGCGGTTGCAGCCATCACAGCGGCTGTGGGCATCTACCAGGCGGCTGTCTTCACATCCCCGTACACCGAGACGGTTTCCACCTGGATTGCACAGCTCAATCTTCCTCTTCAGGTGGATGTCGACGGAATAGCTGTGCTGACAGGCGCATTTGTGGCGCTCGTTGCCTTCCTGATAGTGCTCTACTCGGTCGGCTACATGAGGCACGAGGGAGGGAAGGCAAGGTACAATTTCCTCGTGCTCCTCTTCATAGGCGGGATGCTCGGCCTTGTCATGGCCGGCAACCTGATACAGTTTTACTTCTTCTGGGAAATCGTCGGCATATGCTCCGCGCTCCTGATTGCCTTCTATTACACCAGGCCCGAAGCAAGGCGCGGAGGCATGAAGGCCTTTCTGATGACCAGGGTCGGCGATGCCTCCCTCCTCGTTTCAATCCTTATAATCTACTCAACAATACACACCACATCCTTTGCGTCCATCTTTGCATCGGCGGGCACGGCCGCGCTTGGAGGCGGCACGCTTGTTGTTGTCGGAATACTGATGACCGTGGGCGCAATGGGAAAGTCTGCGCAGGTGCCCCTGCACACATGGCTCCCTGACGCGATGGAGGCTCCGACGCCCGTTACGGCGCTCATCCATGCGGCAACGATGGTCAACGCGGGTGTCTACCTTCTTGTCAGGATGTACCCTCTGCTGCACATTTCGTCCGCGGTCCTGGACACCGTTCTTGTCATTGGCCTGCTTACTGCGCTTGTCGGCGGCTTATGCGCCATGGCTGAAAACGACTTCAAGCGCATATTTGCCTATTCAACCATAAGCCAGCTTGGTTTCATGTTCGCCGCCGTCGGGCTCGGGCTGCCATACATTGCCCTCTACCTTCTCATCGGCCACGGCTTCTTCAAGGCGCTTATTTTCCTCTCGGCAGGGTCCGTTGTCGAGGCGGTGGGGACTAGGGACATTTCACTCATGGGCGGGCTCGCCGGGAAGATGAAATACACATATTCCGTGTTCCTGGTCTCCATTCTTGCCATGGGCGGCCTTCCTCCTCTCGTCGGCTTCTGGAGCAAGGGGGCCATAACCGAACAGGCTGCAGCACACAGCTCTCTTGTCTTCATGTCCGTGCTCGTCATTTCTGTGCTCACATCCATTTACGGCTTCAGGGCGCTCTTCAAGGTCTTCCACGGGGAAAGCAGGTCCGGCCTTTCGGCCAGGGAGGCGCCTGCCATCATGCTTGTGCCCATGATTCTGCTCTGCCTGTTTGTTGTCACAGCATGGATTCCCCTGAACTACCAAAACATTCTGCCCCTGTATTCAGGCTCTGCCAGCTGGCTGATCACTGCTGCCGAAGAGGGTGCCATTCTTGCAACGGGCCTCCTGATAGCATATCTTGCATTCATGAGATATGCGGCAGAGACGGCCGAAATAGCGGTCAGAGGCGGGGTGGGGGCGGCAAGGGGCGTCGCTCTCACAGGAATGGGATTTGACACACTATACAACGGTCTGCAGAAGAGGGTGCTTCGTGCCGGCGGGGCAGCAACTGCCGTGCAGAGCGGGTCATTCGGGATGAACATGGTGCTCCTCATTGCTGTCTTCGCGCTCATTGTTTTGCTCGCCGGGCTGGGGGTGTTGTGAACATGTGGCTGACAGATGTGATGATGATACTCTTCGCCGGCGCGATGGTCTCTCTCATAGTGGACATGGGAAAGAGGTTCTACGGCGGCAGAAGGCAGTTCATTTCGGGTGCGGTCGCGATAGCTGCGACAGCCGTTTCGCTCGCAATCGTTCTTGCCGAGTGGTTTGCCGAAACAGCCTCCACGACTGAAATATCGCCCGCATCCTCGCCATTCGCCACGCTCTTCGTCGTCGACAGCTTCACGCTTTTCATAATAGTCACAGAACTGTCCATTGGGCTCGTGATAGCCTATTTCTCCACCGTGTATCTGACGCCCAGGGACAACTCGGGCCCGTTCTTTGCGCTGCTGCTCATCATGCTTCTTTCACTGACGGGCGTCAGCTCGGCAGGAGACTTTCTTTCACTTTTCCTTTTCTGGGAGGGGATGAGTATTTCTGCGTACGGCCTTGTCTCCTTCAGGAAGAAGCCCGGAATCGCGCTGGAGGCATCAATCAAGTACTTCTTCCTTGCAGGTGTGGGCAGCCTGCTCTCGCTTTATGGAATCTCCGTGGTATACTCAATCACGGGCAGTCTTCATCTCTCATCGATTTCACAGGCTGTCTTCACAACAAGCCAGTCGGGACTGTTCGGCCTGCTCATGCTGTTCATCGGCTTCGGCGTCGAGGCTGCCATAGTGCCGCTGCATACCTGGCTTCCGGACATATACTCGGCTGCGCCCGCTCCGGTTGCGGCGCTGATAGCAGGTGATGTGACAGGCATAGCAGTGTTTGTAATTGTGAAAATAGTGCAGCCGCTCTCAGTTCCCGGAGGGCAGCTGATAGGTGAATACTTTCGCGCGGGGATGCTCCCCCTGATTGTACTGTCGGTGGCAACGATGCTGCTCGGAAATCTGAGCGCCCTTATGCAGACGAATCTGAGGAGAATGCTTGGTTTCAGCACAATTGCACAGACCGGATACATGCTTGCGGCCATATCCACATTCTCAATACCGGGGCTGATTGCAGTTGTTTTCAACATATGGAACCACGGCCTTCTGAAGTCAAGCTTCTTCCTCAACATCGGCAGGAGGGACGAAGACTACTCGCTCACCGAGCTGAAAAACCTCTCATTGCCCGGAAACGGGGGAAGGCTCCAGTCGGTGATGTACACCGCTTCATCCCTCGGGATGACAGGGTCGCCCCCGTTCGGGCTCTTCTGGTCCGAGATACTGATCGTCCAGTCGCTGCTCCTCATGTCGAACATAACGTTCACGGTGCTTGCAATAATAGTTGTTTCAAACATTGTGCTTTCAATCGGCTACTATTTCAGGATAATCAACTCTGTTGTTTCAGGCAAGTCTCCGGAAGCGGCCGGACCGCAGGCAAGAATGAGGGAAATGGCGGCGCCCCTCGCCCTTCTTGCACTAAGCATTGCGACAGGCATAATCCCCGGCCTTTTCATAGGCCGAATAGCGCTGCTCGGAAGTGTGTTTCCATGAGGCTGTTTTCAGCAGGCTGTTTTGTGATGTGATAGAATGGGCAGGCAGAGAATACTGGTGGACATAGAGAACGTGGGGCAGGCCCGAAAGATTGAGGAGACGGTTGAGTCGGGCTACCTCGAGGCAACAATAGAGCATCTGCTCCAGTGGATTGCGGTCGAGGAGGACCTGATCAGCAGCTACGACAATCTCAGCGGGAAGGGGGGAGAGGGACGGCGCGGGGAGATATTCTCATCCTTCTCCAGGAACTCTCGTGAGAATCTGAAGTACCTGAACGAATTCCTGAGGTTGTGCGAGCAGATGCAGAAGGAGAGGCAGGAGAGGCTCATCCTTCTTGGCGGCCTGGAGAATTCAGGGGCAGGGCACTGAACGGCAAATTGCCGGGAGAGATGTGCGCGGCCTAGAGCAGCGAAGCCGCTTCGAGCACATTTTTCAGCTCTCTCATGAATGCGCTCCCCCTGAGCCTGGACACGGGCCTGTCCGATATTGATCCGTGGTAGCCTATGCTGCCAAGAACAGGCACTCCCATTTTCGAGCAATCCCTTTCTATCTGCCTGAGGGGGCGGCCCATATTCTGTATAACGCCTGCGATGCCGCTCTTCATTGCGACTGCAATCCCAAGCGCACGTTTTGTGACATTCCAGCTCAACATGCTCGGCTGTGTCACGAACACTATCCCCTCCCTCCCACGGAACATTTCAAGTGCCGTGAGGAATTCGTCACCCGTGCCTGGCGGGAGGTCTACCACGAGTGTATCGAGGGGGCCGAAGTTTGTTATGGCCATCATGTCCTTCATTGTCTCCGCCTTCCTCACTCCCCTTGCCGGCAAACCCCTTCCGCGGACGAACGAATCTATGGACATGACATGCACTGTGTCCACTTTCGCAGGAACAAGCCCTTCCCTGCTCTCCCTGAAAGAGCAGCTGGCTATTCCGAAAAGGGCCGGTATGGACGGACCGTGGAGGTCCAGGTCGAGGACGCCCACGCTGCCCCTTGAGGAAAGGAGGTATGCTGTCGACGCGGAAAGCGTGCTCTTTCCGACGCCTCCCTTGCCGCTTGCAAAAAGAAGGACCCTGCCTATTTCCTCCAGTCTGCCCGATATCAGTCCGTCCCTGAGATCAAGGGCAGGGGTCATGCCCTTTTCCTCCCGTCCGCGGTGAAGCTCATGATTGAAAGGCCGAAGCCGGAGACTATGTCGAAGTCGGGGCTGCCGCAGGAAGGACATGTTATGAATGCGTTGACGGTGGAAGGCAGATAGTGCACAGCGTTGTCTCCTCCCTTTTGCAGGGGGCTCAGCTGTTTCCTGCTTTCCATGAAGCTCCAGGCATGCATGCACTTCCTGCATGACATCCTTGTCCTCTCCTTCCTGATTGTGATTCTGCTGCCCGACATCGCCGTCCCCTTCTTGAGATGGGACAGCGCCTCCCTGAGGGTGTCCACCTCAATCTGCGCCAGCTCCCCCACGGAAAGCTCCAGGCTCTGCACTCTTGTTATCGACTGCCTTCTGCACTCATCCTCAACCGTCTGGATTATTCCTGCTGCGAGGCTCCATTCATGCATCTTGGGCACCACTCTCCATGATTCCACCCCGGTGCGGATACAACCGTTTTCAAGCGGCGGTGGTTGACGCTGCACCGGCCCTGACATTCCTCAGCTTGCCGTACTTGAATTCAATGGCGCAGGCACCCTCCGAGGAAACCATGCACGGCCCTATCGGCCTGTCGGGATTGCATACCTTACCGAAGAGAGGGCAATTCCATGGATACATTTCACCCCTTATGACTTCGGCGCACTTGCAACCCGGAGGGTCGCTGAATTTCCTGCCCTTCAGGTCTTCAAGCAAATCCTCGTATTTCTTCTCGGCATCTATCGAGGA
Source organism: Thermoplasmata archaeon (assembly GCA_021817225.1). Lineage (GTDB taxonomy): Archaea > Thermoplasmatota > Thermoplasmata > Sysuiplasmatales > Sysuiplasmataceae > JAJZXY01. Next base: position 37,449 of record JAKAVR010000010.1, read on the forward strand.
GAAAATGTCCCTCAGCTTCATGCCGCTTCCAGGAAGAAGGGGGAAGCCCCGCCATTCGCTGTCCACCGGTATGAACACATCGTTCATCACCCTCTTTGCCCTCTCGTTTCCGCCGTGTTTTACGACCCTGCCATACTCTATCTCGACTCTCGGGGTCTTGTCCTCAATCTGCCTTATCAGCATGTGTATTCCAATGAGCAGATCCAGCGGTTCAAAACCGGCGACAACCTGCGGCATGCCGACCGTTGCGCGTATGTTTTCCCAGGGTTCTGTTCCTATGATTGCAGACACATGCCCCGGGAGTATCATTCCGTTGAGAGCCACGTGACCGAGCTTCGCTATGCCCTCCACGGCGGGCGGTGTCAGCTTATGCATGCTGTAGATTGAGAAGTTCTCCGGCGGACCATTTTCAGCCACCACTGCGGTGGACGGGATTGTTGTCTCAAATCCAACGGCCATGAAGACAACCTCCCTGTCAGGGTGTGCTCTTGCAAACTCCACTGCATTTTCGATGCTGTACACCACTACAACGCTGTTCCCCTTTGCCTTCTCAGTTTCGAGTGAACCCCTGAAGCCGGGTGCCCTGAGCATGTCTCCATACACCGCCACGGTCTTCCCGCTTCTCGCGAACTGCCTTGCAGTCTCGATCTCCCTGGTGGTGCTCACACAGACGGGGCAGCCCGGCCCTTCCCTGACATCTATTCCGGCATCAATCAGCATCTGGTCCAGCCCATGCCTGACAAGAGTGTCCTGGTGCGTCCCGCAGACATGCATGAACCTGTAGCTCGAGTTCCTCAGCTGGATGCTGTCCACGATGCTCCTTGCAAGCTCCTTCTGCCTGAATTGAAACATCTGATTTCCCTTGGGACAGGCCCGCCATCGCCGAATGATGCTCTTCCCTCCAGGACGGCGGAACCGGTTCCAGGTGGATGATCAGCGGACTTGAATATAAATTCAATACCGCTCAGAAAAAACTGAATCGTTCCTGTATTTAACCCTTACATCTAACATGTAATGGTTCACAGTTATCGTGGGTCCTGCCATGAAGCTAACTCAAGGAAGCGTCGAAACCGTCCCAGATGAGGTATAGCCGTCCTTCGCACTGGCTGTCCAGAACGGGCTTGGGTCCAAGCTGTCTACCTGCAAGTAAATGCTGTCTACCCAATCCTCTCTGCATCAGTGCAGTTCACTCGTGAGGACAGGTGGACAAGGAGGAAAAGGCACCATCCGGCACCGAACCTGCGGGGAGGTCTCGAGTGGCGGATAGGGTGGGGGACACCCCCTGGACCGGCATTGGCGCTTCCCTTCTAAATGCCATTTCAGGCGGCATCGACCTGTAATCACTCTCTGCTGCTTTTTCAGCCGGTGAGGATCTTTGCCACGGAAAGCGTCTTGAAATCGCAGTTGAATGCGCCCGAAACCATGAGCCCCACGGGCAGCCCGTCAACCTCTCCTACCGGCAGGGATATGGAGGGTGAGCCAGTGGCGTTGAAAAGCTCTGTCAGTGCAAGGAGGCTCCTGTAATCCGCTTCATGGCCCAGAACGGTTGCAATCAGGGGAGCGGTCTGCGTCACGGTGGGGGAAAGCAGGGCGTCATAGCCCTTCATCCTCTCCTCGAAGTCTTCCCTGAGCGCCTGGAGCTCCACAAGCGCCTGGCTGTACTGCCCGTCTGTTGTTTTGCTTCCTCCCCTGAGCACAGACAGAACATCGGGGAAATATTCGCCGCTCCTTTTCTCCATCCATTTCCTGTGGAATCTCGCACCCTCGTACGAGCTGACCGTCCTCCTCAGCCCTGGCCCCTCCTTTGTAAGCAGCGGTATATCCACCGGCGAAAAGTCGAACCTGTCCTTCATGCCCTCAACAAACTCCCTGACCCTGAGGGAGACGGCATCCGTCCCGAACATGTACAGCCCTATCTTCGGTTTCCTTTCGCTTCCGACCCACTCGACCGCGACCCTTCTGCGCCCAAGAATTGTCTCGAAAACAAGTTCGACGTCGTCTATTCTTCTTCCAAGTATTCCAACAGCGTCGAGCGTCTTGCTCAGCGGCACAACGCCCTCATCCGGGATAATGCCAGTAGTTGGTTTGAAACCAATGACACCGCACAGCGCAGCCGGCAGTCTTACCGAACCTCCCGTATCGGTTCCAATTCCGACATCTGCCTCGCCCGAGGCAACACATGCGGCTGAACCGCCTGACGAACCGCCTGTTATATGCGCCGGATTGCGTGGATTCAGGCAGGGGCCGGCGGCCGATGAAGTTGTCGTCGCACCGATGGCGAATTCGTGCATGTTCGTCTTGCCCACAATTCGTCCACCCTCGTCAAGTATCCTGTCAACAACAAGAGCATTCTTCTTCGGTATATTGCCGCGCAGGATCCTGGATGCGGCCGTTGTAGGCAGTCCACGCACGTCCATGTTGTCCTTCACTCCGAACGTGAGAGATGAAAGCCGTCCCTTTTCCTTTCGCCTGGCATCCGCGACGGTGATGAATGCATTGTACTGGTTCTTCTGCAAGGAGACCATCGGTTACCGACATTGGAACTGATGATTAATTCTTTGCTCCCTTCCGGGAAAGGCGTCTTCTCCTGACGACATCCCTTTTGACCGCAGCCGCAAGCGATTTTCCTCCCATGAACCTCTCAATCTTCTCAATGAATTCATCGGAGCCCAGGACTGTGAAGCCCACATTCCTGAAATCGCGCAGGTTTGCCTCCTGCACCTCCTCCGTGTTGGATGATATGCAGTCCGAGATGAGCACCGTCCCGAAATCGTTCATATCCGAGTCATAGGCCGTTGCCCTGATGCAGTTGGGTGTCTGGGTGCCGGTGATGACAACCGTGTCAACGTCCAGCTTCCTCAAAAGAAGGTCAAGCTCCGTCCTGAAGAATGCGCTCCACTTCTTCTTCAGCACAACATAGTCACCCTTCTTCGGTTTCAGCGGGCCAAAGAATTCTCCCGAGAGCCTGCCCCTTGAATCCAGGAGCAGCGGCCTCCCGCTATCGGACCAGTATTTCCACCTGCTGATCTCAACATCGGTGCCATCCTCCCTGTATCCCCTCGTGATGAAGAAGACGGGGACTCCCTTCCTCCTGCATGCGTCCACGACTTTTCTTATGCGCGGAACAGTCTCCCTGGCGCCTTTCACACACAGGGGAGAATCCCTGTTCACAAAAGCGTTGTTCATATCAACAACAAGCAAGCCGATCATTTTGCAGCACCTTACAGATTCATTTATTACATGTCGCTGGATTAATCATTTTCGAAGATGGTTGTTCCGTCCTTCCCGTCGAGAGCGTCGAACATCTTCTCCTGTGATGTTATCACGGCGCGCTTTCCTCCCATTTGCACAAACTTCACTGCAGCCTCGGCCTTCGGGAGCATGCTTCCCCTTCCGAACTGTCCTTCGCTTATGTGCCTCTTCATCTCATCAACCGTGGCACTCCTGAGCGGATGCTGTTTTTCCGTCCCGAAATCAAGGAAGACGGAGTCAACATCGGTCAGTATGAACAGTTCATCCACTCCAAGGGATGTAGCAACGACCTGCGCCGCAAGATCCTTGTCTATTACCGCCTCCACTCCCCTGTAACCTTTTCCCTTCCTGATCACGGGTATGCCGCCGCCTCCCGATACAATCAGTATCTCCCTGCGGTTTTCCGAACTGTGGAAGAATGTCTTCAGCAGCTCGCCTTCCGCTATGGCCACCGGGACGGGTGAAGGCACTACTCTCCTGTAGCCGCCCCTCGCGGAGTCTTGAACCATCTTCCATTTCTTTTCCTTCTTCAGCTTCCTGCTCTCCTCACCGCTGTAATATCCGCCGACAGGCTTTGAAGGGTTTTCGAATGCTGGATCATCTGCGCTTACAATCGTCCTCGTGAGAACACATAATGCCTGCATGCCTATGTTCCTCTTCCTGAATTCGTTGTCCATGCTCTGTATCAGCATGTATCCTATGAGACCCTGCGATTCTGCAACGCAGGCGTCAAGCGGGGAAGGAGGTACGGCTTTCACTGCTGTTTCATTCTGAAGGAGGATGTCTCCCACCTGCGGTCCGTTGCCGTGCGTCACAACGAGATGATATCCCTTTTCGACCAAATTCGCAATAATCTTCGCTGCCTCGCGCGTATTCTCAATCTGCAGTTCGAACTCGCCCCTCTGTCCTGCCTTGAGAATCGCATTTCCCCCGAGTGCAACCAATGCTGTTTTCAAAATAACACCAGAATTTTGCTTGTTTCCTTCTCAGGGCGGTACGCACAGAGAATCCCTGCGTGCGGCAGTCGCTCTGAATTTCCCGATGTCCGTATTTTTGTCAATTATTTCACTAATGTAGCCCATAACGGCACCGTTATCGTGTCAGGAAAGCAAACGCAGGTTTTGTTAGAAGAAAATGTATATATTAATCTTTTTCATTTTAGATCCTTTTCCTCTGGGGGTACAAGAATGGCTGAAATGGAACTCGTAATTAAAAACGCAAGGATTGAGGATGAGAAACCGTTGGTTGATATCGGTGTCTCCGAGGGCAAGATCGCAGAGATAGGCAGCGGTCTGAAGGGCAAGAACACAATTGACGTGAAAGGCGATGTCGTGGTTCCAACTTTCATTGAGAGCCACATACACCTTGACAAGGCGCTGCTCGAAAGGGTAAGGCCAAACGTCGAGGGGACGCTCGCCGGCGCCATAAAGATCACCGGTGAACTCAAGAAGGGCTTTCAGTACGATGAGGTCCTGAAGCGATCCATGCAGGTCATGGACATGCTTGTTTCTCACGGCACGACGATTGTCAGGGCGCACCCGGACACGGACCCTCTCGGCGGCCTTACAGGGTTCAAGGTGATGCTGGAGCTCAAGAAGAGGTACAAGGGCGTAGTGGACCTGCAGGTTGTCGCCTTCCCGCAGGAGGGCATAATCAAGCTGCCGGGCGCATTCGAGATAATCGAGGAGGCAATGAAGCTCGGCGCCGATGTCGTCGGCGGCTGTCCCTACAATGAAAACAACTACGAGGACACAAAGAAGCATGTTGACAAGATGTTCGACCTCGCAAAGAAATACAACAAGGACCTCGACTTCCATGCAGACTTCGGCGACAATCCTGACGACCTCAGGTACAGGTCAATTGACTACATCATAGAGAAGACAGAACGCGAAAGCTTCCAGGGGAGGGTTACGGTCGGCCACATGACATCCCTTTCCAGCATAGAGCCAGAGCTGCTCGCAGACACAATCAAGCGCATGGCTCACGCACGCATCAACATAGTGCCTCTTCCTGCGACCGACATGTATCTGAGCGGAAGGGGGGACAAGAACAGGGTGAGAAGGGGAGTGATTAATCCGAAGCCCTTCATTGCGGGCGGAGTCAACGTCGTCTTCTCTTCCAACAACATAAGGAATGCATTCACACCATTCGGACGCGGCGATCTGCTTATGATAGGCTCCCTGTTCGAACATGCCGCGCAGCTTGGCTCGATAAGCGACCAGAAGCTGCTGCTCGATATGATAACAAACAACGCCGCGAAACTGCAGCATTTGGAGAAGACATACGGGCTGCAGAAGGGGAAGAACGCCGACTTCAACGTCCTTGGCACGAAACTCCTGTCAGATGTCTTCCTGGACGTCCCCGTAAGGAAGTATGTTGTCAAGAGGGGAAAAATAGTTTACAAGAGCGAACTGGTTGAAACAAGGAACTGGTAAAAGAAAAGGTGGTTTAAATAGCAACGAGAACGAAAGAAACAATACCGACTGCATTTACGGGTGCCTTCATAGCCGGATTGACTGTACTGATGACAGCGTCTGTCGTGCTGCCAAAACCATGGGCAATACTGTTTCCCCCATGGGCTGTCTTCATCACATGGGCAGGTTACTTCGCTGCAGGCGGAGGCGGCAAGGGACAGGCGCTGCCAACATTCAAGAAGATGTACATCGCAGTCCTGTGGGGCGACATCTGGGGTCTAGCCGGAGGCCTGGGGCTTGTATTCGTTGTGGGCAAGATGGGCCTGTCACTCCCGCTTTCGCTCCTGCTTGACGGGATAGTGATATTCCTTGTTAACCAGCCAATACTCTGGGGAACAAGGTGGTGGGGGCCGATAAAATACACTCCCGCCATCTTCTACGGCTTCGCCACCTTCTTCAGCACATACTTCAGCGGTTTCGGCTTCTATCCCGGTCCGCTTGACCAGTACACGACTATTTTCTCCGCCTTCATAACAGCATACATAGCAAACGCACTCGGCCCGATTGCGGCGTACCTGCAGGTCAGATTAGCAATGATAAAAGAGGTGCCTGTGGAAGGCAGTGCAAAGAACTGAACGCATTCAGTCCCCGGCCGTTCCGGCCGGGGAAACATTTTACAGTTACAGGTGGACATCAGTTTAAATTGGCGCTTGTGATAGATCACATCACATCGGCCGGTGATTGTTCTGAGTGAGGTTTATCGCACTGTCGAGGGCAGGTATGTGGATTCCGTCCTGCTGATGCAGATCAGCAGGGAAGTGGAGAAGATGGATGGAGTGCAAAAGGCGGGAGCCATGGTTGCAACTCCCGAGAACATCTCATTTTTCAGGATTGCAGGCTTCAACCCTCCTCCGGGCGCTGGTGCAAACAGCATACTTCTGGCAGTGGACGCCGTGACCGAGCCGGCCGCTGATGCGGCAATAAGCAAAATGCTCGGCATGATAGAAAGCGGAACTTCGGGAGCGGGCCGCAGATACAGGCTGGATGAACTGTCTTCGCTGATGTCAGATGAAGATTATCCAGTGATGCTCATATCGACCCCCGGACAGTATGTCAGGGAGATTGCACTCGGTGCCCTTGATATTAGTGCAAACCTGCACATTTTCAGCAGCAACGTGCCGCTTGAGCAGGAACTTGAAATCAAGAGAAAGGGAAGGGACAGGGGGCTGCTTGTGATGGGACCGGACTGCGGCACATCCATCATCGACGGGCACGGTATCGGCTTTGCCAACAAGCTCAGCCCGGGAAATGATGTTGGCGTCATCGGCTCGTCCGGGACGGGCATACAGGAACTCACCGTGCAGCTTGACGCAGCCGGTCTGGGCGTTTCATACGCAATAGGCACGGGCAGCAATGATCTCACACCTGAAGTGGGCGGGATTACAACAGAGCAGGCAATAGCTATGCTTCGCGGCAAGTGCTCATCCATAGCCATTGTATGCAAGAAGCCGGACCCTGCGCTGCAGAAGAGGATAGTTGCCGAGATTCAGGATTTGCCCTCCGCCTTCATCTCACTCGGCAGCAGCGAGTCTGGCGTTTATGGGAATACAGGTGTCGGCGGCATAATAGACGAAGCGGTGGCCCACATTGCCAGGAAGCTCGGAAGGGGGCACCCTCTTGATGAAAAGGCGGTTGAGGCTGCAAGTCCGGGGCAAAGCAGAAGACTCCTGAAGGGTTACTTCGTGGGCGGAAGCCTCTGCTATCAGGCCCAGGCAATTCTGCACCGTGAAGGAATAAAGGTGTACTCC
>JAKAVR010000011.1 GCA_021817225.1 Thermoplasmata archaeon
CCCTTATGAAGTCGACAAGAAGCTTCCTTGGTTCGACTTCGGCCGATACGTCTGAACCGTTAACCTTGAGGCTGACACGAATCCTGTTCGACAAGTGCGTTACACCCCTGCGGCAACTACCGCAGGGATGCCGCAATTGCATCGCACCAATTAACACTTTCCGTCCGTGACAAGGCAAGTCCGGATGACGGATGCAGTAAACTGGTTCGATCGGGAAAGAACTTCAAACAAGACTGCAACCAAAGGATATTAAGTCCAATCTGGAATGTGGCACGGGCAGGAAAATGAAGCAGGAATCCGAATTTCATCTTCTGGACAAGCTCGAGTGGAAACAGGTGACCGCTGGCATTCGCACCGGAAAGGCATGGGAGAAGATATTGAGCCTGGATCCTGACACGGGGGCGCATTCCCGCCTGTACATGCTAGAGCCTGGATGCGAGACGGATACTGTCCTGACGCACGATTTCTGGGAGGAAGTCTACATACTGGAGGGAAGCCTTGTGGATACAAGGCTTAGAGACAGGGAATTCGTGGCCGGCTCATACGCGTGCCGCCCCCCGGGAATGGTGCATGGACCCTACAAAGCACCCGGCGGGTGCAAAACATTTGAAGTCAGGTACTACTCCAGGGAATGAAGAATCATTTGGCAGGTTCCAGCCATGAAGACAGTCCAGTTTGTTATCAGGTCAAGGGAAGGCAGCGGTGAACTGAAGTTCGCCATGAAACATGTTATTTGCGCCGGTTTCACTGGAAGGGATCAGGCATCCGTACAGGAACATGTGAGGGAGCTCGCAAGGATGGGAGTGATGCCTCCTGCATCCATACCGGCAGCCTATAACGTCCCTGACAGTCTCGTCACTTCGGAAGACAGCATAACGGTTGATGGAAATATGACCTCAGGTGAGGTCGAGTGTGTAGTCCTCTACGAAGGCAACAGGGCTTACGTGACAGTTGGCAGCGATCACACCGACAGAGAAATGGAAAAGAGGGACATACTGAAATCCAAGGAAGCGTGCCCGAAGATTCTCGCGGCTGAAGTCTGGCCATACGAAGATGTGAGCGATCACTGGGACAGGATTGAGCTGAAATCGACTGTCACAGACGGGGGCAGAGAGAGCATCTACCAGGAGGGAACGCTGGGAGATCTGATGAAGCCGGAGGACATACTGGCAAGAGTAGGCGGAAAGAGTGAGGGCCTCGTGCTTTACTGCGGAACAATGCCGGTACGCGGCGGCCAGCTGAAATTTGCCGGAAGATTCAGGATGGAGATGCGGGATCCCGTTCTGAACCGTGCCATATCCCATGAATACGAGATTGTCCTCTCGCCTGAGTGAGCGAAAAGCGGATCCGGCGCGGCATCGAACTGACTTCGTTTGGGCCTCCGCCGGATGGAGGCTGAGTCAGTCTGTCTACACTCCGAAGTCAATCACTTCACTTTCAGCACTTTCAATGCATTGAGCCCAAATATCCTTGCCCTGTCCTCTTCATGTATTTTCAATTCCTGAATGCATTTGATTGAGCGTTCAATGAAATCCATTCCACCACCGTCTCCATAAGGATAGTCGGACGCGAAGACACATCTCTCCGGAGTAAAGAAAGAGATGGCACACTCGACAGCCGGGGTATAGTAGATGGCTGTATCTGCATAAACATTCTGGAAGATGGAAAGCGGATCTTCAAACGAACTCAGACCTGCAAGATCCCTCGCGTAGCTTGAGAAGAGAACTTTCAGGCGCATGTTGAAAAAGGGGAACATTGCGCCGCCGTGAGGCACTATTATCTTCAGGTTGGGCAGCTTTTTCAACTTCCCGCTAAGGGCAAGTCTTGAAACAGTCAGAGTCACGTCGAACGGCCAGCCGAAAACAAGGTTGAGGTTGTACTGGGCGCCTACGGACTTGGCGGACACCGGGACTGTAGGGTGCACATACAGGGGGACGCCGAGCGAATCTGCCGCTTTCAGTATCGGTTCAAACTCGGGGGCATCAAGGAATTTGCCGTTTATGTTTGCGTAAGTCATTATTCCCTTCAGTCCGAGCTCGTTAACGGCCCTCTTCAATTCATCCACCGCTTCCGCAGGTTTTGAGAATGGCAGGGAAGCCAGTCCGGTGAAGTGGCCAGGATACTTTTCAATCATGCCGGATATTTCATCGTTTATCGCTCGTGAAACCGGCAGCGCAAGCCGTTCGCCGAAAATATCCGGCCCCGGGGAGGGAAATGACAGTACTTCCATGTCGATCCCCGCCTTGACCATCTTCTTCACCCTTGACTCCGGCTCTTCGAAGAGGTTGTCAGGAAGCGCGTTGAAACGTTCCTTTGTTGCTTCGTCATAGAGAAGGAGACCACCGCTGGAATCGGTCTGAACCTTGATCTGGCCATTTTCCTTTAGTGCAAGATCAACAGCCTTTTTCGGAAAGACATGCGTCTGGAAGTCGACTACAACATTTCCCTGTATCATCCGGTAAGTATCCGGCAAGCAGATTATATCTTTTCTTCTTTGTGCGGAGGATACAATTTCTCCGAAGAGGCGATGTTCACGCAGAGTATTCTCGTAAAGCAGACAAGAAGCAATTGAATATCACCGGCATGACAAGTTTAAAAACGGATTCGGTGCATGAGGGTTGGGGCTCAGCGTGGAGACTATCACAAGGCATCAGCACATCAAGGATTCTTCAGCCGCAGCGCAGCCTACCGAGAAACTCGTCGGGAAAGATCTTCCTAGACGTGAGGGTTACAGGTTTGTACAGGGCAAAGGGGAGTTTACTGCCGATATCGGCTTTCCTAACGCGCTCCGCATCGCAATATACAGGAGCCCGTACGCACACGCCAGGATTGTGGAAATAGACAAGTCGAAGGCTCTGGCGATACCGGGAGTGGTTGCAGTCTTCACCGGCATGGACATGATGGAAAGGGGCCTGAAGAAAGGCAGGATGGGGATGGCGGGGCAGGCGCAGGATCAATATCCCCTTGCAATAGGGAAAGTAAGGTACTTCGGAGAACCGGTGGCTGCGGTGGTTGCAGACTCGCAGTATACCGCGGAGGACGGTGCAAGTGCCATCGAGGCGAAATTCGAACCACTGGAACCAAGCCTGGATCCGTACAAGTCTGTCGAGGGAAAGGACACATCGCTTATCCATGAAGAGACGGATAGCAATGTTGCATTCCAGAAAGTGTACACTTACGGCGATGTTGACGGCGAATTCGCAAAGGCGCAGAAAATAATCAAATTGAACAGGCTGCACGTGCCCAGGTTCACTTCGGCCCCGCTAGAGCCCACCGCAATACAGGCAGACTACAACTGGAGGCAGAACAGCCTGTACGTGATCGGCAGCCTCAAGTCTTCCGAGGCTACAAGACAGATGCTTGCCAACAACCTTGGAATTCCGTTCACCTCAATCCACATGTACATCCCCGATGTAGGCGGTTCGTTCGGAGTGAAGAATCACGGCGAATGGACCCTCCTCATCGCCTGGATAGCAACACAGATGAAGAAACCGGTGAAGTACGTGTCCGCCCAGTCTGAAATGCTGACCGCATCTCAGCATGCAGAAGAGATATGGTGGGATGCTGAACTTGCAGTGGACCTTGATGGGACAATACGTGGATTCAGGGCCAGATGCATACACGACCAGGGAGCGTACGGCAGCCTCCGCGGAATAGCAAACCAGCTTCGCAATCCTGCCGAGCAGTACAGGTTCAGGTGTTTTCAGCTTGACATAAGTGAGGTTCTGACGAACAAGGTGCCTTGTGGTTCCAACAGAGGTTATGCAAAACTCCATCATGTCTTCATGCTGGAAAGACTGATCGACGCAGCTTCTCATGAGCTTGGCATCGATCCGGTGGAGATAAGGCGGAAGAACCTTGTCCGGCCGGATGAGATGCCGTATATCGCGCCAAACGGTGCTGTTTACGACGGAGGTGACTACCCGGAACTTCTGAAGCGAACAATGGAACTGTTTGACTATTCTGGCTTCAGGACGAAGCAGGCCGAACTCAGGAAACAGGGCAGGTACATTGGAATAGGGGTTGCGCTTGGCATGGAGTCGAACCCTTCAACAGAGGCGAAGGAACTCAACGTCCTCCCCCTTGAGCTTGTGTCCAGGGGTACAGGGAATCAGGAGGCTGCCTCCGTGAAGATAGACCAGTTCGGCAAGGTGCTCGTTACCGCCGGTGATATACCACAGGGCCAGGGGCATGAAGTGACAAACGCACAGATAGTGGCCGACACGCTTGGGATGCCCTATGACGACATAGTGGTGACAAGCGGCTATGATTCCTGGCGCGATGCTGCAACACCTTTCTCAATAACAGCCAGCTGCAGATGGGCCGTGCTCGGAACTGGCGCACTCCTGGGAGCTTCAAAACTTGTCAGGGAGAAGGTGCTCAGGGTCGGGGCATATGTGCTCAACTCGAACGACGTCGACCTGATCGGCGGCACAGTTGTGGACCGCGCATCCGGCAACAGCGTTACAGTGAAGGAGATAGCGCGCCTTGCATACGTCGACCTTGAAAAGCTGCCGCCCGGAGTGGAACCCGGTCTGGAGGCAAGATATGTTTACAAGGCAAAGTACGACATGGCGGGTGGAAGGGCGATTCCTGACGAAAAGGGATATTCGAATCTTTCGATGTCGTATGCGGCCGAGGCTACATTCGTTGCGGTTGAGGTTGATTCCGAAACGCATGAAATCAAATTGCTCAACATAAGCAAGACCGGGGACTGCGGCAGGCAGATAAACCCGGGAGTGGTCGCCTCGCTGGAGCACGGGGCAATCGCAGACCAGGTCGGTTTCGCCCTGTTCATGCAAATGGTCTACGACGACAACGGCCAGCTGCTAACCTCGACTTTCAAAGACTACGTCGTTCCTCTTGCCGCCGATCTGCCCGGTTACAATCTTGGCCACATGGAGACACCGTCGCTGTTCACACCCCTCGGTGTAAAGGGAATGGCTGAAGGGGCCGGGACGCCTGCGGTGGCAACGATTTCTGCCATTGAGGATGCCCTCGGACCACTTGGGATAAGACTGAGCAGGGTCCACATCTCACCAAGCGACCTTCACGCAATCCTGGGCAGGAAATCGGCGTAGGCGCACGGCTGAAAGTTGGACTGTCAGTGATAGGAAGCAGATGCCAACGGTATGACTTTCTCAATTGCCGGGCTGGCGCACTCCCGAAACTGCCTTCTTGAATTCCCTGGCGAGTATAGCCGTATCGACGCCGAGCCTCACAATCCTGTAACCTGCCGAAACTGCCTTCCTCGCAGACTCTGTGTCTGTTGCAAGATACGCAACGGCAGCCCCCATTCTCTTTGCCGTTTCGAATGCCAATTCAGACTGCCTCTTCACTTCATCGCTTGTGCGCTGGAAATGGACACCAAGGGAAATGGACAGATCCAGGGCGCCTACGACCATGAACTCTATGCCTGGAACGGAAAGTATGCTCTCGAGGTTGGCAACCGTTTCGGCGCTTTCAACCATTACACCTATCATTGTTTCGTCATCGGACTGCCTGCCCATTTCAAGCGTGGGATGGTTCCAGCCGAAAGATCTGCCTGTGCCACCGCTCCTGAGTGTTCTGCCGTCAAAGGGAAAGAATTTGGTGGTCTTTACCGCCCTTTCGGCGTCTGACCTGTCCCTTACATCTGTGAAGAGTATGTTGAGTATGCCGCAATCAAGCACTTTTCCGATGAGCTTGTCGTCGCTCAGAGGTATCCTGACGAGCGGTGAAATGCCAGCTGCCTCGCATGTCCTTGCAAGGTCCTCAAGGGAATAGATGTCGTAAGGGCTGAAGCCGTTGTGCTCAAAATCGAGCCATACAAAATCCATACCTGAACTGCCAGCAAGTTCAATTACAGTATGATTGAAAGTCTGGACAGCAACACCGAAAGGCACGCCGCCCGCCTTTAGTATCTCCTTCATCCTGTTCCTGCCCATTCGCGTCACTCCGATGATATAAACGTCCCTGCCATATGTTGAACTGCCCCCAACGGCGCGGTTCACATCCTGCCCGCAAAGGCAGCCAGGCCGATATTGTCGAGCATCTTCCTTATCCCTTCGGTATCCGATTTTGACATGCCCCCGAAGGGAGGATAAGGCTCTCCAAGCTCTATTCCGAGCAGGCCCATTGCATATTTCAATATCGGAGTCAGCCCGAGATCTGCCCACTTTCCGGGGAACTGGTGGAACTTGCGCTGGAGCTCGGCCGCCCGGCCGAAATCCCCTTCGGTGTAGGCTTTCACTATGCCTGCTGCAATGGCGGCAAGCGGTGGCGGCATTGTCGCCCCCGAACCACCGAGCATAAGTGTCGGCAGCAGCATTTCATTGGTTGTAAAATACCTGGCAAGTCCCGCATGGTCTATCTCCTCGATGAGTCTCCCGATCCTGCGCATGTCCCTTGAACTCTCCTTGAAATATTTCACAGAATCAATGGATGCTATTTCAACCATGGTTTCAGGCGGCACATCTGCTCCCGGACCCGCATTGAGGTAGCACACGATAGGCAGGCTCGTGTTCTTGGCAGCCTCCTTGAAATATTCGACCATTTGCCTGCCCGAGGGTTTTCCCCCGAAAGGCCTGAGTGGAGCAAGAAGCTGCACAGCTTCGGCGTTGACATGCTCCGCTTCCCTGCACAGTTCGACAACCGTTTTTATTGATGGGTGGGAAACACCGACAACGACAGGGCACCTGTTGCCTGTGAGTTCCACCGTCTTTCGTATGAGCTCCTTCCTCTCATCCATCCCAAGGTATTGGTATTCCTGGGCCTCGACACCGGCTGCCGTTATTGCGCTGGGACTGCACTTTTCAATGATATAGTCGATTTCGGCCCGAAGGGCGTCATAGTCGACCATGTACCGGGCCGTGAAGGGGGTTAGCGGCGGAATGATCAGGCCAGGGACCTTTATCACCAATCTACGAAGCCCCCGCCGTTCCGCTCTTCTCGATAGCCTCCTTGATTGCTTCAATGAACCTGCCCGCATTCTTCTTCACGGCAGGGCTGATCATGCCACCGGCGATTGTTGCTATCTTGCCGTGCATGTCGGCACTCGCAGCCCATGCGACTTTTGTCCCGGGATCCAACCTCGTAAGGTTGAATTCAAAAAGAATATCCACGATGCTTCCAACTCCGCTGCCCTTTCCAACAACGTTTGCCTTCAGTGGGGGCTCCTTGCTTTCGATCCTGAAGCTGAAGTTCATCGTTCCCTTGATAAAGCCGACACCCACCTTGAGCTTCAGCTGGATATTGTTCTCGTCAACTATGTTGTAGGACTCCACATCAGGGAGCTTTGTGCATACAAAGTTTGGGTCGGTTATCAGGCTAAACACACGTTCCGGTTCAGCTGAAATGCTGAATTCTCCTCCGAATTTCATTCAAGCTACCTCATATAGATTACAAGTTCTGTCTCTGATTCCCATCGGTAAACTTCCAATTGCCTTGACACTTTCGGCTGTCTTCAGAAATAAATTCGTATCTTCCATCCTTTCATCCCGGCGATTGTTCCCGTAAGGCAGAGGAAAGGCGCTTTCAGTCCCTGTGCGCACCTGACTTCCCCTCAGTCGACTGGCGGGTTACCGCACTGATGATGGATCTCTTCACTATAACAGGAACCATGGCTGTCCTGTATTCAGCTGATGCCTTTACATCCGACAGAATATCCGCACCCTCGAGATCATTCTTCGATTTTTCGGCGGCCGAGGCTATTGTCGATTCATTGAGAACTTTGCCTGCCAGTTCTTTTTCAGTGCTGACGGCTCTGACTGGAAGAGGGGACACAGCCCCAATTACTATTCTCGCCTTTGAGCATTTTCCGCTTCCATCGAGTGTCAACTGACAGGCGGCTATTGCAACTGCGAAATCGCCGGTCCGCCGCTCGATCTTGATGTGGGCACCATGAGTCTTGCCCTTCGGCAATGGTATCCTGATTGAAGTGACAAGCTCATCAGGAGCAAGGACAGTAGTGTATGGCTCTACAAGGAAATCTCCAGCAGCCACTGTCCGTTCACCCTTGACACCCCTTATTACTATGTCAGACTCAAGGGCTATGAGAGTGGGAAGCCAGTCCAGTGACGGGTCTGCGTCTGATATGTTACCGCCTATGGTGCCAAGATTCCTCACCTGAACATCACCTATCAGATGAACCGTGTCCCGAATAAGCGGAAATTCGCTAAGGAGCCAATCGGTGTCCTGAATTTCCGAATTTGTGGTGATTGCACCTATCTCCACGTGGGAGGAGGTCTTCCTGATTCCCCTGAGTTCCTTGATCTTGCTTATGTCCACAATGTACTGCGGCTGGATGAGTCTCAACTTCATCAGGGGGACAAGGCTCATTCCACCAGCAAGGGGCCTGGCGTCTTCCTTGTACCTGTCAAGGAGAGCAACTGCCTCTTCAATACTCGCAGGCTGTTCATAAACAAATTGTGCCGGATACACCTTCTTCGCCCTGAGGGGCATTGGCTGACATAATATTAATCTTGTCCCTTGCCTGCTTCCAGAATTCAGAGAATTTTCCCGGCTCTAGCGAATGTGTGGAAATACTGTAGCGGAGCGGGCCCAACCAGTGGTTGTTCTTATCAATGATTGCCCTTTGCCTGACGGGAGGCGTTCCACTCGGATAGAGACACAAGCCCGTAATTGGTGGCATCTTCGAAAGTCATGTTCCTTGTTGTCCTGGCAAACGACTTTAACATCTTGAGCGCACTTGGACTCTTTCCCAGAAGGTTTTCCATCCACCATGATATTCTGCCGCTGAAATCCCTGTCGGGGACAACCTGGCTCACGATGCCGATGCGCTCAGCCTCTTCTGCACCTACGTCCCGGCCTGTCACTATGAGCTCAAACGCCTTTTTCCTGGAAATCCACCTCGGGAGGTACGAGCCGACAACAGTGGGGGGGAGGTTTCCCTTCATTTCAGGGAAACCGAAAACCGAGGTCGAGGATGCAACGGAAATGTCAGAGAGGAGGGATAACCCGCAGCCGAAACCAAGCGCTTTGCCGTTTACCTCGGAGAATGTAATCTGAGGCGCCTCCAGCAGAAGACTGTTGAGCGAGATGATTTTGCCTATCACTGTCTTGAACGGTGAATAGGAAGAACCGGGGGAATTGTCCCTTCCGGCACAGAAATTGCCTCCATTGCCCTTCAGATGAAGCACGACTGCTTCACTGCCAATGACTTTCCTGAGCGCAGCTGTAACCTCATCTATCATCGTCTCATCCACTGCGTTTTCCTTTTCGGGCCTGTTCAATGTTATTGAGGCCACCGCTCCTTCCTTTGCAGGGTACGCGTTTGGTTCGAAGACTACATGTTCACTCATTTGAAACCAGCCTTGACATACTCGTCGCTAGAAGGAAGACGGATACTTGGTGATTTCGTCAGCCCTGGCATAAATGCCGGAGAAGCCGAATGTGATTCCGCCCGTGCCGGAGAGAGCAGGTGATGTCTTTCAATCCAATGGCCCCTTGCCTTCGGAATAGTCTCTCTCGAGGGCTGCCCTGTACTTCAGCCAGTTCCCGCTTACCCTGCTCTCCCATGATGCTTTCGGCTCGGGTTGCGCCGATTTGTAGCTTATGACGAATTTCATTTTCAGCTGTGTCCTCTTTTTTCCCAGCGGCTTAAGGACGTATGTTCCAACTTCGTTGAGCTCTTCCCCGTAACCTGCTACCCTCCACTTGTTCGGCGGACTGAGAGTAACAGTCCTGATATTCTCGATTTCCCTCCCCTCCTTTGATGTATGGGTGATCCAGGCTACGCAATTCTTTGTCTTTTCAACAAAGTGCCTTCTGGCAAGACCGCCTGTTATGAGATTGTCATCCTCCCTGTAGTCTGTGCACCATCTGTAGACATAATTCAGGGGCGCCTCGAAAACAGTGGTGACGTTGTATGTTTTCACTGCCATGGTTGATGGGAAATATATGATCGATATTTGTAACAATCGCAGCAAAGCTGCAACATGCCTGAATGATGAAGGCAGTGCATTGCATGCATCCATATCTCACGGGAATATACTCCGCCCTTTTGATTCGCAGCTTCGCCAACTGCCGAAAATGATTTTAACGGACAACGGGCTTACGCGTGGCAATGTTGCTCATAGATGACGCTCTGGTTCAGGAGGCACTCAACATGCAGGAGTGCATAGAAGTGATGGACAGGGCTTTCGTGGAAGAAGCCAGGAAGATTGCAGCCAATCTGCCAAGGATGAGGTACAAGGTGCCACGGGGCAAATCTGAAAAAGCGTGGCAGGCAAATATCATCGGCGGCGCACTTCCTTCTGAGAACGTTGCAGCATTGCGTTACAACTCTGACCGAATAGAGTTGTCTGGCACCGAGGGAATGACAGGGACATACGAGCATGTCCATCCGGACAACAGAAGGTGGGGACTTGTTCTTCTCTCCAGCCTGGTTACGGGAGAATTGCTTGCAATACTGCAAGATGAGGTGCTCCAGACAATGAGGGTGGGAGCGACGACGGGCGCTGCCATGCGGGCGCTTGCAACTCGTTCCTCAAGCACCGTCGGGATTCTCGGTTCAAGCATTCAGGCGGAGAAGAACCTGGAGGCAATCTGCCTTGTAAGGAATATCAAAAAGGTGCGTGTTTTCAGTCCCAACGCTTCGCACAGGGAGAGGTTCGCTAGGCGAATGGGTGAGAAGCTGAAGGTGGACATTGAGGCTGTTGGTTCATCCAGGGATGTGTTCTGGGGAGCGGATATAATACTCTGTGCCACAAACGCCCTCCGCCCTGTTTTCGAAGGATCCTGGCTTGAGGCTGGGCAGACTTTGATCACTCTTGCGACCACCAGCTCAGTCCTCAGAAGGAGCGAAGCAGATGAAAACGCGTTCACAAGATCAGCAAGGATCGTTCTCAACAGCTTTGAAACAGCCGTTGCAAACAATCAGAGAGAGCTGCTGGATCTTATTGACTCAGGCAAGGTTCCAAGTGAAAGAGTCGTTAACCTGGGAGAAGTGCTTCTGGGCGAGAAACGGGGACGGGAGAACGACAGTGAGATCATATTCTACAGATCAAACGGCGGGGTGGGAATACAGTTTGCAGCAGCTGGCTCGATTGTGTACCATTACTGCCGAAAACATGGAAAGGGTAGAGAGATTCCATCGGATTGGTTCAGCTCACCCGTAATACAGCCCTGATACAGACGGTCGTGAAACCAAGCTGAAAAGCGCATCATGCCATTCACACCCACCGTGATAGACGTGCCTGAATAGTTGCCACGGCAGAAAAGGCAGGGCATGATTTCGCGTGAGAAATAATTTTCACCTGAATGTGGTAATCGAAGGTGAAAATTGCTCAGGAACAGGCAGTTCAATAGTTTAATATCCACCTTGTCCCGTTCATGCATCCCATACCATTGCCGGGCCGAGTCCATACACCTGGATGGAAACCTGAGTGAATTGCTGAACCGTTCAAAAGAGCGGGTCGATGGTAGTTTGAAACTGTACGGGAGTGAGAGAATGCAGAAGCGCGATGTAAAGTATACTGAAATCGGAAAAGTGAAAACAAGATACACCGAGAAGGGTAAAGGCGAACCTCTGATCCTGATACATGGTGGTTATGTTGGGCAGAACAGCACTTTTTTCTGCTGGGACCACAACTTTGACAGGTTGGCTGAAGAGTATCACGTCGTTGCATTCGACAAGCTTGGTATGGGATTCACCGACAATCCGCCTGAAAAGGGTCCATTCACCACAGCCGCCACGACAAAACATGCCTATGACTTCCTAAAGAGCCTGAAGCTTGACAAGGTCCATATTGTCGCGCATTCGAGGGGTGGCCTCACTGCAATAAGGCTCGCGCTCGAATATCCGGATTTTGTGCGGAGCATGACGCTCATCGACTCTGGTTCAGTGGCGCCGGACAACCCGCCTCGTATCGTTGACTTTTACAAGGATCTTGAAAACAGCATCAAAGATCTGCCTACGAGAGAAGCAATAGTATCCAGGACCATAGGTAATTCCTACTCCAAGGACCACATAACTGATCTCTGGATAGATGACCTGGTCGAGGCATACAACCTACCAAAGTCAATTGAGGCAAAGAAGAGAACAAGCGGGCTCGGGTCGCTGGATACGATGCCGGACACACGTGAACAGCGCGCAGACACAAACAAGCAAGTCGCGGCAGGAAAGTTGAAGGCGCCCACTCTTCTTTTCTGGGGCTACAACGATCCGTCTGCACTGGTAGAAAGAGGAATAAACCTTTACAGGCAGATGTGTGAAACAGTGCCCAGGGTCCAGATGCATGTCTTCAATCACGCGGGACACTATTCATTCAGGGAGCATCCGGTGGCATTCAATGAAACGCTTCTGGGGTTCCTGAAGTCTGTAAAGTAAGCGTAACCCGGACGCGCAGAATTCTGGCACTCCTGCAAGCAGGTTCGACCCTCCTGACTAAATGGCGCGCATTTGAGAAAGGAAAGCTTTGAAGCACAATGCAGGTCGGATTGCGCAACGGTCAATGCATGCCAATCAGGACTTCTTCTCATAAACCAGAATCCTGCCCTGTGGGTTGAAACCGGAGGAGGCATAGAGTCTCCCGGCAGGCATATTGGAGCTTGAATTGTGGACAAGGGCCCTTTCCATGCCAAACGACTACATCCTGACGACTGCTTCCAGTGTAATGGCCCTCGCTATCCCCATCCTCCTGTAGCCGGATTCTACCTGAAGCGGTTCTATCTCGCCAATCCTGTTCACGTGTGTCCGGCCAGCAGATGCAGGATCCGGCAATGCGCCCACCATCCGTGACAACAGTCGGATTCAGTTCCTTTGCATACCCCGGGTGCCTTGTCACTCTGCGATGCGCTTCAACTGAATAAGTGCTGCCAGGACCCCAGGCGCTTCTGTGCATTCGAACGTATTCATCGAACATTTCCTCACCAGGTCCGTCCATGATTGAGAATCCTTCAGGCAAAACAGGTTCCTGACCGTGAAGGTCCGTGTTTCGTTCCATTGCGGTGAAGAAATTGCCGCTTCCCTTGAACCCGCTCTGCTCAAGAAGATGTATTCTTTCTACATTGTCCTCCCTGACCTGCGTCTGCAGCGGATCGTGCGGGTGGGAGAGACGGGCTCTTTTCTCGGCCCATTCCAGCAGTGCTACATCGTTGTCGGCAGCCGAATCCGGTAATGTTCTGAATGTCAGGTATGTCCCCTCGATCATGCCAAACCCTTCAATGGCATTCCTTTCGACAATGAAGCACACATTCTTCTTCTCGTCAGCCTCAGGGTTTCTCATTGCCCAGAGCACGTCACCAATGTGTTCGAAGTCGCCATGAGGCTTGATTCTCCGACAGTTCTGAAGAAATTGCAGCAGCTTCTGCAAGTCGTCGCCGGAACTGTGTGGTCTCAGCGTCAGCTCGCCTGTAATGAGTCACCTGGACTGCACTCCTGCTGTCCATGTCCGAGTCTGAGGCGCATCACAATAATCTTCTGGCCAGGACTGTGGGACAGTTCCTCCACAACTCCTGTGGGAGCAAATCCCCTGCTTCTGTAGAGTTCCACAGCCGTTGTCTGGACCGGATTGACACCGAGTAGAATGTCGCCCTGCATTTTCCGGGCCCTGACCCACGCTATTGCCGTATCGACAAGTCTCGAGGCTATGTGCTTTCCTCGAAATGAGGGCTCGACCCATACACCCCACATGTGGAAAATCGGGTCGTCAAAGAAGATGCCAACTGTTCCGACAAACATGTCGGCGGAAATCGCGATCCAGACGCCATCGTTGGCGGAAGAAGCATATTTCTTTGCCCTCTCAATCCACAGTTCGTCATCGTACGCCAATTCCCTTGCCAGGGTGCTTCCGAAGGCATTTGGATCCGCCTCGAGCGCCCTGAGCCTTATTGTCCTGAATCTGGACCACTCCCCTTCGTGCAGGCGGCGCACAGTGATTTTCTGATTCGATGATTCATGTGAATCTGGATGTGCAGGCATGCGGGAAAGCAGGTCGTGAAGATATTTGGACATTGTGAATTCTGCCACATGCCGGGACGGTCCGATGTATATGCAAAACTTGTCCGGCCGGCCTGGATCTGCCATTACCAGAACGCAAAGCCCCCGGAGTGAACTGAGGAAATTGTACTTATCGACCAAAGGCAAGGCATTTAGCACTTTGTAATGCTGAACATGAATCACGGATATGTTATGAAAAGCATGCACGTTCTCGTCGCCTACGCTACGAGGAACGGATCTACCGCCGAAATAGCAAGAGCGATCGCAAACGAACTTACCATGCTTGGACTCGACTCAACTTTTCTCTCCGCTGATCAGGCCGGAGATGTCAGTAAGTATGATGCCATCATTCTTGGAAGCGCTGTTTACGTGTGGAAATGGGAAAAGAGCGCACTTGAGTTTGCGGAGAACAACCTTGCAGAGCTCAGGCATAAGCCCGTATGGCTCTTCAGCAGCGGACCACTTGACTTTTCTGCGGAAAAGGAAGGGATCAAGCCTGTAAGGGCCGTGAGAAGGATCTCGAAGCTCATAGGTGCAAGAGGGCATGTCACCTTTGGCGGCAAATTGCCTCCCGAAACAAAAGGCTTCCTGGCAAAGCAGTCCTCAAGGGCAGGAAGTGAAGGAGACTTCAGAAACTTTGACCAGATAAGGGAGTGGGCCAGCCATATAGGGATGGAGATAGCAAGCAGGCACAAGCATGAAACAGTGATCGCGCGGTGACTCGAATGCAATGTCCGTCAATATCGCATCTGTCCCGACAATTTTCGAAGCTTCAGGGGTATATGCACCAATGCCGTTTGAAAAGGTGTTGAATGGGATAATGGATTCAGTGCCCCGGTGCACACTATATAAGCGGCTTGCCTGACACCATCGGCTATTGGTAAATATAATCGGTAGGTCAAAACGATAACATAAGCCCTTCACTCACTATGCATCAATATCGTAGCCGGTGCTGGTATACGCGGTGACAGTGCTGGCAAGGGCGGTTCTTGGATTGGTGATGACATGGATGGAAAAGAAAATGCCGGGACTGAAGACGCGAGCTCGTCCAATGGCATGATACCCGGTAGAGGAATGAAGGGACACATGAGACGGAATACAGCCGTGATAGTCGTTTCAGTGTTGACTGTATGTGTGCTTGTAGTTGCATCTCTTACAGTGCTTTTCGCATGGAACAGCGCATCTTCGTTCGGAGCTTCTGCAACCATAAGCTACTCTTCCTTCATCGATTCAGGTGCCCCGCCGGGGGGAGTCACGGTCGTTGATTCTACAAACTCAATCTATGTCAACGGGTCAGGCATCACAATATACATCGTGTCCACACCGGAGTGGCTAAACCGCTCGGGCGATTTCTTCACATGTTACGGACTCGTCAACCCGACCTTCCATATCAGGGATGGCATATCCGTGAACTTCGAGCTGATAAATGCAGATACCGAGTACCACAATCTTGTCATCACTAGTGAAGCGCCGCCGTATCAGTACATGCCCATGGCGGGGAGCGGCATGGGAATGATGTGGGGTGGCAGTCAGTGGGCCAGAAGCACACCGATGCTCAGCGGGGTCTATGGCAACTTTACAGGGAGCACCAGGATGCCGATGGCTGCAATTGATATCGGATTTCAGAATACCGGGACATACTGGTACCTCTGCGGCTACCCCGGCCACGCTCAATCGGGAATGTATGGAAGAATAGTAGTCGCCTGATCTATTTTTCCCTCCACCTCGCCTTGCTTCCGGCAATCAGGAAGAGGACCGCTGTGACAGAAGCAAGAACCACCCAGCTTACTAGCACCATCTCCGGAGACAGCTGTATGTACCCTCCTTCGTACTGGGCAAGCTGGGCTGCATAGGTGGTTGGTGAAAGATATGCAAGGTACCTGTACGGCAGGGGTATGTAGGTGATAGGGTAGTAGACCGGCGGTATTGTGGAAAAAAGAGTGGATATAAGCCTTGAGAAGGCAAAGCTTTGGACAATGTCCGTCGAGAAGGTCGCGAAGGTGTATCCTATGGCCATTGATGTGGCAAACACCAGCATTAGAACAGCGATGAAAGAGACAAGGCCCACTGCGCTCAGGTGGACGAAGTAGACGGAAAGCACGCCGAGGACAATTAGCGCCGGGAGGGAATAGACAAGCTCCGAAATGGCCATCCCCGAAACATATGTTATCCAGCTGGTGGGAGAGCTAACGACCATGTCCTGAAGCTTGAAATCATTCTTCAGGTGCGACAGATCTGCCTGAAGGGACGTCCCCGCGCCGAACATGCTCATGATGAAACCACCCTCCACAGCTTCTCCCACCAGCGAGCCATGGCTGACGAACACAATGAGCAGAAGGAAGGAGATGGGGGAGAGAACGGTGTTAACCAGCACCACCGGGTAGTTCTTCATCTCATAGAGAGAGTTGACCAGTATTGATGCGGTAAACTGGCTGAACCTATTCCTCTTCCTTATAGTGTTGATGTAGCTGTTCCAAATCCGCTCCCTGGTTTCCAGCATACTCAATACCCTCCCTGTTTACCAGATAGAAAAAAATATCGTCCAGAGACACAGGGTTGATGCTGAACCTGATACCATCCTTAATCAGATCCCTTGATATCCTGAATGCCTCTTCTTCGCCCGTGAGTATTCTCGAACCGTAACTTCCGCGCATTACTTCACCGTCGCCAACCCTCAGGACAGGCTGTTTCTGGCCCGCCGGGATGACAACACTGTAGCTGTACCTGACGCTGTGTCTCAGGTCTTCGAGAGTCCCCATCCTGACAAGTCTCCCGCTCTCAAGCATGCCGATCCTGTCACCGAGGGCCTCCGCTTCTTCCAGGTAGTGGGTGGTGAGGAAGGTGAACCTCTCCTTTTCTATCTCCCGCATCAGTTCCCAGAATTCCCGTCTCGAAACAGGATCCAGACCAGTCGTTGGCTCGTCAAGAAATATTATTTCCGCATCCGAAGAAAGCACTGCGGCAACAAGTACCTTCCTCTTCATGCCGCCTGACAATGTGCGGTTCAGCCTGTCCATGTACACCTTCATGCCAAGGCTGTCAAGAGCATCCGCTGCCCGGTGTCTTGCCTCTGAGTAGCCGAATCCGCGCCATAGAAGATAAGACGAGACGGTCTGCATCGGCGTCATCCATGGAACGGTCCGCGCCTCCTGGGGAACTATTGCAATTTTCTCCCTGAGCCTCACTGCGTCCCTCATCACATCGAGCCCATCGAACGACGCCCTGCCGGATGTCGGTTCAAGCTCAGTCGCGAGGATCCTGATGAGCGTTGTCTTGCCAGACCCGTTCCTGCCGATAAGGACAAATGTTCCAGATGCAGGGACGGAATAGCTGACGGAACTGAGTGCCTCCCTCGTTCCTGCCGAATACGTCTTTGACAGCCTGTCGCAGGTGAGCATACTTGCATCCAGTGCGCCCATCAGTCTACCAGCCATTATCATTGCCGACCCCATAGATAATCTCGATGCAGAATATGTGAGCTCGGCGAGATCAGGCAAAGTCAGGAGGCATTCCAGCGTGTCCCCGCAGCCGGCTTCGCACCGATGCAGTCATAAGGGATGACTTCAACCCGATATCTGGAATTTCGTTCCCCAGTACCAGAACACAAGTCCGACAAGAAAAACATTCAGCAACACGCAGCCTGCGACGAGCCATGGGAACACGGAAATGAAACCCGATGGGGTGCTTATCAAGCTCTGGCCGGAGGGAATGTATCCGAATGTGAAGTAGACATATACCGAACCTGCGGGGAAAAGCAGGCCCAGGAGAAGAAGAGGAAGGATGGAGTGTGTGTTTGCCATAAAAAGCGTGTTTTCGCCGAGGAAGATGCCTAGCAGGAAGAATGCCACAACGGTGACGCCCAGGGTTGCAAGCGAGCTTCTTGATTTCATTGCTACAAGAAGGGCGATTGAGCTTACAAAAAGCAGCGGGAGAAAATCAAGCAGGGCGACAGACAGGGCCGCATTTAAGTTCATAGAGTAGTGGACAAGATAGAGGGCGTAGAAGACGGAGGCCGAGGCCAGGGCATATGGAAAAACAACGCCTATGAGATATACGGGGATCAGCAGCCTGCTCCTCTTCACTGGAAGAAGAATGTATGATGTCTCAATTCCCTGCTCCAGGTTTGCCGCGAAATCAAATACAACAACCTTCAACACGAAAATGGCCATGACAATTATGGTAATGAAAAACTGGTAGTAGGCATAATCGAGCGTGATAAAAGACTGGAACTGGCTGCTTATGCCTTGCTGCGGTCCCGACAAAGGCGGGAAGGATAACAGCCCGACGGAAATGACAGGGGCTGTGGATGCAATAATCATGAAAACAAGAGCCTCCCAGAAGCCGAATGCCAGGAACTGCTTTGCCTTCATTACAAAGACTTCAAGCGATCTGTTCATTCGATACAAACTCCGAGAAAACCTCGCCCAGATCAAAGCGTTCCTTCTCGACACTCAACACGGTTACGCCCGCACTCTCAATTGCGGATATCAACCTGCCGAGCTGTCCCGGTTCTGCACTTACAACTATGGCATTTCCTTCAACTGCAAGTACCCGAACGGCGGTCGATGCTGCCTTTATATCCGACACATGAATCCTCAAGGCATTGACACCGTACTTGCCGGAGGCGCGTAACTTGAAATCAGCGATCTTCGACTGTGTGAGCTTGCGACCTCCACCTATGATTATCACGCTGTCTATTACCCTTTCAAGCTCGGTGAGTATGTGAGATGATATGAAGAAGGTTGTCTTTCTCTCCCTGTTTGTCCTGGTTATTGTTTCATAAAGCTGCATCCTCGCGGTAGGGTCCATGTTCGATGCGGGTTCATCGGCAATTATCAAGTCTGCACTGGCACAGAGGGCGATAGCAAGCTGTGCTTTCTGTTTCATTCCGGCAGAGAGTTGCCTGACAGTCCTGTTTCGTGCGGGCCATATGTCAAGTGACTTGAATGCATCCTCGATGGAGGAAGAATCGAAATGATAAATCTTCGAAAGATGGAGGAAATAGTCATATATGCTGACACTCGCAGGAATGTTAATCGTATCCATTATGAAAAAGGTCCTTTCCCTCATCTTGATTGAAGAAAATGGATTCTCTCCATTGATCCGCACCGATCCTCTTTCAGGGAGAAGGAGGCCGGCCATTATCCGTATTGATGTCGTTTTGCCGGCCCCGTTTGGTCCAACGAAGCCGGTGATGCTTCCGTTTTCGACCTCGAATGATATTGAGTCAAGTGCCTTGATGTTTCCATAGCTCTTTGTGACGTTATCAAACACTATTGAGGCCGTCGTCTTCGCCTCCAGAACACAAGTGCAATTTCAACCGCGAACAAGGCCGCCATAACGGCAAGGCCGGTCACTATGACTTCCTGGTAAGGCGGCATTTGTATTTCACCCACCCGTGGAGCGTGCAGATATTCTGCCATAACTTCCTTGCCATATCACCATAACCAAACTCCGTCCCCAACGGAGAAATCGTAACGGTGGCTTGATTAATAAATATGCGTCAAAGAGACCACGTGCTCATACATGCTCGGGGGAACCCGTTCCAGTCTTTCGGTCGACAATAAATTATGCTCAGAATCCGTCGCCGGCAGAGCAGAAGAAATCCGCCCTCGCGGTGCCAAACTCGGTGACTGCCTCCGACTCGTCCATATCCTTCCCGAGTTGCCTGCCCATCAGCACCTTCCACTGCACTGGAAAAAGTGAGTACCCCCTGCTGAGGAAGAAATCGGTTGTACCGGCAGTCAGCATATCCCGGAACATTGCAACACCTCCCTTCTTCACCCTTGACTCTACGGCATCGACAATTTCTGCCCTTGACTGCCCCGGAAGGATGACAAGTTCCCTGCACCTGAGAATAGAACCGTCCTTTTCTGCGTACATGTAGCCCACGTTCCCGTATCCGTTTTTTATGAGCTGGATATTTTTCAGAGCGACTCTCCCTGTTTGGACCATAACCGGATCCAGTCCAGGGGATCTGTGGACAAATCCTGTTCCTCCCTTTGAGTAGGCCGAGTGCATGTCGCTGAAAAGGTGAACATCTGACTTCCTAGCAGTGGAGAAAGTATATGGTGTGTCTCCTTTCGTCGTGATGTTATCCTTGAATGCCAGCGGGCTGCTGAAAATATCCCTGTACCCAAGGGAAAGGTACAGGTCGTGTGCGTGCCATGACGAATTTGTCCATAGCAGCGAATGGGTGATGCCTTCCTTTCTTTCCCTCTCGTGTACCTCTTCTATGATACGCCTTGCTATCCCCTTCCTGGACTTGTCTGCCCTTGTTGTGATTCCAGCGAGGCCGGAGACTTTTCTGGTTCCCATTCCAGGGAAGGAGTAGTCTATCCTGAAAACAATGACTTGCCCGATTGTCTGCCCATCCTCGACTGCGTGCATGGCGTAGTAGCCTGAGGTGGAGCCGCTGCGCTCCCTTAGAAGCTGCACTCCTCTGATATCCGTTGCACCGCCGAACGCGGTTGTTTCGAGGGAGATGGCCTGGATCTTCTGCGAATGTGTCAGCTCATCATAAGAGACAATGTCGATGCCCATTTCTGGCTCATTTTATGGCAGCTGTCACTTAGCCTTTAACTTATCGGACTCCTCTTCGAATGCTGGGCCATTCTTCTGCGTATGGATATCATCCTGATCCCATGGTGAGCCTGCCTGAAGATTGCATGTCAGGTATCACTCCGGATTGAACAGGCTCGATGCATAGGAAGGTGGGGAGTGCAATGCTTATTCAGACGGAGTGCATACCGCACGCGCGGAAGTCTGGTATGATACGCACGGGCTGCATGGGATGGTCATACGATGACTGGGTTGGACCCTTCTATCCGCAGGGTTCCCCGCAGAAGGATTTCCTGCCCCTTTACAGCCTTGTTTTTGACACGGTTGAAATTGATTCCTCGTTTTACAGGATGCCATCGTATGAGATGGTGGCACAATGGAAGAGCAGGACACCGGATGACTTCAGGTTTACACTGAAGCTTCCGAGGGATTTCACTCACGAAGGGCGGCTGCTGACGCATCCGGTTGCAGTGGAAGAGTTCGAAAACATTGCCATGACTCTTGGGTCAAAACTTGCCTGTGTCCTCATCATGCTTCCACCATCAGGCAGGTATGAGCACATGTTCGACCAGCTAGAAGAACTGTCTGGACTTCTTGGCAGCCAGATAAGATACGCCGTTGAATTCAGGCACCAATCGTGGTTCAGGCAGGAGGTGTACAGGCTCCTCTCGGACAGGAACATCTGTTTTGTGTGGTCGAGCAACCAGTATGCCGAATCACCGCCAGAGTTGACAACAGACCTTGTCTATCTCAGATTCATTGGAGACAGGAAGATTACAAGGTTTGACAGAGTGCAGAGAGACAGGACAGATATCATGAAAGAATGGCTGCACAGACTTAACTCTAGAATCGAGGAAGAGAAGGTGAGGGATGCCTACGTCTTTTCAAATAATCATTTCGCCGGATTCGCTCCCGAGACGATAAACACCTTCAGGCGGATTGCTGGTATGGAAGAGAGGGACTGGCGCAGGATCATGGCTGCGAGGCAGGGCGGGCAGCAGGCAGAGTGGAGGCAGACAGGTCTTGACTGGTGATCATCTCCCGTCGGCAGCCCTGCGAAACAAATTCGGTGCTTTGCGTCTTTGATGCCTAAGATGATTGGTGAAATGTACTTTCGAGTCTCAAGCAGATGCACTGGCCCTTGCAGCGAGTTGCGTTTGAATCCTGTAAAGTGAAAAGGAAATAAATTGGTCCGCCCACAGGCATCCTATAACCGCTCCAAATACCCGATTATATGTGATCGGTAGAAACTGCAAAGAGAAAATCACAATATAACAAACTGCTCCAACAAAGGTTCTATGCGAATGTACAAACCTAATTTCATTGTGGGTGTGGCTGTTGTAGTTCTTTCTGCCCTTCTTATCGCGGATGGAGTGATGTCCTGCTTCGGTAACGAACTGCTGTCACTCCCGTTATTCAGACTGTTTGTGGCAGTTGTCCTGCTTGTCAGAGCGCCCGGTTTTCTATCATCTGGCCGCGCGCCCTCATATCAGGTCAGGAACCGTAAAGCAACGGATGCATGACCTTCCGCCAAACGCTGAGGATTACAGGGCAGCCTGCGACGGTATTCTAGAAACTGCTCCAGGCTGCCTGGTGTTTTTCCAAAGTGTTGCCGACCTGGAACGCCCGTCAGCGAGCCTGAAGGCTGCAGTCGAATGCTGAAGACCGATCATCATGGAAAAAGAGTCTGTGGTTTGAGAGTCTGTATTCAGAATAAACAAGGGAGAATTGCCCGAAAAAGGCAGCGGCTTCTGAACAAAGCCAGCTGATGGTCAAGAATCGACTATGGGCCTACTCCTGCTTTCTCTTTGAGGACGCGGTGAGAATATTAAGAGGTGTAGACAATACAGCAGGCGATTAAAGTGAACAGGACTAAAAAAGTAAGCGACAGTGCATCTCACATAGCTAGAGTAATGATGCCTACCGATGCCAATATTGCAGGAAACGTCTTTGGCGGAACAATACTGAAAATGATAGATGAGGTATCAGGACTTGTAGCAGTGAGGCACTGCAACTCAAATGTTGTGACTGCATCCATAGAGCATATGGATTTCCTCTGGCCGGTGCACATAGGCGATCTGCTTTCCATGGATGCCAGGCTCAGTTATGTCGGAAGGAGTTCCATGGAGGTTATTGTGAGGGTCACTTCTGAAAACCTGGTCAAGGGTGACTCGCACTATGCGGGTGATTCCCTCGTCACTCTAGTTGCTCTGGACAGGGATGGTCACCCGACTGAAGTTCCGAGACTTGTATTTCAGTCGGATGAGGAGAAGAAGCTCGCGGCTGAGGGTGAAGTAAGAAGGAAATTGAGAGAGCAAAGGGCTGTCGAAAGAGCCAAGGAATCTGGAAAGAGCTGATGAACTTCAAGCCAAATGGATAGACAAGACGCATGAACAGTGATGTATTCGACGAGAAAAATTACAGGAATCTTCTTCTAAAGGGAGGAGACGACGCCACCCTGAATGCAGTGAAAGGATTTTCGGAATTCGGTTTCAGGAAGAATCAGCTTGTTATCACTGAACTTGCCTCAACAAGGCTTGATTACGGGGAGGAAACAACGTTTGCGGCAATCAGGTCTGCACATTCATCAAGGCACATAACACGCTTCCTTGAGGGAAGGAGGACCTGGCTGCCTGTCCTGCATACGGCGCATCTCTTCAGATTCTACCATCCGAGGGATGTGCACGACGCCAGAGGAGGATCGCTTACAGTCTCACAACTGAACATGGAGCTGCTTGAGGCATTCGACAGAGGAGTATGGTCCAGGGCCTCAGGAATCGCAAAAGAAATGGCACTCAGGGGGGAGAATGAACTCCTGCTGTCTGCCGTGAGGTCGGAAGCACTGAGGCGACTCAACTCAAAAAGCAGAGCATACACCGTCTGGAACGCCGTCCGCTGTCTTGCATCCTCCGACACTGAACTCCTCTCGGAGGCCATAGACACTGCGATCGTTGCGCTTTCGACTGGGGATATCTCGGAGAGTTACCTGGCTGCCAGGAAGTTCATGTCGGCCGAACGCCTTGTCCCAGAGAGACTTGCTGACGGTGCAGACCTGCTTGACGAGACGGAGGAAGGAAGACTGCTGGAAGCTGTAAGAAGCGGAATACCGGAAATTGCAGTTCAGTTTGTCGGCAAGCTCCTCAGGAAGGGGATATCACTGCAGCATCTTCTGAAAAACGTTGCGATCGAGGCACTCAGGCAGTCATTCAATACTGAAAGAAAGGGGTTGTTTGACACTCAAATCGAGTCTTTGGGTTCAATACTGGAGGCAAACGCCCTGGAGAGTCTGGTATCTGCATACACCCCACTGGAATTGCTCATTTCAGTCGCTGAGACGACCCCCCTCGCTTCAGGAAGGAGGTTCAGGAGAAAAAGCGGCAAGGTCCGCACGCTGGAGGAAGCGACCGGGATGATGGAGAAGGGCCGCTCTGAACAGATGCTTGCACACATAGATGAAGCGAGAAACATGCAGGAAGCGGAAAAGATTGCATCCGCATTGGCACTCTCATCGCTTGACTGCGATCCTGAAACGGTCAATGATCATCTTTTCGTGCATTGTTCTGCGTCATTGTACTCGGGAACGTTTGACTCAACGCTCGATGCACTCAAGATCGCGTTGAGGGAATGCGCCGATTTCATTTCTTACAGCAGAAGAGAAAGAAAGACATGTGTCCGGAATATCGGGAACCTTGTGGAGCCGCAAAAGTCAGTGAATGATAAATCGGACGAAAGCTGAGCGCTTGCATCCGAGTCGAAAGAATCGGATTTTCTGAAAAGGCAGACACAAGGTGAACAGATATCTGAAAACAAGTGATCTGCAGAATCAGGGCACTGATCGATCGAAAGAATTTATTTGCATGAAAGTATATACGTTAATGTGGAGTGAGGTTTTTTGCCTGCAAAGAAAAAAGCAAAAACAGCAAAAAAGACTAAGAAATCAGCAAAGAAGAAGTAGTTGAATATGGCGGATCTATGATCCCGTCAGATTTTGCTGTTCCAAATTCTCTTCCTTTCAATTTTTCATGTTTTTCTTGTTTTTCAATGCGGCTGCACAAACAATATCTATTTGCCTCCCATGATAGAAGCAGATGACCGATCTCGCGAAGAGGACAAACAGACTCGGTAAAGAGCGCAGCACTTACCTGAGGAGCGCGGCGCACCAGTCCATCAACTGGTTTCCATGGTCGATGGAGCCCTTCACCGTTGCAGGAAGCGAGAAAAAGCCCGTTCTGCTTGATGTAGGTGCGTCATGGTGCCACTGGTGCCACGTCATGGACGAAGGAACGTATGAAAACGCTCCGATCTCTGATTACATAAACGAGCACTATATTGCGGTGAAAGTGGACAGGGACGAGAGGCCGGATGTGGATGCAAGGTATCAGAGGGCAGTCAATGCAATGACCGGCCAGGGCGGGTGGCCGCTAACCGTGTTTCTCGATGACCAGGGAAGGCCATTCTATGGCGGAACATATTTTCCGCCTGTTCAGACGGGAGAAATGCCGGGATTCCTCGATCTTCTGAAAAGGATACTTGAATACTACACAAGCAGAAAAGAGGAGAGGGAGGAAGTCGCAAGAAGCGTCACGGAGGCTGTCACCACCCATGAAAGATACGAGGAGGAGGATGTGGGAAGCGCCGAAATAAGGGCGGCCCTTCAGAAGACGGTTGAGCAGGCGGATACAGTGAATGGAGGCTTCGGCTACTCTCCCAAGTTCCCACATACTTCCGCAGTTGAACTGCTCATGGCACTCGGCCACAGGGGAAGGAAGGAGGCCTATGAGCCTGTAAGACTGACGCTTGACGGAATGTTAAGGGGCGGAATCCACGATCAGCTTGGTGGAGGCTTTCACAGGTATTCGACAGACGAGAAATGGATCGTCCCGCATTTCGAGAAAATGGCGTATGATAACGCAGGACTTCTGAAGAACTACATACACGCGTACCAGATATTCCGCGAAGAGGAATACATCAAGACTGCAAAAGGCATAGTTGCATTTGTTTCAGGGACATTGAGCGGGAAAGACGGTTTTTATTCCAGCCAGAACGCGGATGCGAAGCAGGGAGATGACGGCGACTACTGGACCTGGAGTCCTGATGAGCTCGCCGATGCACTGGGCGGTGAGGAGAGAAAGGCTGCAGGCCTCCATTACCACATTCACGGAATGGCGGAATTGCACAGGAAGGACAGGCACGTTCTGTACAGGGCCATGCCCCTGGGAGAGGTGGCAGAGAATATGTCCATGTCTGAAGCAGAAGTTGCTTCGCTGCTTGATACAGCGCGGAAGAGGATGCTTGAATCCAGGAGTAAACGGCCGACACCAATAGTGGACAGGAGCGTATTCGGCAGCCTGAACGGAATGCTGGCATCTTCATTCTTCGAGTACGCACTCTGTAATGAAGACGAAGACGCGTATGGAACGGCAAGGAAAAGCGTGGAGCATTACATCGAAAAGGGCTTCTCAGCGGGAAAGGGTTTTGTCCATTCCCTCTCAGGAGGGGGAATCTGGGGACTCCTTGAAGATCAGGTGAACATGATGCACGCTTCCCTGGATCTGTTTGAGATGGGGTCCTCCGCAATGGCAGCAGACGTCGCCCGGCAGGCAGGTGCCGTCCTTGAAGGATATGCATCCCCCGCGGGCGGCCTGTATGATGTAGATTCCTCGGTCTACAACGGTGAGGAAATTGGCCTTGTGAACTCTAGGGGCACGCCAATCCACGATACCCCGAGCCAGTCCCCGGTCTCGTCTGCCGCGCTCCTCCTTCTGAGAACCGCGGCCGTCTTCGAAGACGATGCCACGGCGAAAAGCGCCAGAAAGATCATAAGAGCGATCGCACCGTCCTGCATCTCATCGGGAGCATATGCCGCCTCGATATTCATGGCACTAGACAGGATGGTGAACGATATTCCGCTAGTCGTTATCGCGGGCAGCGCTGCCGAGCGCAGGTTCGGAGAGTTGAAGCGGGCGGCCGCTGCAGTTTACATGCCGGGCAAGGAAACAGTGCTCATAGACACCGATGTAGCAGATGCAGGAATCTATTCGGCAACAATGCAGTCGATAATAGCCAAGACCAGGGAGGAGGGAAAGCCTCTTGCTTTCACATGCATGGGAAGATCATGCTCCCCTCCTGCGGAGAATCCGGAAAAGCTCCTCGGGTTCCTCGCAAAATGACACCGCGTAACTGCTTGCGGCTCAGTCCCTTGTCGCCTCTACAAGCTTGCCCTTGGCCCAGTTGAGCCCCTTGCCTTCGGCACAGTCACGGCAGAGAATCA
Source organism: Thermoplasmata archaeon (assembly GCA_021817225.1). Classification (GTDB taxonomy): domain Archaea; phylum Thermoplasmatota; class Thermoplasmata; order Sysuiplasmatales; family Sysuiplasmataceae; genus JAJZXY01. The sequence goes on from JAKAVR010000011.1 coordinate 26,775, forward strand.
TGAAGCCTCTCGGGTTCATCAGATCGCTGAATTTCTTGAGATCTATCAGCTCAACGGGCATATTGCATTCGTCACACTGCATCCTATCAGCATTCATTGTAGTTTTTGATTACTATTTAAGATTGCCCGGAATGCGTTTGAAGTCATGGCTGTGATGAAGAGGGAAAGGCAGGCATGTGATCAGCAGCCGTCTGCCAGCCTTGGATGCCCCCCACGTCCGTATTTAAAGCACAGTCCCCACATTTCGCATTAGTCGGTTAAGTATTATACAAAAATAACAATGTATGAAACAGCACGAGAGAACGGTTGCACCGTGCCCTCCGAAGTGGTGAAATTGGAGACAACAATAAAGGGCTATTCAGCCGACGTGACTATCATGGACGGGACTATGCTGAGCATAAGGCCCGTACTGCCTGAAGACATGAACATGCTCAGCGACTTCATAAGGCGCACGTCAAGGCAGTCGTTGAGACTCAGATTTTTCGGATCATACCAGTCTCCCGAGGAGAATTCGTTTTATCTCTCCCCCGATGCTTCCACAGGCTACGCCCTGCTCGCGATGAGGAAGGGCGTAGTTGTTGGGCATGCGGCATTCTATTACACAGACAAGGAGAAGAAGACGGCTGAGGTCTCTGTGCTCGTCGGCGACGATTTCAGGGAGCGCGGCATAGGGACGGCACTTCTTCAGCTGCTGAGCGAAATTGGCTCAAATGCGGGAGTGGAGGAATTCACGCTCGCCATGCTGCCTGAAAACATAGCGATGATCAATGTAGTGACAACACTTGGTTTCCCGTTCAAGACGGACATTTCGCCGGGAAGCATAATAATGAGTTTCCCGACCTCCCTGTCTGATTCTGTAATACAGAAATTCGATCAGAGGGATGCCATAGCGACAAAGGCATCGATAAAGAGCTTTCTTGAACCAAGATCCGTCGCCGTGATCGGAGCGTCAAAGAGAAGGGGCAGCATTGGCTGGCAGCTGTTCAGGAACATAATTGAGGGGGAATACACTGGGATTGCCTATCCCATCAACCCTGATGCCGTTTCGATACAGTCGGTCCAGTCATTCAAGAGCGTTCTTGACTGCCCCGGTCCTGTTGATCTTGCATTCATCGTTGTTCCCGCCAGGTTCGTTATACAGGTTGCCGACGAATGCGGGAGAAAGGGAGTGCATTCGCTTGTTGTCATATCCTCCGGTTTTTCAGAAATGAGCGGAGACCAGGGAACGAAGATGCAGGAAGATCTTCTGAACACATGCAGGAAATACGGCATGAGGCTGATCGGTCCAAACTGCATGGGCATTGTGAGCACTGAGCAGTCTGTAAGGCTGAACGGTCAGTTTGCACCCTTCAAGCCCAGGGAGGGAAACCTCTCTTTCCTGTCGCAGTCGGGCGCCTTGGGGATCGCGGTCATACAGGAGCTCAACAGCTTGGGTCTCGGTCTCTCTTCCTTTGTTTCTGTGGGAAACAAGGCGGATATCTCTGGCAATGATCTGATACAGTACTGGGAAGACGACAGCAAGACTGATGTGGTCCTGATGTATCTCGAGTCGTTCGGAAATCCGAGGAAGTTCTCAAGGATCGCAAGAAGGGTTTCCCAGAAGAAGCCCATTATTGTAGTCAAGAGCGGCAGGACGGTTTCTGGCTCGAGGGCAGCCAAAAGCCACACAGGTGCAATGGTTTCTGCATCTGACATTACAGTTGACGCGCTATTGAGCCAGTCCGGCATTATAAGGGCGCAGTCGCTTCGCGAGCTGTTCGATTTCGCGTCGATACTGTCGACACAGCCTCTTCCTCAGGGGAACGGCGTTGGTATAATAACCAACGCTGGCGGTGCCGGAATACTTGCGGCCGATGCGTGCGAGGCATCCGGGCTCAAGGTCATAGAATTCAGCGAATCGGTACAGGATGAGCTTGGAAAGATGCTTCCGTCCATAGCTTCGCTGAAGAATCCTGTCGACATGACGGCGGGAGCTACCGCCGATGACTACTACAAGGCGATAATGACTGCGTGCAAGGAACCAGGCGTGCACTCACTCATTGTCCTTTTCGTGCCGCCCATTGAGATAAATGCAGAGGACGTGGGAAAAAGGATACTTGATGCAGTGAGGGATCTCAAAGGAAGAGTGACACTCGTTTCAGTATTTCTTGCATCCACAGGCCTGCCGGAGATGCTGTCCGCAGACAACCTGAAGATCCCTTCATTCAAATTTCCCGAAGAGGCCGCCAGGGCACTCGCCAGGGCGTTTGAGTATTCGAGATGGCGAAAGGAGCCGAAAGGGACGTTCGTCCACTCGAGGAACAGCAGGTTCGGGGAGGCTGCTTCGATTGTGGCTGCCGTGATGGGAAGGGGAGAAGAGTGGCTTTCGCTCGAGGAAACCATAAGGCTCCTTTCAATCTACGGCGTGGATTTCCTGAAGACGGAATTTGCATCCTCCCCTGAAGCTGCTTCCAGCAAGGCTGCAACGTTCGGGCAGAAGGTGGTCCTCAAGGTAGACTCAAAAACTGTACTCCACAAGACTGACGTCGGTGGTGTGAAGCTCGACCTGGAAAGCACCGAGGTGTTCAGCGAAGCGGTCAAGATGAAAGGGAGCGTGGAGGCTCTTGGACACAAGGTGGACGGATTCACCCTGCAGGCGATGGCGGAGCCGGGACTGGAAATGTTCGTGGGCGTTACACACGACCCCGATTTCGGCCCCATAATCGCATGCGGTTACGGAGGCACATACGTCGAGGCAATGAAGGACATATCGGTAAGAATCACGCCGCTGACAGACATGGATGCTGACAGCATGTTGAAGTCCCTGCGGACATACACAATACTGAAGGGTTACAGGGGTGAAAAACCGTACGACACCGGTGCGCTTACAAGACTGATACTGGCAGTCAACTCCATTGTGGAGGACATACCCGAGATCCAGGAGCTTGATCTCAACCCTGTCATTGTCCGCAACCAGGGAATAACAACAGTGGACGCAAGGATCAGGGTCGGAAAGAACCGCCCCGAAGTGCCCGAGGGAGCGAAAAGGATCACTCCAATCGAGAATACAGACAGGCAAAGCGGGAATTAGAGGAAAAACAGGTTTTGAAAGTGGTTTGCGACGGGGCCGGTTCAGTTTACCTTTGATCTTCTGCGCAGGATTAATGCAGCCGCTCCTGCAGCAAGCAGCACAACAACGACACCTGCCACTACAAGTACGCCGGGGCCAATACCGTTCGCTGGCTGGATGTAGAGCGTGTTTCCCTTCGCATATGTGTTTCCGTCGGTGACTATCTGAGCGGACGGATCGAGGTATATTGAGAGGGCGTAGTTGCCCGAAGTGCCCGATGTCGAATAGGAGATATTGAAGCTCCTGTTCAGTGTGACACCTGCATTGTAGCTGTACACCGTCTTTCCGGTGGCGCTGCTGTAGCTCCGGTTCCACTGAGACAGCTGTTTTGCGAACGCGCTGAAGTCAAGTGCATGATAAACAGACAGGCGTGTCTGGCTGTTTGAGACGAATGATATTATCTTTGAATATGCCAGGACGCCGGAGGCTGAATTCACGTCTATTGTTCCACTTGTGGATGTGCTTACGTTGATGCTCTTTGTGTAGTTGAAGTCCTTCCAGGACATGTTGACAGAGTCTGCTGTTCCATTGCCTATGCCCTTAACTGCCATGTCAAAGGTAGAGGTCACTACAACGGCAAGCTTCGTCTGATTTGCCTTCCAGGTTGCGTTGTAGTACAGCGCAAGACTGCTGATGTATGCGTGGCTGTACGCTGCAGCTATTGTTCCATTTATTGATGCAACTGTGTTCACCGAGGCGCTGCTTTTCGATGTTATGTTAAGGCTGACGCTGCCGCTCCTGTTATTGAGTGCCTGGCTGATCAGGCCTGTGCTCGGATAGGTGAAGTTGACATAGAGGTTCTTCTGAGAGTGCCAGTTTGCAGTCTGAGCGGATGGATTTACATCCACCCTGACCGAGGAGGCCGATACAGGTGCTGCCACAACGGCGAGCAATGCGACGGCCAGCAGGGAGGCAGCTGCCCTAGAAGTTGTCTTCTTCATGACAGTGCCGACCTGGGCATCCTATAAGTACGTTGTTAGACGCTTTTCGAACTTGGAATCGGTTGTTCATCCGCCCGAGACTGCAGGAACAACATCCACAACGGAATCGTTCCTGACTAGAGTCTGCTGCCCGTCAGAGAATCTTATGTCCTTGCCGTCGACGTATACGTTGATGTATCTCCTTATCCTGCCGTTCTCAAATATCCTTCTGTTGAATTCCTCGCCGAAAACATCGGACAGTCTTGAGAAGAGATTGCCCACTCCACCCTGGAAGTCTATCTCCACTTCCCTGTTTCCTTTCGTTATCGACTGCATCGCGGATGAAAAATTTACCTTGACCATTCCAGTTACACCTCACAGACCCGATCTGAACACCTGCTCCACTTCCCGAAGGTCCGGGCCCACAACGCTTGTCCTTATGGAAGATTCAAGATGGCTGGGCATCTTGAGCCCGTTCCCGGTAATCAGGCATACCACTGTTTCGTCGCGCCGGATAGTGCCGTCATCAATCCTTCGTCTCAGGGAGGCAATCACTGTGCCGCCGGCGGGCTCTGTGAAAATGCCTTCCTCCCTGGCGAGGAGAAGCTGACCCTCGACTATTTCCGAATCCGTCGGCGCGTCGGCAAAACCGCCGGAGCCTCGTATAACACCAAGCGCCTCATCGCCAGACGCCGGATCGCCTATTGCAAGGGATTCTGCCACCGTCTTTGGTTTCTCCACCGGAAGGACCTCACCGGTCTCATACGCGCTGGAGATTGGGGAGCAACCCTCGGGCTGCGTCCCTGATATCATGCATGAACCGCTGCTCAGGCCATACATGGACAGTTCGGATATGCCCTTGCCTACGGCGGTGAGAAGCGCACCCGAGCCCATAGGGACTATCATCCTGTCAGGCTCCTGCCATCCCAGCTGCTCAACTACCTCCATCGCAAGAGTCTTCGACCCTTCAACATAGTACGGGCGCAGGTTCACATTGACAAAACCCACGCTGTACCTGTCAGCGATCAGATTTGCCAGCCTGTTGGCGGTGTCGTAGGTCCCCTTGACTTCAATCACGCTTGCACCGTAGGCCGAAGCCGAAAGTACCTTGTTCCTCTCCAGACCATGCGGGATGAGCACATAGCAGGGGACGCGATACTTGGCGGCCGAGGCAGCCGTTGCACCTGCCAGGTTCCCAGTAGATGCACATCCAACGCCTTTCAGTCCGAACTCGATCGCCTTGGGTATTGATGTGGCCACCGGACGGTCCTTGAACGAGTATGTAGGATTCACCGTATCGTCCTTGACAAGGACTCTCTTCACGCCAAGCTCACTTGCCAGGTTCTGGCACTCCCTGAGCGGAGTCATGCCTGGATTTGTTCCCCTGATGCCTTCGGAAAGTGAAACGGGAAGGAGAGGCCAGTATCTCCATATGTTCTGGGGACCGTGAGAGACTGATTCCTTTGTGAAACTCTCCGCAACTGATGCTTCGTCATATCTTACTTCTACAGGCGCAAAGCATTCATCGCATGCACTTCGGACGGAAAGCTCGAAACGCTTTCCACAGGACTTGCAGTACAGCCCTGAAGCAAATGTTTTCTTCACTTCACCTTTTGCGCATGCCGCCGAACTCATTGCTCAGACGATTATTACCTGTAATAAAACCGATTTTGTTTGTAATATTCGTATGAGAATATGAAATATTGCCCCGGCCGCCTCTTTTTTCAATCCGGCAGGGGCATTGGGAAAGGAAGTTGGCCCCGTCCATTCTGCCACAGCTTCAGAAAGAAAAGCGGGTCGTATTCCAATAGGAATTAATAGTAGCCTTACGTACAAAGGTGCCATGCCTTTTCCCCGGGTCGAGGAAATAAAAAAGATGCGAAAGCAACTGGATATCACCCAGAGCGAGCTTGCCAGGATGGCAAACGTGAGCCAGTCCACAATAGCAAAGCTGGAGCGAAGCAGCATTTCAGCGAGTTACGAGATAGTCACACACGTGTTCGAAGCGATAGAGAATGAGGGTAAACTCAGGAAGCTGAACAAGACGGCAAAGGACGTTCTGCACACTCCAATAGTAAGCATACACAAAGACTCTACCCTGGCAGAGGTTTCTGATCTCATGAAGAGACGCGGCTACTCTCAGCTTCCAGTCATGAACGGGGAGACAGTCGTGGGAAGCATCTCGGATGAGACTATACTGAATCAGCTGAGACAGGGAACCAGCCTGGATGAGCTCTCCCATATAAGGGTGGAAGGAGTGATGAACGAAGCCTACCCGGTGATACCGGAGACGACAGCGGTTGAAATGGTTGCCACACTTCTCTCAGGCAGCCCTGCCGTCCTGGTCCAGAGAAAGGGAAAAATCTCAGGAATAATAACAAAATCAGATTTGCTCAAACTGATTTGAAAAGAGAAAAGTGTTTGGGTTGGTGTTTTTCGGCCGGCTCATGGCTTGTCAGGCTTCAGGGCCACAGGCCTCTTATTCTGTGTGCGTCAACGACCTTCTTCACCGCATACACGTAGGCTGCGGTCCTCATGTCTATGTTTTCCTTCCTGGCAATCGGGAGTATGTCGTTGTATGCCTTGCTCATCAAGGTCTCAAGCCTCTGGTTGACCTCTTCAAGTGACCAGAAGTAGCTCTGTATGTCCTGCACCCACTCGAAGTAGCTGACAGTCACACCGCCAGCATTGGCAAGAACATCCGGCAGGAGGAAGACGCCGTTCTTGTGCAGAATCTCGTCCGCCTTGGGTGTGGTTGGCCCGTTCGCCTCTTCGATTATCATCTTTGCCTTGATGGATGAGGCATTCTTCTCTGTTATCTGGTTCTCCAGCGCTGCCGGGACAAGCATATCGACATCGAGCTGAAGCAATTCTTCGTTTGAGATCGCCTTGCTTCCGGTGAAATTGATGACGGAGCCTGTCTTTGCCTTGTGGTCGAGGAGTTTGCGCATATCCAGCCCGTTCTTGTTGTAAATGCCTCCCTTGCTGTCGCTTACTGCAACAACCTTTGAACCCAGTTCCTCGCTGAAGAGTCTTGCGCCGATTGAACCTGCATTGCCGAATCCCTGGACAGCGACTGTGGCCTTCTTGGTGTCCATGCCCTGAGTTTTTGCCGCAGCGCGTGCCACATACATTGCACCACGCGCGGTTGCCTCCGACCTTCCTTCTGAACCGCCGATGCTCAGTGGCTTACCAGTGACAACTCCTGGGACAGAGTATCCCTTGATCATGCTGAATGTGTCCATCATCCAGGCCATTGTCTGCGAATCGGTGTAGACATCTGGTGCTGGTATGTCCTTCTCCGGGCCGATTATAATCGATATTTCCGAAGTGTAACGTCTTGTGAGCCTTTCGAGTTCGTTGCGGCTCATTTTCTTCGGGTCCACGATGACTCCGCCCTTGGCGCCACCATATGGCAGGTTCATGACCGATGTTTTCCATGTCATCCAGGCAGCCAGAGCCCTCACTTCGTTGAGGGTGACGTTGGGGTGGAACCTGACACCGCCCTTGCACGGGCCCCTTGAGTAGTTGTACTGGACCCTGTAACCAGTGAACACCTTCACGGAACCGTCGTCCATGCGCACCGGGAAGTTGACTGTCAGCTCCCTCTTTGGCTTGCTCAGAATCTCAACCATTCCGCTGTCAAGCTTCAGTATCTCAGCAGACTTTCTTACCTGAGCGACAGCAATCTCAAACTGATCCAAATTTTCAGGCATATTCATTCTCCCCTTTCGGTTTAAATATTACCCGGACTCCTTGTTCAGGCTACTTAAATATCAAAGCCGCCATATTTGAAAGCTACCGAGAGAAAGTTGAACGTAGTAGAATGACTGACATGGTTATGTCAAAGTATCTCTGCAAATACTGCGTTTCTGCCGAATTTTATTAGGCAATATGTTGAAATAGTCGGGGAAAGTAGTTCCGATCCCGTCGAGGGGTGGAACTCATGGGACCCAGAGTAGGAGTTGCAGTTCTGTTCACAATACTGAGCCTTCTTTTCGTCGCGCTTGGCTCTGCCGTAGGATACCTGTTCTACGGCAGCCCTGTCATCGGCGCACTTGTATTCCTTGTGATGTCGGCGATATTCAACCTGGTTTCATATTTCTTTGCAGGCAAGTTCGTCCTCAGGGCCAACAGGGCAAGAATAGTCACAGAGTCTGAACAACCGAGGCTCTACGCAATTGTGAAGGACGTTTCGTCCACCGTAGGAGCACCTATGCCAAAGGTGGCCGTCTCCGACATTTCGACACCTAATGCATTCGCAACCGGAAGGAATCCCAAGAATGCAATCGTGTGCGCCACAAGGGGCATACTAAACATACTCGACGACAACGAGCTGAAGGGTGTAATAGCGCACGAGATGGCCCACGTGAAGGACAGGGATATACTTGTCATGAGCGTTGCAGCAACAATTGCCGGGGCCATATCATGGGCGGCCAATTCACTTATCTTTGCCGCCATTTTCGGCGGCGGCAACAGGAACAACGGGGCAGGATTCATCGGCCTTCTGCTCATGGCAATAACTGTTCCAATAGCTGCAATGCTGCTGCAGCTGGCTATTTCGAGGAAGAGGGAGTCGCAGGCGGACATTGTGGGTGCGAGGTCGATAGGCGATCCGCTCTCGCTTGCTTCCGCTCTCAGGAAGCTCGAAACAGCCAACATCAGGTCTCCGATAAAGACCAGCCCAGCATCTTCGTCACTCTACATCGTCAGTCCTGGCCGCGGCAGAAGCTTCATGGTGTCGTTGATGTCCACACACCCGCCGATAGAGGCGAGGATAGAAAGGCTGCAGAAGCTCGCGCTTGACATGGGTTTCTGGTCTCCGGGCGCTGACAGGAGCGGCGTCCAGGGTTACAGCTACATCAGGCACTGAATTCGGTTTGCCTCAGTATGTCGACAAGACCGGGTGTCAGCAGCACCCTGCCGTCAACAACAGGGTAGCCATAAGGGAGGATCGTGCTGTGGACATCATCCCACTTCACTTCGACCTCGCTTGTTATGTCCAGTTCGCCAAGGGAGGCTCCGAGGAAAATCGCCCGAGCAACAAAGACCGCACTGTCTATGGTGAGCTGCACCTTTCCTATGTTCCTGAACTTGTTGTTCCTCCCGTCAAATCTTCTTGTAATGAACTCCCTTGTGCGACCCTTCGGCTTGTCGTAACCCAGTATGCCGCCGACAACAATGAAATCGGCATCGCTGAAATCATCCGGTCCCAGTTCCACCTCAGACTGGTGGTCCAGTATTATGCAGCCGCTGCCTCCCGTGTACTCGAGCACGTCGGCTGCGACAGGTCTGGCCATCTTCTGAAGGGCTGCCTTCATATTGCCGTCTGTAACATTTGTGAATATAGTGCCTGGCCAGATGGAAGCAGAATGCCCGTATTCTGCAAGGAGCCAGTCCGAAATGGCCGGTTCACGGTTTTCGATGACGAGCTTTGTTCTACCTGGCAATGAAATCACCTTTCAATCTGGCTGGAATTGCACCATTCAGGGCTCCATTCTACGGCCAGTGGAGCGGTCCTATAAATTATCAAGTGTGATCACTACTGTAAAAAGGTTATTAATCGCCCTGACCGTCAAACAACGAGATACAGATGAGTTCAGCCAAAGAAGAGCACAAGCGTCCATCCACTCGCATCCTCAGCATTGGAAGGGAAAAGTGCATCACGGGCATAGAGGGACTGGACAGCGTCCTTGGAGGCGGCATTCCAAGGAACAACACGGTTCTCCTGACAGGCAACTGCGGCACTGGCAAGACTTCACTGTCGCTCGAATTCCTGCTTCATGGTGCGCTTGAGGGTGAAAACGGGCTTTACCTTTCGGTGACAGAGCCGTTTGAAAAGCTGATAGCCAACATGATTCCATATGATTTTTTCACAAAAGAACTCATCAAGACGGGAAAACTGACATTTATTGACATGTCGGCGATTTACGAGAGATTTGGTTTCAACAGGGACAGGATGAGCATTGAAGATGTCGATCTCCTTGTCAGCGCCATAGGTGACCTGACACGTGAGACCAAGGCTAGGAGACTTGTCATTGATTCGATAACATCGGTAGCATATCAGGTCGATTCGCAGGAGAAACTCAGGAATCTGCTGATAGGCCTCAGCAAGGCGCTCTCCGGGCTTGGGGCAACATCGCTCATAATCTCCGAACTCACTGCGGCCGATACCTCCTATTCAAAGTACGGGGTGGAGGAGGCAATAGCAGACGGAGTGATACTCATGGGGAATCTAGAGAGGAACGGAGACATGCTCAGGACACTGCAGGTCATTAAAATGAGGGGAACATCCCACTCAAGGGCGAAATACGTGCTTGACCTGACAACGGCCGGAATACTTCTGGTTCCCCTTCTTAAGGGGGGCAGCTGACAATGGATGCAAGCGCGATGGTCCTCAAGGAGCTGAAGGATGTCGAGCCTTCGACTTCAACTTCACTCGAGATCTCTACCGAAGTTTACTTTGACGCAGTCAAGGGGCTCATGAACCTGAAGGACGAGAGCAAGTCTCAGATCGTCTATATTGCCTCCACTGTTCCCGCAGATGCGATAATAAACGCAATGGAGATGATCGGTGTTGATTCGGATGATGTCAAGTTCATTGACTGCATTTCAAACATGATGACAGGGCAGCAGGGCAAGTATGATAACGTTATTTTCATCGAAAGCCCGACAATGCTCGAGAACATAATGCTGAAAGTCGAGTTCCTGAGGCGAAAGTCCGCCGCCAAGAGGTCAATTGTCATAATAGACTCTGTCAACACGCTGCACATACACAACGACTGGAAGATTATGGGAGAGTTTCTCCATATCCTGGTGAACAGCCTTCGGTCCAGGGGCTCTACGACAATCATACTGAGCATAAAGGAGCAGCAGTCGCCGGAGGTCAACACCCTCCTGGGACTGATAAGCGACAGGGTAGTGAAGATAGGTGGTGTATGATGCCTCTTACAACAGGAATAAAGGAGCTTGACGGAGTCCTGGGAGGAGGATTTGTAGAGGGGACGGTCTGTGCAATAGTCGGCCCCCCTGGATCCGGAAGCGGTGTTTTCGCAAGGAGATTTGCCACAGTCGGGGACGAGGAAAGCTACTATTTCACGACCAACGAGGGCACAGACGATGTATACAGCTCACTGAAGAGATTCGGATGGAGTACCGACACTACCGTTGTCGACATAGGGGACAAGTATCATGACACGGTCCTGATGAGAAGGCTCGAGATCACCAAGTACAGGCAGGAAGGATTGAAGGTGAAGGATGTCCACGAGTATGCGGAAATGAGCGACAGGCCATTCAATTTCCTGACATACCTTACTCATGAGATTTTCGGGGTGAAACCGCCATTCAGGGTGATTGTGGACTCTCTCGACTTCTTCATTGACACGTACGGGGTGGAGGAAGTGCTCAGCTCACTCAGGACACTCAGGGCATACACAAACAAGAACAAGAGCCTCATGATTGTAACCCTCACAAAGGGAGTTTTCGATGCAAAGGTCCAGAATTCCATTGATGCGCTCATGGATACTCTTATTGAGCTTGAAAGGGAGAGAGTCGGAAAGAAATTCGAAAGCAACCTTATTGTCAGCAAGGTCAAGAACTTCCCCGAGAGGTCCAGGATAATGCAGTATTCCGTGGGCGATAACGGCATTGCGCTTATGGACTGATCAGAAGTCGTTTGGCTGCCTTACTTTCACATGTATGAGGGACGAAGCCGGAAGCGTCGAAACCACCGTTGTCTCAAAGACCCTGTCCACAAACCTCTGCCTCGGATCGCCGTAAGTGAACATGCCCAGCAGGAGATCCAGCGGGAGCATTATGAACCAGAACAACTTCGGCACGTTCCTGAAAGCTGCCTCATGCAGCGAAACATCGCCCTTCTCGCTTGATACCCTGAGTGAGGCAAGTTTCTTGCCCAGCGTATAGCCGTAGAAGTACTCGCTGAGCGTCGAGTAAGTGAACCAGCAGATACCCGAGGCTATTCCCACAAAAAGGTCGAAGTAGGCCTTCTCAAGTCCAAATGAGAGTGCAATTGCCCATACGGGAACGAATACCGTGGCAATATCAATGAGTCCCGCACCCACCCTCTTCATCCAGTGCGCCCTGAGAACCCTGTTCTTGAAGAGCATCTCGAAAGCTATCGACATCCCAATCCCTTGCATCATATGGCCGAAGAGAGATATAAGGATATCGAATCGTCAGACGAATGTCAGTCACAGGCACATGTCAGCGCGCCGGGCCCGCAAGTCACTCGATATACCGCAGCGCGGAAGATGGCTCTATTCTGGAGACCGCCCTGACGGAACTGAGCACGGCGGCAATTGTGAGCCCTATGGATATAAGCACAAGGGCGGCTATTGTCCCGGGATAATAGTCAAATGAAAGAAGGCTGCTGAGCCTCTGAGAAATGATGTATCCATTTAGCAGGCTCATCAACACGCCTATCAGCGAGCCGGACAGTGCTATGAAAACAAATTCAAGCAGGAAGGAGGCGGAGACCATCCTCCTGGTAAAGCCAAGGGCCCGGAGAAGCCCGATCTGCTGATACCTTTCCACCACCGAGCGCATTGCAATTATACCAAGGCCGGCGGTGCCGGCAACCAGCCCCATGGCGATGAATATCTCCGTCATCTCCACCACGCCGTTTATGGCCATTGTAAGCTGTTCGGTGATTAGCGCAAGGTCGATCACCACCGGGTTGTAAGCCACAAGATCCCTCCTTGCCTGTATCGACACGGCGCTTGCAGATACCCCGGGCTTGACCTTCACCATGATGACTGGATATGCCTGGCTGAGAAGCCCCAGTGACTGCAAGGTGCCTTCCTTAACGAATATCCCCTGGAGCCCGAACTCGTTCAGAGTGCCAATCACAGTCACTTTCACCGATGTGTGGTTTTGTCCATACAGAGTCAGGATGCCGCCCAGGCTCACTTTCGCCGGGGCCTGTGCACCCTGGGCGAAATTGCCCGGAGAGACTCCGGCTAGTGTCATATCGATGATGGCAAGAGAACTGTTGTGCGCAACTGCGTACCAGGCTGCCGCAGGGGAGGCATAGGCAGGCGACAGGCTATAGAAACTGTAGCTGTTGTGAGAATAGAATGGCGCCTTGTCCCACAGCGGAAGGCCGATCAGCGGGTAGACAAAAGCCGAAAAACCGTTCCCGCTGCTCGTGACACCCGCGCCAACATCGTAGATGATGCTGGCGTATGCAAGTGACTGTGTGATGTTGGCATCTCCTTCAAGCGCCGATGTCATGTTGCCGCCGTTGGCGCTGTACATCACGAAATTGTAGCCGCCGCTCTGGTCGTTGACTGTCCTTACAGCGGCTGTGTTTATCATTGAACCAAGGATTGAGACCGAGACGATGCCGAATATGACGAACGAGAAGAGCGACAGCGAGAGGGCTGTCCTTACCTTCCTCTCCGCAGGCGTCGCAAACGCCTGCCGGAGCGTCGGCACCAATGTCCCATGGCTGTTTCTTCTCGGCTTGAGGACCTTCAGGAAAACAGGGAGAAGAGCGAAGAAGACAAGCAGCCCTCCAGTGACAAGGAAAATGCCCGATTCCACATAGACATAGTACGATGCCGTGTAGTTCGAGGGAAAAATGTTCCATGAAGCAGGGAGACCGTACTGGGCGATAAGGGCAATACCCATCAGACCCATGAATATCTCAGACGGCCTGAACACATACAGGAAGGCAAGAACAGAAATGGATAGCAGGGAAAGAGAAAGCATCGAGAAAAGCAGAGATCGTGTGTCTGTGCCTTGATAGAATGACAGTAGCGCCGCAAGGAGGAGCAGCGCGGGAAGGACGTACTTCCTCGCACTCTTCGAGGGCAGCCTTCCATAAGCAGATCTGCGGAGCGCTTCGACTATCGAGAACCTGCTTATCCTGTAGCTTGCGGCGGTTATTATTGCGTATGTCACAAGTGCACCTGCCGCAAATCCTGTGATTATGTCGGCCGGAGTGACCGTGAATGAGCCCATCAGTATGTTTGTCTCCCTTATCGGGGCTGCAAATGTGCCGCCGAAAAGCAGGATGAACCCGTAGATCATCAGGAAGCCTATGCCAATCCCGACGAATGAGCCGACAAAGCAGGAAAGAAGCGTGTAGACGAAGCCTTCTGCGATGAAGCCGCCAACGATCTTCTGCCTGGTGACGCCTATTGCCCGCAGCATGCCAAGATCCCTCATCCTTTCTTCTGCGAGCATGTAGAATATCACGACAACAAGTATCAGACCGGCAGCAATGGCGAAAAGGCTGAGGGCAAGGTACAGGTCAGATATGTCGCTTATCTGCGACCTTATAGTCGAGAGCTGGTCCTGGAGCACAGGATATGCCGACAGCGACAGCCCGAGCGCCCTGTTTGCAGAGTCACCCGCTGGGACCAAGACTGCCATGACGGCATCCGTCTTCGAAACGGAGCCGAGGATTGAACCGGTGTTCGCGACTGCGATCAGGTTTATGCTGTTACCGATTCCAAGCAGTGACTGCGCAAATGCAAGGCCGGTGAAGATGTTGTAGCCTGAATCAAAATAACCCCTGTAGTTGTCCTTGACCACGGCGGCAACCCTGCCTGTGAACGAGTGCCCGTTGCTCGCAAATACTGTTATTGTGTCCCCCGCGGTAGCGTTCAGCTGAGCAGCCGCAAGCTGATCAATCAGGACTTCACCGGCAGGAAGACCGGATACTGAGCTGCCGTTTGAAGCTGCGAAATTGCCAAGAATGCTGTTGCTTGACCACGGGGAGGCGACGAAACCGATGTTTGAATATGGAACGCCGCTCGTATTGTCATAGGCGCTTACTGTCGTGTAAACCATTGGAACAGCGCCCGAAACGTTGGCGTTCCCTGACAGGCTGCTGTTTATCTCCTGGAATGCCTGGTAGCTGAAAAAACCGCCAGAGAGCGGTCCTCCCAGAGTCACAGTTTCGTCTATGTGACCGTAACTCAGCGTGACCAGATTGTCGCTCAGTGTGAGCATCGTGCTGCGCATCACGAGCGCACCGCTGATCATGGCAGAGCCTATCATCAGGCCCGTGATTATAAGCACGACCCTTTTCCTATTGCCGAAGGCGCTCTTGATGAAGAGCCTGAAAACAGGCCTGTTCAGAACTATGAGGGCTATCGATATCACGGAAGCGAGAAGAAATGCGATCTCGAGCAGCAGCAGATAGTCGAGAATCATGACTGATTACCCGCCTGCCCGTCCACTATCCTGCCATCCATGATGTGTATACTTCTGTGCGTATAGGACGCGACCCTCTCGTCATGCGTCACAACGACGACAGTTGAAGACAGCGTCCTGTTCAGCTCCTTGAACATCTCCATGATTACCCTTCCGGACTCTGTGTCCAGGTTGCCTGTCGGTTCGTCCGCCCATATAACTTCGGGGCTGTTTACTATCGCCCGTGCGATTGCTGCCCTCTGCTGCTCTCCGCCTGAGAGCTGTGAAGGCTTGAAATCGGCCCTGTTTCCCATGCCAACCAGTTCAAGCGTTCGCATCGCCTTCTGTCTTGCCGCCGATGCCCTTTCTCCAAGTATAAGCGAGGGAAGCTCTACGTTTTCCACCGTTGTGAAAACAGGCAGCAGAGCATAGTTCTGGAAGACGAAACCCATGTTCCTCGCCCTGAACCTGCTTATCTCGGTGTCGCTCATCTCGGCTATATTGCTGCCGTTGACAAGAACTGCGCCTTCGCTTATCCTGTCCAGCCCCGACAGGCAATTCAGAAGCGTAGTCTTACCCGACCCGGAGGGCCCCATCACGGAAATGAACTCGCCCTTGCTGATCAGTATATTGATATGGCTGATGGCTGCGAACCTCTCCTTGCCTGCAAGATAGTATTTGCTTACGTCCCTTGCCTCGATCACCGAATTGTTGTTCTGCATAGGGGTTCTCCAGAGATCGTCTTATCCGACATCCTGCCCGATAAATAAACTATACGAGCCATTATGGAAGCCCGGAGTTCCTCTTCAGTCTCGCAGTTTAAACCACGAATCGAAAACGCCCGTCCATTAAACCGCCGCGCTGAAATGTCAGGGATACTGTTAAGACAGAAACCCCTGAAGAGTGATTCTTTTAAGATGCGGCAGGTGCATTTCGTCCTCCGGTGTTCAGGAATGGCGGTGGATTTCAAGATCAAACGTGCACCAGCCTGCAGGGTGGCATGCGTAACTGAAGAGGGCACCTACAGCGACAGGGCCATCAGATCCTCATTCACAAAGGTCGCGCAGTGGGCCGCATCGAAAGGTCTCAGGACTGGAAACTGGCTCTTCATCGAGCAGGAGGAAAAGGGGAACAGGATCAGGTGGAAAGCATGCATAGAGATTTCGGGTGATGCGGCAGCGGAGGGCGTATTCGAAATCAAGACTCTGAAGGCAACCGACGTGATAAGTGTAATGTTCGATCCGGACGAGGTTTCGTCACGTGTGGTCTATCACGCCATCAACGACTGGGCAAGGTGGAGAAAGAAGGACGGCACCATTGCCCGGACCGGCAGATTCAGGGAGATATACCATGGTGATCCATGGAAGGATGCATCCGCGTGGAAGGACATAGATGTACAGCTTACAATCGCAAGGCGCGGAAAGAAGGGAGACTGAAGAGGCGGGCAAAGGTGTCTGGATTGGGAAGGAGCCGGATTGACGCGGTCCACTGAATTCTACAGTGAAGGGTTTCTATGAAAATAGCGGACGGTATCTTCAGGATAGATGGAGTCAGAGGGAACGCATATGTTGTTCACAGAGAGAAAATGGTTGTCATAGACACTGGAATGCCCGGAAGCGGTCCCAAGATAGTTGACTTCATTCAAAACAGTCTCAAAAATGACGTTCACAATGTTTCGACCATAGTCCTCACACACCAGCACATCGACCACGCGGGATCTGCCCTCTGGCTGAAGAATGCAACAGGCGCGCGGATAGCGATGCACGAGGAGGATGCAGATTACGTTTCAGGACGCAGGAAGCCGCTGAGACCGAAGGGCACGACGGGAGTGTTATTCTCGCTTTTCTCACCTTTCTTCAAACTCAGAACATTCGAACCCGACATACTTCTGAAGGAAGGAGACGGCTTCGACGGTTTCCGTATAATGCACATACCCGGACACACGCCGGGCAGCATAGCCATCTTCGACGTGGCAAAGGAATTTGCTTTTTCTGGTGATATAATTTCAGGGGGATCCTCAGGGGTTGAGTATGCGCCCAGCAACTTCAACTATGACAATATGCTGATGAAAAAATCATACGCCGCACTTGTTTCAATGGATTTTGCACAGCTTTTCCCGGGACATGGAAATCCTGTCAGCAGAGTGGATGCAAGGGCGCTGCTGGAAAAAAGCGGTGGAATTGCATCGGACGCAGCAGGCGCCAAACCGGAATAGACGAGTGGAGTTGCTAAAACGAAAATCTCCGCTGGCCGAAGCGTGGCAGAATTTGATACCAGGGGTGCATATCTCAAATCCCTTGCACTTGACGGTGACGAGATACTGCTCCTGTCAGGGGACGGCAGACAGAC
>JAKAVR010000061.1 GCA_021817225.1 Thermoplasmata archaeon
CCTGGCCAGTTCCTCCAACGCTGCATCCGGTGAAATCTGGCAATTTCTTCTTAACAGTGTTCTGCTGTTCCTGATCTTACCGCTGATAATTCGCCTGGCTAAAAGAAGCGATAGTTGCTCATCAGCTGCAACTTTATACTGACACTGTCGCAGCATTATGTTCTTATGAATCATTCCATTGGTGATGCCATAGAACCATCCGCCAAAGGAAAAATAACAGATTGGGACTCCACGGGTGCAAAGTTCGTGTATTGCTTGTGTAGTGACCTGCACGTTTCCAAATAAAGCAAGGGACGATGTTTCGAAAAGCTTCGCCGAGGCAATTAATGAACCTTTATACCTGATTTCAAGTTCCTCGCCATTTTTCGTGATTACTGACCCCTGCTCCTGAACGTAGAGCGGCAGGGCATCGTCTCTCGCAGGAAGGAGTCGTCGCACTTCATCGGGATCAATCCTGTTAAGCTTGTCATTTGAAAGGGCAGTGACTTCATCAGGAAGGCAGATGCCCACCAGGGAGCATCGTGGACATTTGGGGCTGTCAAATAACGGAGGCGGAATTGATCGACTCTCCGCAGTTTGTTTTGCCTGCTCCAATAATTGAAGCGTCCTGCTAACCAATTCGTCTGTTATGGGTACTGGAATTTTCGTCTTGGAACGTGCATAGTAAATTGCACCTTCATTGCAGCGATATCCATTTTCCCTCAGAATTATCGCCTGCGCGCATATTTGCACTCTCTCCGGTTCATAACTTCTGTGTTCGTTATCAGGAACTTCTCCCTTCTTGTAATCAACGGGGCATAACTCGCCACCAACGCCCTCTATTATGTCGAGCTTGGCAATGATCCCAACTTGGTCGCTTGACAATGAAACTGATCTGGCGTGTATTTTATCCGCCTCTTCAAGTTCATCTGCCGTGGCGATCTTTCCGCTCTCTTTATCAACCCTGTGATGAACGAATTTACCCTCAAGCGTGTCATCGTTATGTGCGAACTCTCCCTGCACCCACTCAAGATAAAAGAGGCGAGGGCAATAAGCAAACTCATTCAGCATTCTGACTGGAATAAGCGGAAGAGATTTGTCATGGATCATTTTAGACCACATCTGGATATATATCTTTCATTCAAGTCCGGGGATAGTTTATGCACATTCTATTGTATCGTATCTATAATTGTTAACCGCTACGAATCCCAATTATCATAATTGGGGATCAAACTCAAAATCCGGGACTTTTTAATTAACACAGCCTGCGTTTCCTGCAGCAGAAGACAGTCATCGGGCTGTTATTCAATGACATTGCAATTACAGCATGAGAGTGATATGCTCTCAAGTTGGAGGGTTTCTTGTCGGAGGATAGACTTCTACCTATTCATGGTCGTAGCATTGGCGGGCACATTATATTTTTAGACCATTATATTTAACACTGTAACTATTTATCCAGTGGTCCGGCAGGCAACAACACATAATTGCTTCCGACAAACCTCAGGAGCAAAGGCGCAAGTCACAACAGACGCAATTGCAAGGAGCAATGGAGTCAGCAAGTCAACTTTCCAAAGTCTTCTTAGAAAGGCGGAGAATCGGATTATCGCCACAATTGTCCCCTGCCTGCGGCAGCCGACTTCCAGGGGCAGGAAGTTGCTGAAACACGCAGTCGGCAACATTTGAAAACTCTGCGCTTCCGCGCAGTCTGCAGTGCGTTCAATTGACCGATATCTGCACTTCCGTGCTCAGGTAATGGCTGCCGGATCCAACCGTGAAATTTCTTGTGCGAACTTTCTAGCAAAGCCGGCAGGGTGCAGTTTAATCTATATCCGGCGATTCAATGGCTGGTTGGTAAAATGCTATCGGCGGAAGATCTATGGGACGCTTGGAAGCGCAATTTCACAGCTTGGCTGGACAGCCATTACAAGCTTACATGGGAAATGAGTTCAGAAGAATGGACCCGCGGAGTGGTGGAACCTTATCTGCTCCATCTTGCAAGGGAGAAAATGGGCCTCTGGATAAGGTTTGCACAGGAAAACAGAGAAGGCGCCCTGATCTTTGACGCCGATGCTTCGACAGCGGTGGCCCATATAGAGCACGAGAATGAGAGGGACGACATCTCTGAGAGAATATCCGCGCTCGCCGGTTCAGCGCCCAAACTGAAGTGCATCATCACTTACGGTGACCCGAAGGGCGGCGATCCGGCAGTGAACCGCGCAGAGAACAAGGAGCTGATGGAAGCATGGAACGAATCGGTGATGAAACCTGCCATTCTGAGGATTCTTTCGATGAACCCGGATCAGCAATGGTTGCTGATATTCGGTCTCGAGTACGATTTCAGAAAGGAGGAGGACTGGATGGCATACCTCTATGCAAACGAGGGCGGCAAGACGAGCATTTACGAACTGGACTGAGCGCCTGGCAGGTGCAGGCCGAACCACCCAAAAGACAGAGAAATCTCGGCTCCGTGTGCTCATGGTCGCTGCAGTCTTCGGCTCATCCGCCTGCAGTTCAGACAGGCGATATGGATTTATATTCGGGAAAGGGCTTCGGCAATGTGTTCTGTGGGTGATAGGGGCATGCTCTGCAAGAATTGTGAGAAATGGTACGGCGCTGATGACGACGGATTCGGGCCGTGCAGCATCAAGAACAGCAGGGGAGACAAGAGGTATATCACATTCGCCTTCCACAGGTGCGACGAAATATACAGCGACATACCTGATGAAGCCTCTTCCCCTCATGTAATTCCCTGAGGTCGGGCAGTACATTGCGTCGCGATGCATGCTTTCACCGGAGAACAAGCGACTGAGTGAAAAGCCTCATCGCTGCAATACACTGGTAGCCAGTCTTCGGTCTCGATTTTCAGGGCCGGACGGTGCATGCACGCTTGAGAATTGTTCATCACATCAGAAATGACCACCCTCGCACCGTTCCCCCGGCAAAAAGACGAACTGCCTTTGGCTTTCGAGCATTTATTGGCCCACTGGCGCAAGGTTGCAGGACGGCTGTTTCCGGCTCCCGATTGCCTTCCGTTTCTGCACAATGTATTTAGTCAGGCAATGTTTACTATCTTATTCAAAGGCAGAGAACGGAGATTCAACTTGAGCATAAAGAGCAACAGGGAAAGACAGGCCAGATTCGAGAGCAGGCAGGAGTCTATAGTGGAGGGGGAAGAGGGTACCGACACATTCATGCGTGTGCCCCTCCCAAAGCGAAACACAGGCGAGATGCTGGCGGTTGCCGACCAGTTGCTCGGTGGTTCGAGAATCAAGGTTCAATGCGCTGACGGTAAGGCACGGATGGGACGCATACCGGGTAAAATCAAAAAGAAAATGTGGATTCGCGAAGGGGATCTCGTAATTGTGAGACCATGGGATTTCCAGGAGGACAAGGCAGACATTCTTTACCGTTACACCAAGACGCAATCCTCTTACCTTAGCAGGAGGAATATGATCCCCAAGGGGATCAACGTCTTCTGAAGTTGCCTCCCGGGCTGATTTGATTGCCGTCTCTGCAGAATGAGGATAGATACCTTAAGCTCCTGGAACCGTACCAGAAGAGGGTCAAAGGGGTCGAGGACAGGAAGGTTTTCGACCAGTTTTTCGACAAGCGCACTCTGATGAATATCTACGAACTGATGAATGACGGCATAATCTCGACGATCGATTTTCCCGTATCCACTGGCAAGGAAGGGGGAGTTTTCAAGTGCACATCTGAAGAAGGGAAGCCGCTCGCACTCAAAATATACAGAATAGCCAATTCGACCTTCAAAGCGCTTGCAGTCTACATCGCCGGGGATGAGCGCTTCAGGGGAATAACAGGAAATTTCAGCAAGACAATCAGCATGTGGGTGCAGAGGGAGTACGTCAACCTTGAACGGTACACAAGCTACGGCCTACCAGTTCCATCCCCGATTGCGCGGCTTGGGAACCTGCTTGCAATGGAGTATCTGGGCACCGAGGAAGGACCAGCACCACTCCTGAAGGACTATCCGCTGACACAGGATGAAGCCAACTCCTTCTACAGGATTGTTCTTGATTTCATTATCAGGAGTTATACGGAAGTCGGTCTGGTGCACTCCGATTTGAGTCAGTATAATATAATGGTTCATAATGGAAGACCTTATATCATCGACTGCAGCCAGGGAGTCACCGCCAGACATCCCAATGCGAGAGATTATCTCAGGAGAGACTTGACGAACGTGAACAAGTTCTTCAGGCTCAAGGGAGTCGAAGTCACAAGCACGGAGTCTGTAATGGCAAGGCTTTCGGGAGTGGTTTGAATTGCAGTATGTGCGCGTCCCTGTGGACAGAATTGGTGTCCTCCTAGGAAGGAGTGGCGAAGTTAAAAAGAAGGTTGAGAACGAGACGGGCGTCTCCATCAACATCGATTCGACGGAAGGTGATGTTGAGGTCGACGGGAGCGGTTCCCCGGACCCTGTTATGGAGCTAAAGGTGACTGCCTTTGTCAACGCCATAGGCAGGGGTTTCTCGCCGGACAGGGCAAAGAAGCTGCTAATGGACGATGCATTCCTCGACACTATGCACATTTCTGATTACACCGGCGGCAGAAAAAACAGGCTGCAGAGAATGCGCGGCCGCCTAATCGGTGCAGCCGGAAAGTCGAGAAAGACGCTCGAAGAACTGACTGAAACATCCATTTCAGTCCAGGGCGACACCGTCGCAGTCATTGGAGATCCTGTCGAGATAGAACTTGCAAAGTCCGGGATCGACATGCTTCTCAGGGGAAGCGAGCATTCAGCCGTCTTCCATTTCCTCGAGCACAAGAGAAGGGAACTCAAGCTGAAGGAGCTCATGTACTCGACAGAACCGGAATGGCCAGCCGAGCATTGAAGCACAGGGCGTAATACAATCAGAAAGGGAAAACATGTCTTCCGATGCGGGTGAAATCGATGCTCTGCTGCGTGGAGACTCCGTATTGCAGCAGCTGAAAGCTATCTCAGATCTCAGGCTGTGCGACAGGTGCCTTGGAAGGCTATTTTCGAAGAGATTCAGGGGAACGGAAAATGCGGCAATAGGGGAGAGGGCAAGATGCACGCACGGTATTCCCGAAACGATGGAGGTTGACTGTTACCTCTGTCATGGCCTTTTCAAGAAAATGGACGAACTTTCGAAACTCCCGGTCGATGAGCTTGGAAAATGGGAATACGACACCCTTTGGGTCGGGTCAAGGCTTGAATTCGGCGCCAGGCTCAGGGAACAGGAGATTACGGCACGCTCACAGTTCACCGATGCCGAGCCGCTGAAGGTGGAGGTCAACAGGGAACTTGGCAAGAGGCTCTCCTCCCTGACGGGCAAGGAAGGGAAGATGACGAATCCAGACATGCTTGTGGTCATCGATGTGGCCTTCAGTGCATTCCAGCTTGAACCCTCATCCCTGTTTGTCTACGGCAGGTACAGGAAGCTCGTCAGGGGGATACCGCAGACGAAATGGCCCTGCCGGAAGTGCCACGGCAAGGGGTGTTCGCACTGCAATTTCAAGGGAAAGATGTATGACACAAGTGTTGAGGAGCTTATTGCGCCCCCGCTCATGAACGCGACTGCCGCAGAGGAGCATTTCTTCCATGGCATGGGCAGGGAGGACATAGATGCTATCATGCTCGGAAACGGCAGGCCATTCATAATGGAACTTTCAAAACCGCATGTACGGAAGATAGATCTGGTGGAGGTGGGACGGGAGATAAATGCAATCAACGCAGGCAGGGTGGATGTTTCCGACCTGCGTTTCTCGTCAAAGGCCGAAGTGAGAGAACTCAAGGCCGCCAGCCCGGTGAAGAGATACAGGATCACCTTCCGTGCGCTGGGCAAAATTAATAAACAACTACTATGTGAGGTCATTACGAAGCTAAGCGGAACGAAGCTCTCCCAGAGGACGCCACTTCGCGTTGCCCACAGGCGCGCGGACCTCGTCCGCGAGAGGACCGTGCTCGAATGCAAGCTGATTGACATGCAGGATGATGCGGTCACGCTCGAGGTTGAGGCTGAGTCTGGGACATACATAAAGGAGCTCATAACTGGTGACGGCGGCAGGACTGTGCCAAGCGTCTCCCAGGAACTTGGCATGGAGTGCCAGGTAATTTCGCTTGACGTTTCAGAAGTATCAACCGGAGTTGAAGGAAAATGGTGAAAGCCTCCAAGGGCCTGAGGAGAAGGTCCAGGTACATACTGCGCAAGAGCCCCAGATCGAGGGGCAACCCGCCTGTAGCGAGGGTGCTGAGGAAGTTCGAGGTAGGTGAGCGGGTCAGCATTAGAATCGAGCCAAGTGAGCGCTCAGGCGCACCGCATCTGAGGTTTCAGGGGCGGACGGGCGTCGTAGCAGGAAAGCAGGGCAGAAGTTACCAGGTCAGGATATTCGACGGCGGCAAGGAGAAGATTATATTATCGAATGCCGTTCACTTACTCAAGGCTGAGTGACTAACATGGCGACCGACCGTTTCGTGAGCCTGTCCGAGGTAAAGCAGCTTCTGGCGAAAGAGGGCAAGCAGCGGGAGCTGTCCACGGAACAGAAGGTTGCTCTGGATCATGCTCAGAAGTTTTCGTCCCTGGAGCAGGACGATGCAAAGAAGCTTCATAAGGAACTCTCCGGGCTGGGGTTCATAAGCGAACAGAACATAGTCAAAATAACAGATCTGCTCCCTGTGAAGCCAGAGGATGTGCGCCTTGTATTCTCCAAGGAGCGATTGACTCCTGAGAAGAAGCAAATAGAACAAATCATCGAAATTGTTCAGAAGTTTGTGTAGGCAGGTGTTTTTTCTTGGAGGACTATGCCTACATACTTGATTATTTGCCACAGGGATCCCCATCGGAAAGGGGATTCAAGCACGAGCCTGTTGCATATGCGATCGGAGGCGAGGAATTCAAGCTCTTCGAGCTGATTCCCAAGCCCGGTGTCGCCATTTCGCCAGGGGATAAGGTCTACATAGGGAAGGATATGAACCTCAGGCAGCAGATTCTGCACGTGAAGCGGCGCCTCTCTTTCGACGAACTCACTTCAAACGGCCAGTCTGAACTGCCGCATGCACTTGAGGAAGTAGTGGTGGACAATGAGCAGAGATTTGTCCGTTTCTTCAACGAGGCTCAGGCCATAACGACAAGGCTCCACACCCTCGAGCTGCTTCCGGGCCTGGGCAAGAAGAGCATGTGGGCCATAATTGAGGAAAGGCGAAAGCAGAAGTTCGCCAGCCTTGATGATGTGCAGAAGAGGGTCTCGACCGTCCACCACCCTGCAAAGATAATCGCAAAAAGGATAGCTGACGAACTCTCGAACCACGAACAGAAGTACAGGCTGTTCGTTGCAAGATGAAGGCTGCCGGTCTCAGCATGGATGCAAGAACAGTAAAGGAGATGCTTGCAAACATAGGCGTCTACCCCGACAAGAGGCTAGGTCAGACATTTCTGGTTGACGAGGATGTTGCGCGCAGGGAGGCTGCAGCCGCAGGCGTTGCAGGGAAGGACACCGTCCTCGAGATTGGACCGGGGCTCGGGATACTGACCGCGGAGCTTTGCGCGCTAGCAGGAAGAGTCGTGGCGGTGGAAAAGGACAGGAGACTGGCACGCTACCTCAGGGAAAATCTCCAGGCGGACAACCTGCAAGTCATCGAGGGGGACATACTTGAAGTGGATATCCCTCCCTACGACGTCGCTGTCGGAAACCTCCCGTATTCAGTCTCTTCCCCAACGATCTTCCGCCTTTCAGAGGGCGGCATGAAAAGGGGATTGTTCATGATTCAGAGGGAGGTTGCAGAGAGAACCGTGGCCGGGCCGTTTACAGCGGAATATTCGAGGATGAGCGCTTCCCTTCAGAGGTTGTATGAAGTAAGTCTTCTATTCGGGGTGGGGCATTCTCATTTCTATCCGCAGCCCGATGTCGATTCAGCTGTCATCCGCCTTTCAAGAAGGGAGGGGGCGAAGCTATGGCCGGAGTTCGATTATTTCATCGGCCTGCTGTTTTCACAGCGGCGGAAGACTATCAATTCCATTCTTCGCAAGTCAGTCGCGGGTTACTCCGGGATGTCTGAAAGGGCGCCATTCGGTGAAAAGAGGGTCGAGGAGCTGTCCATAGCGCAGATGGAAGAGCTTGTCGGATGGCTCTTGTCGAGGGCGTTTGAAGCGCTTCCGCGAAACTAATAAATCAGCCTGCTGATTTCAAGACGCCTTCTTTGGAGTTGCACAGATGCAGATAGGTATTGTAGGTAAGCCGAACGTCGGAAAGAGCACCTTCTTCTCGGCTGCGACGATGGCGAGCGTGGAGATAGCACCATACCCCTTCACCACCATCAAGGCAAACAGGGGCATAGGCTACGTTCGGAGGGCCTGTCCGGAGACGCACTTCGGTGTCAAGTGCAATCCGCACAATGCCTCATGCTCCGGTGGAACAAGATTCATACCTGTTGAGATGCTGGATGTTGCCGGGCTTGTCCCCGACGCCTGGCAGGGCAAGGGCCTTGGCAATGCGTTCCTGGACGAACTGAGGCAGGCCGACGCTCTGATACATGTGGTGGATGCTAGCGGCGGGACGGACGCGGATGGCAACCAGCTGCCCGTGGGCACACGTGATCCTCTTGAAGATATCAGATTCCTGGAAAGGGAGATATCGATGTGGATCAAGAGC
>JAKAVR010000001.1 GCA_021817225.1 Thermoplasmata archaeon
ATGAGCCGAACCCCGCCCGAGCCTACGGTCCGGGCTTCGAACCACGAGGTGTGGGATAGATGTCTACACTGAGGGGAACGGTAAACATCTCGTCCCAGCTCAGCCAGAATTCGGTGGTCCTCGATGCGGTCATACTGCATTCAGGCTTCAGCCAATCAACTGCAACACTCTATCTTCCCACCGGTCTGACAGCGCACAGGGCAGAGTCAACGGTGTCGAATGGCAATATCGAAATCTCGGCACCAGCCTCTTCCGACAGGCTCTATTTTGAAACATCAAACGGTAATATAGGTTTTACAGTAAGCACAGGCAACGGTGTCCATCTCATAACAGACAATGGCAACATAAACATAGAGACGGCCGGGCTGCTGAACGTCACCGCTTCTGCACAGAACGGCAACATCAATCTTCAGGCTGTCGGAAGCGCGGTCACTTCCGCAGCCACTTACCTTTCGACCAACAACGGCAATATTGCCATAAGCCTCAACACGTTGACAAGCGTCAAACTCACCGCCTCAACCACCATTGGCGTTGTGCGTGTGTCCGGGCTCCCGTTCACTTCCGTCGTTTCCACCAGCACAACATACTTCGGTGTCCTGGGGGCTGGAGATGCAACTCTCCATGCAGCCACTCAAAATGGCAACATAGACATCTCGTGAACCTTCCCTTGGGGCCCGTGGGTGGGAAAATGAATTGGTTTGGATAAATGGTTTGGCGGGTGGGCCCTGTCTTTACCTGATTATGTCTATGCCTTCGTCAAAGTCCTGCGTAACGGCCGCGGCTGCAGCCCTTCCGACTTCCGGAACAGTCTGGATCGAGTCTTCCTTGGCAAGCATGTACTTCGACCTGGCGCCTGTTACAATCAGCAGCACCTTGACAGTACCTTCCGAGGCGTCGTCAACCGAGCAGCCCCAGATTATCCTTGCATTCCTGCTTATTGTCGAGCTTACTATCTCGGCAGCCTTCTGAGCTTCTGAGATTGTCAGGTCGTGACCGCCGGTTACCCTTATCAGGCATCCTGCCGCATCGGCGAGATTGATCTCTCCGAGGAGGGGCGAATTCAGCGCCTCGCTCACAGCTTCCTCAATGCGCTTGTCGTCAGCATTGCTCTCACCTATGCCAACAAATGCAACCCCACCCTCATTCATCACGGTCATTATGTCCGCGTAGTCGAGGTTGACGAGTCCTGGCTTGGTGACTATTTCCGTCAATCCCTTGAGCGTCTGCATCAGCACTTCGTCGGCAACCTTGAACGCGGCCTCGATCGGGAGCTTTGGAACAAGGTCCAGAAGCTTGTCGTTCGGTATCACGATGGTGGTATCGCATATGCGCCTCAGTTTCTCAAGGCCTGCCATGGCGTTCTCCATCCTGAGTTCGCCCTCAGCCTTGAACGGGAGTGTTACAACACCTATTGTCAGCGCCTTCAATTCCTTTGCAAGACGGGCAACGTAGTGAGCCGAACCTGTTCCTGTCCCGCCTCCCATTCCGGCGGTTATGAAAACTATCTGTGAGCCCTGGAGGAACGCTCTTATGTCGGGGTCGGCCTCTCTCGCCGCCTCTTCCCCCACTTCCGGGATGGCACCCGCGCCCAGGCCCTGAGTAAGCCGCCTGCCTATCAGTATCTTCCTCTGGGAGTGAACGGAAAGAAGGTGCTTTGCGTCTGTGTTGACAGCACACATCTGGGCTCCCTGTATCTGTGAATCGTAACATCTTGTGATCGTATTCGTCCCGCCGCCGCCGCAGCCAATGATCTTTATGCATACATCAAGTGCTGACGCGATCCTTGCGAGCTCTTCGTCATCCTTGCTCATCTGTCTCGCCTGCGTGCTCTGTGGCACATATTCGACCTGCTCCGCTGGGGGCCTGAAATCAGGCCCTAGCGCATCCTTTACAAGAGAATTTGGCATAAGTGCATCCCTAAAAACCCTTAACTCAAGTTGAAGTTATAAATCTTTCTACATTTCGAGCTGGAAAAAGGCCACTTTGTACGCCAATCGTCCGACGCCATCAGTCGTGCTGCATGACGACATTCTGGTATTTTCAAGCGAAAGGTTAATCTTTTCAGTCGGATAACTTTCAATTCAGATGAAGCATTTCATAGAGGTGCAGTCTGCCTCGTCCCGGCAGTCGGCCACCAGGCCTGATGGACCTGGCGCAGTGTGCCTCCTGTCAGGAGGCATTGATTCTCCTGTAGCGACATGGATGAGCATGAGGTCTGGCCTTCGTGTGGAGCTGGTTCACTTTCACAGCTATCCTTTCTCATGCAGCTCGGCGATTGAAAAGGCCAGAGAGCTCGCAGGAATTCTCCTTCCCCTCCAGGGGGGCGGGAGGCTCCACCTGGTCCCGTTCCTGGATATACAGGAACACATTTTCAGGAATACTTCAAACAACCTGAGAATTGTCATGTACAGGAGGGCAATGGCAAGGATATCCGAGAAGATTGCCATGGAAAGCGGCGCATCGTTCATAGTGACAGGAGACAGCCTGGGCCAGGTCTCCTCACAGACACTTTCGAACACATCAACTGTTGAGCAGGCAGTTTCACTGCCAGTCCTCAGGCCCCTTATTGGTTTCGACAAGACCGAGATAATAGACATAGCCAAGGAAATAGGCACATTCGAAGTGTCGATAAGACCACACGAGGACTGCTGCACGTTGTTTGCAGTCGGCAACCCGTCCACACATACCGAGGTGAAGAAGGTGGAGGCGGAGGAGAGTAAATTCGATCTGCCATCACTTATAGACACATCGGTGAGAAGGAGGGAAATAGTCACTTACAACTCCAGCGGCTTGGCGGAAGTCCCCGCACCAGTTGGCGCCCAAGTTTAATAATGCCTCATGGCTATTTTGCAGCATGTCATTGACCAGGACCGCGCTAGTGACTGGTGCGTCGAGGGGAATTGGGAGGGCAATTGCACACAGGCTTGCCTCTGCGGGCTTCTCCATCTGCATCAACTATTTTGAAAACAAGGCCGGTGCCGAGGCGCTGCTGAGCACGATCACCGATGGTGGGTCGGACGCCTTCCTGGCAAGGGCTGATGTATCCGATCAGGCGAGCGTTCAGGGCATGTTCTCCGAGATAAGGAAGAAGTGGGGACGCCTGGACGTGCTGGTCAATAATGCGGGCATCTACCAGAGGTCGCCCTTCGAATCGCTAGATTTCTCCAGCTGGAAGAGGACGCTGTCCAGCAACCTTGACAGCGCATTCCTCTGCACCGCAGAGGCCTTTCCTCTGATGAAGGAGCAGCATTTCGGCAGGGTGATCAACATCTCATCCCAGCTTGCATTCAAGGGCTCAAGACACGGGGCCCACTATGCAGCCTCGAAATCAGGCATGATAGGCCTGACTAGATCGCTTGCCATGGAACTTGGACAGTTTGGCATCACGGTCAATATGGTGGCACCTGGGTCAATCAGGACAAGGATACTTGGCGGCTACACCGAGGAACAGCTCTCGGAGCTCTCTTCCCAGATTCCATCCAGACGGATTGGTGAGCCCGAGGATGTTGCATCTGTTGTTGCATTCCTTGCATCGGATGACGCATCATACGTCAACGGTGCCACTGTCAGCGTCTCGGGCGGCTCCTTCCTGCTCTAATCAGAGTGAAAAGTCGACCCGCTTCGAAAGTTCCACGGGCATGTATACCTGTTTGAACGGATATCCCTGCTGCCTGGACGCGCATTCGGCAAGCAGCCCGGCTGTGGTGATATCCCTGTTGCTGTCACTCTCCCTGTCATAGACCTTCAGGACATCGGACTCCAGTTCCCTGTCCCCGACGACTATTACGTAGCTGACCCAGTCCTGTTTCGCCTCCCTTACTTTCTTCGATATTGTCAGTGTCCTGTCGTCGATGCCTGCCCTTATGCTCTTCTTCATCATTTCAGACGCAAGATCGCGTGCCTTCTGCACATGCCTGTCTGTTATTGGGAGCAGCCTGACCTGTTCAGGTGTTATCCAGTATGGAAGGTAGCCCGGTTTGCCCGATTTCCCGGCACGCTGAATCGCCTGGTCAAAGAGCGCATACATGAACCTCTCTATCGTGCCGACGATCGCCGTATGCAGTATGATCGGATACTGCTTCTTGCCCTCCGCGTCGGCGTAAGTGATGTTGAAACGCTTCGCATTCCCCACATCAATCTGGACCGTTCCCACTTCCCTTGCCCTTCCCATCTGGTCGAGAAGATGGTATTCTATGTTGACCGTCCAGTAGAAATTGGCCCCTTCCGGGTAGATGTGGATAAGACAGTCCTTGTTCCTTTCCTTGAGAAGGGAGAGGAGGAATTCCCTGTTGTCATCGAACGCCTTCATCGACGACACATTGATCAGCATTTCGTAGTCGGTACCTATCCTGGTAACTTCACTGTACACCTGCTTGTGTATCGTGGTGAACCACTGGTAGGCCTCCTTCATGTCACGGCAGAGGACGTGCAGGTCAGGCATGTTCAGCCTCCTCAGCCTGAAGAGAAGCATTGTCTCTCCCGACTGCTCGTACCTGTAGGCATCGGCTATTTCGAAGGCCGAAACAGGCATTTGCCTGTAGCTTATGTTCCATCCGCTCATCATGGAAAACTGCTGGTGGCACGCGGCATATCTGAGCACGAACTCCTTGTTGTCCGATTCAATTGTGTAAAGCCTGTCGCCGAACAGCTCCGCATGCTCCCTGACAGCGGGCTCGGAAAGGTTGAACATGTTCGTCCCCTTCACCGAAAAAACGGATAGCCCGAAACTTGTGACTACCTGCTTTGCATAATCGGCGCTCAGGTCAAAAATGAGTGCGGCCGCCGGGTGGTAGACCTCGTGACCTATGTCGCTCATCTTCTCCCACGAAACACCGAACTTCCTGCACAGTTTCAGGTACTCGGGCGCTTCGCTGCTGCCAACCTGCTCCTTGAGCGCCTCCTTTCTGAGCATCGAGTCGAAGCATCTGTTGGGCGCCTTGTATTTGTCGGGCTGGACGATACTGTTGTCCTGGGTCAGCACGAAGTACCTGTCCTCACCCTTCTTCTTTCCTTCCTGCCCCTCAACAACAATCTGTCTGGAGAGTTCAGAGAGGGGGTGTCCCTTGCACGTGATTGTAAAAGACTTGTACCATCCGAAGGGGGATCGCTTTGTGTTGAACTCCTTCGATGCAAGCTCGCCAAGCTGCTTCAATATGCTTATTGCCTCGTCAGGCGGGGCGAGTGAAGACGAAAGATGGGCATATGGGTAGATCATCACATTCTCCGCCTTCACGGTTGTTGCGACTTCCCTGATGTTGTCCATGGCCTTTTCGACGAGCTGCAATCCCTTTGAGGCATCTCCCTTCTCTACAGTGGTGAAGCAAACGAGGACCTCGTCCATGGACCCCGCCCTGTCGCTGTCCTCTATTTCCTCGGCAGCCTTCGTCCTTGACTTGATTTCGTAGCTCATCCTGTCCGCATGAATGAATAGAAGCCTCAATTCGCAGCACCCGCCTGAGGTTAGGCAACATCATTTTAAATCCTTTTGCGGGAAGAAGGCCTTCCGGCGACCGGCGGCATGTTTGATTAGCAGGATATGCAATCATCCACCGGCTTGTGAATGACAGCATCCATAAGATTCTCCGTACTTGCAATGCCTGATATCTTCCTCGACCATTCGCTGCAGGCGGGTGAGCCTGACAAGTTCGTGCAGTCCCTGCGCTGGACCGCTCCCAGGGGGACAAGAATGCGCGCGACCCAGTGGCTGAACCTCGGTGGCAATGCGTACAACTTCGGACTTCACATGGCCAGGCTTGGATGTGCGGTTACCATGGTGTCCGCAACAAGTACGACCGTTCTCGAGATGGTCAGAAGGGAGACCCGTGGGCTGCGTTTTTCCACCGATTTCGTGGAGACAGATAACGACCCTTCACTGACTGTCGCTCTGGAGTTCCGGGACAGCAGGGGCAGCCGGGCCCTGAACATCAATCATCCCGGCTCACTGAATGGATTTGGGCCAGACCGGTTTCCAACAAAGCTGGAACGGAGGAAGTATGACCTCGTTTCTGTATTCAACTTCACAAACAACATGCTTGGGCCGCAGCTAGCCTCGCATGTGTTCTCGAGAATGAAGGGGTTGAAGCTGATGGATCTTCCCGATGCGGCCTCAGGCTTCAGTGACAGGGAAGGGTTGAAGTCAGCAATCGAACTCTGCGATGTAATCAGTGCGACCCCTGAGGAGGTCGTCAGCGCCGCGAAGCTTCTCAAACTCAGCAGAACCAGCGGAGTCAGAAGCGCTGCCGTTGCTCTATCGTCCATGGGGCCGAGAATGGGCATCCACTCCGCCTCCGACTCAATCGAAGTCTGCGAGGGCAAAGCAGTCGTGCACCGTTCTAAACCAATGCCTCTGCCTTCCACGACAGGCGCGGGCGACTGCTGGACAGCTGCCTTCGCGCTATCTCTCCTTCGGGGGGAAAAACCTTCGGCGCGTCTTGAGTTCTCAAGCGGATATGCTACCGAAATGCTTCTGAAGCGGGCCCAGGCTCCTGAATAATATGGGGTTATGCGCGGGCCAGGAAATCAGAGTTCAGTTCCCAGGTGGAGCGTGTTTGTTATGTCCTTGAACCTGTTTCTGAGGGTGACTTCGGTGACACCGGATATGTTGGCAATCTCCTCCTGCGTCCTCTTCTTCCCGTTAAGTATTGCTGCGATATAGATTGCTGCTGCAGCTATGCCCGTCGGTCCCTTACCGACAGTTGAGGAGTGCTCTTCGACCTCCTTCAGTATGTCCAGCGATTTCGCCTCGACCTCTGTTCCGAGGTTGAGCTCGCTGCAGAACCTGGATATGTAATTCTGCGGGGTAGTCGGCAGAAGAGACAGCTTGAGTTCCCTCACCAGAGTCCTGTAGTTCCTGCCTATCTCCTTCCTTCCAACCCTGCTGGCCCTTGCAACCTCCTCTATGGCTCTCGGGAAATTGAGCTGTCTTGAAGCGGCGTATATTGAGGCAGCGACGACTCCTTCTATGCTCCTTCCCCTTATCAGGTCCTTTGCTGCGGCCTTTCTGTAGATGACCGCCGCCTCTTCCCTGACGTTCTTCGGAAGGGCCATGTTTGAACTTATCCTCTCTATCGAAGCAAGAGCGACCATCAGATTCCTTTCTATCGCGTTGGCAGCCCTCAGCCTCTTCTGCCACTTCCTCATCCTGTATAGCTGTGGCTTGTTCCTGGCGGGCACGCTCTTTCCGTAGATATCAACATTTTTCCATGAAATCTCGGTGGACAGTCCCTTGTCATGAACGGTGTATGTTGCGGGGGCGCCGGTCCTGGCCCTCCTTTCATTCTGCTCCGCATCAAACCCCCTCCACTCCTGTCCTGGGTCAATGAGGTTCTCGCTGACAACCAGCCCGCAGTCTGCACATACCAGTTCTCCCCTCTCGTAGTCTTCCTGAAGGTGAGAGCTGTTGCACTCCGGGCAGTACTCAATGTCATCGACCTCCACCTTCTCTCTTGTTTTGCTAAGTGTCACCACTTTCTCACTTCCGTGAGGCAGTGTACGGTGGTTGCTTGATCTATGCTTATGTGCATGTATCACTGCGGGGCAAGCGTTGTCCTCTACCTGCAATCGGGGGTGCTCCCCGCAGAATATACTTCTGCAACGGACAACCGCCATATGCTGTCTTTTGTCGCTGTTTTGATTGTTTTTTGGTATATTTAATATTTTTGTCATATAACAATACTTTAAGTTTACAAATTTTACTTTTATCGAACATTTTTGTTGTTTATCGATGATTTTGTGGTAGTGTGGAGCATGCGACAGCTACTCACACTGGCAAAAGGTGGCAGGGAGGGTTTTACCGCTCCGCCTCATGCCACCGCCTTGTTAATATTTCTGTTCGTCATGGTTGTCTGGATGAGGGAATTCATAGCACTTGAAGTTGAAGATCCTGCTGCGCTCGATGATGTTCTGAAGGCGGATGCCTTTACGGACGGGTGTGTAAAGCCAGCGGGCAAGGGTGACATGCACCTGACTCTGAATTTCCTTGGAGAAGTTGACCCGTCAGTCAACCAGGCTATTGCAGGTGCGATGGATGACATATGCCGGGTAGTCTCACGATACAGGGTGGAGTACAGAGGCATTGGCGCATTTCCTTCCCGGAACAGGCCGTCAGTCATCTGGGTGGGGGTAACTGACAGCGGCGAGACATCGAAAATCAACGCACTTCTTTCAGAAAGACTTTCAATTCTCGGTTTCCCGGCTGAAGCCAGACCCTTTCATGCGCATATAACGCTTGCAAGAGTGAAGTGCAGGGTGGGGGAGGGAAAGCTGGAAAGGCTTTTCAGGGACTGGGAAGAAAAAAGCTTCGGGTTTCAGGAAATCCGCAAGGTCTTCCTGATGAAGAGCGAACTCACTCCCCAGGGAACCATTCATACCTCTCTTCACGTCTCAAGGCTCAGAACCTAGACCTTCTGCGAATTCCCCTCGTCCCACTCCAAGTTGTTCTTGATCCCTTTCTTCTGAAGCATTTTGCTGATTTTCTCAGTTATCCTGACGACTTCCGTGCTGGAAGAGTTGCCCGCCAGGAACATCTCCTTCCGGCCAATGGGGAATATCAGTCTCATCCTTCCCCTTCTGTTGTACCCCTCAGGCTTCCTGTTCGACCTGATGTCCCTCATGTTCAGTTCTATGAACATGTCCAGTATCTCCTTCTCCTCCGGCATCTGGTCTGTCTCCTGGAGAAATGAGGTTATAAGTTCCGGGAAGACATCCTTCAATGCCCGGTACCTGAAGCCAGTCGTAAATACAATGTGGCCTACTTCAGCCTTCACGATTTGAGTTATTCATCCTTTCGATTTAATATCTTCGTTCCCTGATTCGCACTACTGGCCCCATTCTCGAGACCAATCCATTTCATCTGACACCCCCTCGGTTTTCACGTGACCGGGCGCCGGCGGGCAGGTTCGACCCTCTGGGTGCTGATGCGGCGATGATCGCGGTTGTTGCAACGTGATAGAATTTCACACGCAGTTCGTCCTCTCTTTATTATTGCTACAACGACAGGTTAAAATACGCCTGCCCAAATCTTCTCGCCTGCGGGTTGCTCTATGAGTGGCAACATGCCCATATTGTGTGTGGTACCGGCGGAAAACCGTTATCCTGATGGGAGATTTCGGCCTCTGTCGAATTGGTCGGAGGAGTACAGGAATGTAGCTTGGGCACGAGTAGACGTTGCACCGTCCCATGGGCATTCTCCTGGGCCTGTCATCGGATACTGTGCCCCCGCTGTGCGTGGCAACGGCAGAAAGGCAGTTTCACAAATACACGACGATACCTGACACAACCACAATGATGTGATGAAATGAAGATCGCAATGTTCACTGACTCATACTATCCCGCCGTGGATGGTGTTGTCACTTCACTCTCAACAGTTTCGAAGGAGCTGGAGCGTATTGGTCATGAAGTCTTCATATTCGCCCCCGAGCCTCCGAACGGTGAGAAGGTCCAGGACATCACGAAGGGCGGAACATTCTATTTCAGGTCATTCAGGTTCAAGCATTACCCGCAGTACAGGAGCGCATTTCTTCCGTCAAACAAGAACAGGATCCTCAGAAAACTCGGCGTGGACCTGATTCACACCCACGGCATGACTTTCATGGGCGTGAAGGGGCTTTCGGCAGGAAGGCACTTCGGCGTGCCCGTCGCCACAACCTATCACACGATGATGCACGAGGCTGCCGATTTCTACAATCCGCTTCCCCTGCCGCGGAGCACAATGGTAAGTCTCACCGTACGGTACGTGCGCCTTTTCCTCAACAGGCTGGACGCAGTCGTCGTCCCTACCAGGCCTATACTTGAGGAGCTTGTCAGGATGGCACCAAGGATGCCATACACTGCTGTCATACCCACCGGCGTGGACACTAACCGGTTCAGGCCAGGCAATGTCAACAACCCCATCAGGGAGAAGTATGGAATTGAAGATTCTCCGCTCATCCTGTATGTTGGCAGGGTCGCATTCGAGAAGAACATCGATTCGATACTGAGGAATCTGCACAGGGTATCAGACAGTTCCGCGAAATTGATGATTGTTGGGGACGGTCCTGCAAGGAAGCACGTCGAGCAGCTCGTCCGCTCTCTCGGGCTCCGGGACAGGGTAATCTTCACCGGATTTATTCCCGACAGCCAGCTTGTGGACTACTACTCTGCCTCCGATGTCTTCATCAGCGCCTCGAAATTCGAGACACAGGGACTTTCCATGCTTGAGGCGATGTCCTGCGGAAAGCCTGTGGTGAGCATTAACTACAGGGCTGTCACCGATTACATTGTCGACGGTGAGAACGGCTTCCTCTACAACGAGTTTTCCGACAACATGGCGGAGACAATCGACAGGGCTCTCTCTTCGGACGCAAGCATAATGAAGAATGCGCGCAGGACCGCCGAGCGCTACTCGAAGGAGCGGACCTCTCGCTCCCTGAGCGAGCTTTATTCGAAGATACTTGACATGTACATCAACGGGCAATGATATGCTTTCGATAGGCCAGTTTGTGTACGACCTTTTCCAGCCGCTTGGTGTCTACGGCCTACTTGCCGCCCTCTTCTTGATCTTCTACTTCGACTCGACGCTGATCCCCACTCTCCCCGAACTCTTCACGGTCATTATCTTCCTGGCCCATCCGGTCCCCATTTTCGGGGTTATGATGATTGCAACACTGTGCGCAGCAGAGTTCTGCGGCGTGACCACCCTATACCTTGTCGTCAGGAAATACACCCTGCCTCAGTGGATGCGGAGGAGGATTGTAGAATATTCCCGATTCCTTGTTGTAAGGGATGAGAAAATGATACTGCTCAACAGGATAGCACCAGTCATCCCCTTCCTGGGGGCATTCATTGCCACATGTGAATGGCCGTACGGCAGGAGCATCCTCTACAACTTCGTTGGAGGGGTTGCCAAATACAGCCTGATTGTGGTAATGGCGTCCTACTTCCTGTTACTCTTCTCCGATCAGACGCTTGCCGAAGTGATAACAGTGGTCGCTGTACTTGCACTCGTTGGCTTCAGCTATCTGCTCTCGGTTCGAAGGAAAAAGAAGCTGGAACAAAGCTCTGCGGGTGGTAGCCAGTGAACATACTGGAGCTCAATCCCTTCTACCTTCCCTATAACGGCGGGATTGAAAAGCGAATCGCAGCCCTGTCCTCAAGACTTTCGGGGAGGCACAGGATCACTGTCGTAACTTCAAGACTCCCGGGGACGGAGGAGGAGGAGACTGTCAACGGGGCGAAGGTCATAAGGCTTCCAAGCAGGTTCTTTTCAAACTACAATCCTCCCTTTGTCACGAGCAGCGGAATAGAGGAGACAATAGAAACTATAGGTCCCGATGTTGTGGATTATCACTACCGGTGGTCGGGAAGCTACAACCGGGCATTCTTCCGCTCGAAGGGAAGGAAGGTGATGACCTTCCACAACCTCTACGGTGAAGGGACGGGTGCCCTCAGGCTGCTCAGTATACTCAACGACGCATCCTACGTGAGGAAACTGAAGCAAGTGGATCATGTTCTGGCGGTTTCGGACTTCGTGAAAAAAGAGCTCGAGGAAAAAGGCCTGGCGCCGTCCATGCTCACCACCTGCTACAACGGAATTGATATGCACAACTGCAGGACGTCGGATGAGCGGTTTGCGCTTTTTATCGGCAGGCTGGTCCCGACAAAAGGGGTGGCTCAGCTTGCCCGCGCCGCTCTGAAGTCGGGAGTGCCTTTGAAGGTGGCCGGCAGCGGACCGATGTTCGACTGGCTCAAGAAGCAGGAGCGAAACGGGCCGATTGAGGTGCTCGGCCCTGTCAACGAGGAGGAAAAAGAGAAGCTTCTGTCCACATGCACGTTCATGGTCGTACCGTCTCTTCACGAGGCATTTGGCCTTGTGGCGCTTGAAGCTATGGTCCATGGCAAACCAGTCATATCCTCAGATACAGGCGGGCTGCCGGAGGTTGTCGGAAAAGGGGGGACCATTGTCCCTGCACGGGACGTGGATGCTTTCGCCTCCGCGATGAAAACTTACTGGAATGACGAAAGCCTTGTTTCAGCCACGGGTGCCGTTGCAAGAAGTCAATCCGAGAAATTCTCATGGGACAGTTCTGTGAGAACAATCGAGTCGGTCTACAGCTCGGTCCTCGAATCGGACAGGTAGAGGGAATAGCCGGGTATCCCCGTCTTTGTCCCCGTTGAAGGGTTGCTGATGTATGTCACTTTAATTGTAAATATAAGAGTCCTGCCGGCAACCGGCTGATTGAAATTGAGCGTCGCAGTTCCGTTGGAGTTCAGGGCCCATATGACGAAGTGCGAACCAGACGGGGCTCTTCCACCCACTGCCTTGACCATCGACGCTGCAATTTCGTTGTGGAGCTCAATGAAACCGGTCCCATTGTCAGCGGCGCTATTGAATGCAATGACTTTCACAGGGAATCCGGTCATGCCCGCAACCGTTGCCGAATTGAGCGTGTAAGGGTCTAATGTCATTCCTGCATTCGGCTGGTACTGGTATGTCGCGGTTCCATTCCCTGTGCTGAGCACCTGCACATTCCATCCCCAGAAGGGATCCTTCACCACAAGCCCCATCTGCGGAGCCTCGCCAAAATCAGACTGGAACGTTGCAGACAGAACAGTGTGAAGCATGCTCACATTCTGGTAGAGCGGAATGTAACTCAGCAATGATGTGTTGAGAGGTCCGTAGCCGTCTGCGGGTGCTATTACAACGGTCTTGGACTGGTTCACCGTCATGCCTATGATCCCCTGGTCAAACCCCCGCACCACCTGGCCGCTTCCGACGTTTGATATCTGCAGCGGCTTGTAGCCAGCGGCACCCCTCCATGTGAAACCCGGAGCCTTTGGATAACTTGCATTATTCTGGGCTATAGACAGCACGGATGTGTCGAAAATGAGATTATTGGTGTACTGGCCTGTATAGTTGACATACACCGAATCCCCCGGCTGGACAGAAAGGGGCGGGGTCGCCCTTGATGCAGTGGAGTACCCGTAGGCCGAGTAGCTCACGAGGCCCGCTCCTACAAGAAGAAGCACCACTATGACCGCTGTGGACATCGTGATTCTTGTCCTCTTCGCACCTGCTTCCTGCATTGCAACCGACTAAAATCATCCTGCTAATAAAGCTTCTTGACAGTGCCTGCTTGTGAATCGCATCGAATGGCAGGCAGAACTTGCGCTTTTCAGGGCCCGTGCCCCATCTTTTATTATATGGACTGCATCTAAACAGCGAAGTGAGTGTCCTTGACAAACGGTCACATGCACATTTCCGATGTCATCAGGTCGGGAAAGGAAGGTTCAGAATATTCCATCAGGGGATGGATTTACAGGACAAGGAGCAGCGGCTCCATCGTCTTCTCAGTTATCAGGGATCAGTCAGGCATAATGCAGTGTACCGTCAAGAAATCCGATGTTCCTGCGGCTGAGTTCGATGCGGCGGGAAAGGCGCTGATTGAGTCCTCGGTCGAATGCACTGGGATTCTCAAGAAGGATGAAAGGGCCCCGGGGGGATTTGAACTCAGGGCGACGGGGTTCAGGGTCGTTGCATTTGCTGACCCGTTTCCAATAACGGCAAACCAGAGCGAGGCGTTCCTCCTGGATAACAGGCATCTCTGGATCAGGTCAAGGGAGCAGACTGCAGTAATGAAGATCAAGGAGACCCTGCTCCAGGGTGCAAGGGAATGGTTCAGTAAAAACGGATTCTTCGAGGTAACTCCTCCCATACTCACTACGAATGCATGCGAGGGCGGAACGACCCTCTTTTCACTGAAGTACTTCGGCGAGGATGCATATCTCAGCCAGAGCGCACAGATGTACCTTGAGGCCACAGCCTTCAGCCTGGAGAAGGTGTTCGCTGTAACGCCCTCCTTCAGGGCGGAAAAGTCAAGGACGCCCCGCCACCTTACAGAATACTGGCACATGGAGGCGGAGGAGGCATGGGTCGACAATGAGGGGAACATGAAGATACAGGAGGATCTGATTAGCGCAATTGCGTCCGCCATAGCTGAAAGAAGAAAGGACGAACTGGAACTCCTCGGCAGGAAGGCGGAGGAGCTGAAGGTGATAGAGCCGCCATTCGAGCGGCTGACATACTCCAAGGCGATAGAGATCCTGAACGGCAGGGGGAAAGAGCTGGCGTGGGGTGATGACCTGGGCACCGATGAGGAGCGCTTGCTTACCGAAGACTACCGGAAGCCTGTCTTCGTGACAAGCTACCCGAAGACGTTGAAGGCATTCTACATGAAGGACAATGAGGAGGATCCGAAGACCTACAAGTGCGCAGATATGCTCGCCCCCGAGGGCTTCGGTGAGATAATAGGCGGAAGCGAGAGGGAGACAGACTACTCCAAGCTTGTCCGCAGGCTCGAGGAACAGAAAATACCCATGGAGCCATACAGATGGTATCTCGACCTCAGGAAATTCGGTTCCGTGCCGCACTCCGGTTTTGGCATGGGTGTAGAAAGGGTGCTGCGCTGGATCTGCAGGCTTGAGCACATACGCGATGCAACGCCTTTTCCGAGGACACCCTCGAGGATATACCCGTAGTGTCTATTTCCCTGGCCTGACAAACGGCGGCTTTACCGTCCTGCCCTCTATCTCCCTTCCCCTCACTGCGATGGTCACCCTGTCATCCGCTTTGGG
Organism: Thermoplasmata archaeon; assembly: GCA_021817225.1. GTDB lineage: Archaea > Thermoplasmatota > Thermoplasmata > Sysuiplasmatales > Sysuiplasmataceae > JAJZXY01. The sequence goes on from JAKAVR010000001.1 coordinate 14,611, forward strand.
CCAGGGGTTCATGTAACCCATCGCTACCGCTCTTCCGAGCACCGGTGAGTAGCCTCCGCTCGTGACGTGTCCCTGCCCGTTTTCGCTCCGGACAAGATCCCCATGCCGGGGTATAATCTTCCCTTCGGTCAGGAAACTGAAAAGCCTGGAATAACCGCCCCCGCTCTTCTGCCTCGAAAGCGCCTCCCTGCCTATGAAGTCGTGGTTCCAGTTAATTATCCAGTTATACCCCGTTTCAAGCGTCGACTGTTTCCCGTCGAAGTCTGTTCCCGACAGCAGATAGCATTTCTCAAGCCTGAGTGAGTCCCTGGCACCGAGTCCCACAGGATGGATTCCGAACTCCCTTCCCTTCTCCATTATCCTCCTCCATGTCTCCGCTCCCCTTTTCCTGTGCACGAAAAGCTCGAAACCGTCCTCCCCTGTATATCCTGTTCTGGAAATGTAGTTTGAACCACCTTCCAGCCTCTGAATGAAACTGCCTTTGCCGCTTCCAGTGAACATCCCCCTGAAGCTCCCGAGCGAGGTGGCTTCGGGCGATATTTTCTCCATGACTCCTACGGCGGCTGGTCCCTGGAGCGCGAAGCAGCAGACTTCATCGCTATGGTCACTTATGCCGCAGTGCGCATTCTCAGCTACCCATGCAAGAACCTCGGATATCTTCGACGCATTCGGGACAGTAAGGAACTCATCTCCTGATATGCGCGTGGCGATTGTGTCGTCGATTATCCTTCCGTCCTCGTTCAGGTGGTGTGTATATGTGCAGACCCCCGGCTCAGTATCCTGCAGTGCGTTTGTCGAAAGCCTGTCAAGCTCCCTCGCTGCATTCTCGCCGGAAAAAATCAGCTCACCCATATGCGACACGTCGAAAAGCCCAACCTTTTCCCTGACGGCCATATGCTCCTCGATTATGGAACCGTAGTGGAGCGGCATTTCCCAGCCAGCGAACTCCACCATGTGTCCGCCGAGTCGTATGTGTTCTTCGTAAACAGGCGTCCTTTTCAGTGCGATATTCTGCATCTCCCGACCTTCACCTTGCTTTCTGCTTCTTGCTGCTGCTGAGCATGCGCTCAATCTGCTGCACCATTATGTCGGCTGGTACATCCAGCATTGTGATCATGTTCGTCATTCCCGCCACGCTACCCTTCTTGGACCTTATGTCAACCAGGCCAAGGCCCGCCAGCTCCTTCACGTGTGAATAGAACTGCGTATGTGCCCTGGGCTTTGTGTCATGCTCCTCACACGCTATCCTGTAACTTTTTTCGACTTCTGATGTTTCAGTGTAGGCCTTGTTCCTAAGCATCCTCGCGGTCGCCAGGAGGATGAGCATCTGATCCCTGTTCAGACCGGCCACCCTTTCCTCCGTCACGAAGGCGTAGGTTGCCGCTTTTGCCGCTCTCACGTCCTCGGTGTATATCTTCTCCCCGGACCGCTCGTTTGCTATCATGCCTGACTTTTCAAGCATCTCTATGGCGAATCTCGCATCGCCCCACTCGCTTGCAATGTCGGCGATCATGTCAAGGACCTCATCATCGTAGCTGCCGCTGACGAGCGCAAGGTCCGCCCTTGCCGAGATTATGTCAAAAAGCTGTTCCTTGGTGTACTTTCCGAATTCTATTATGTTTGTCCGCTTGAAGGTTGAAAGGGCCGACTTGTCAAGCAGGTCGAAAACATGTCTCTGTGAAATAAGTATGAGGGACACCCTGTTCTTCAGTGTGTCAGACTCTTCGGGGAGCCTGCTCAGGAAGTATACGAGGTCGCTCGCACCGCTTCTGAAAAGCGCATCCACCTCGTCAAGAACGAATATGCAGTGCCCTCCCCTTTTCTCAATATGCTTCCTGAGCACTTTCCTGAGCTCCTGCGCCGAGAACCCCCTGTCAGGGAAATTCGGATCGAAGTAGTTTATCATCTTTAGCAGCGTGGACGCCTCGCTGTTCCTCTGCCTGCAGTTGACAATGGTCCATTCGATGCTCTTCCCTGCCTTCCTTGCCCTCATGGAAAGCTCAGTGCAGAAGCGCTTTGATGTGACCGTCTTACCCGTTCCGATGCTTCCGACAATGAGTGCGTTCTGGCTGTAACCGCCCTGTGTGACAGGCTCGAACATTACCTCAAGCTTCCTCCACTGTTCCTCCCTGTGAAGAAGCTTCTCAGGAACGTAATCGAATGAAAGCTTTGCTATATCTCTGAATACGCCGCTCGACATGTGGGGTTCAGCCTAGGTTATCCGCGGCATCTTTTATTATCTTTGCAATGGAACTGTCCCTGTACCGGGGTTTCCCTGTTGTTTCAGTCCGTGTGGGGCCAATCAGAATAGCTTTTCCTTTCCGATTCTATGCTGTGCTTTGCCATGACGAGCGATATGTCGTTGGAAACACTCGAGAGCGTGTCCAGCTCTGCGGAAGTGAATGGGGGCGGATTGTCCCTGTAGACCATCAGCACACCCAGCAGCTTCTCGTTCACTATCAGCGGCATTCCAAGCACGCTTTCAAACTTCTCCACATTCGTTCCCCTTATATGCACCGCATTGTTGTTGATTGCCGCATTTGCAATCAGCACGGGCATCTTGTTCCTCACCACACTTCCCACAATTCCCTGGTTTGAGTTCACCTCGTAACCCAACAGGTGTTCGGTGGACATATTCTTGTAGTACTCTGCCGAAACCCTCATCTTCTGCGCTTCCGGCTCATACTTCCAGAGCAGTCCAAGGTCTGCTCCGCACATGTCGACCAGTGTTGGCAGGACACTGTCGAATATCTCATACTCCTTCCTGCCGTAGACGAGTGCATTCAAGATGCTGTGTGTTATCTCGATATGCTTCAGCTTCTCGTTTATTCCAGCAAGCAGCCTCGTCTTGTCCAGTGCGGTTGAAACCATCCTTGATATCTTGCTGAAATTTTCAATATCCTCCGCTCCGTACTTCGGCGCTCCTTCCGTGTTCACCACTGCGACAACCATTGAATCATGCTGCATGCCTGACCTTACAAGCAGCAGTTCGTTTGTCTCCAGACCTTTGGACCATTCCTCCTCCAGCGCTGCACGTTCAACTATCCTGGGGCTGTGCAGCTGTTCGTCGAACTGCAGTCCGATCGGGCCGCTGTTGTAAACGACATCGCCTTCCTCAATCTCCTGTGATGTCGAATACAGTATTCTCTTGACATTGTGCACATCCGCCGTGATGAGGACGGACGAGGCATGGAAGAGATTTTTCACCTCTTCCGCCACCAGTTCAATCAGTTCACTGAAGGTCCTGGAGGAATACAGCCTGAGCTCTGCAGCCTGCAGCTTGTCAAAATCTGAAACAAGCCTCCTTCTCTCCTCCTTTGCCGTTGCCGCCCGTACTGTGGAAGATGCAATGTTGGAAAGGAGTTCCAGTGTCCTTACATGCTCCATCCCATACCTGCCGTCCCTGGTGTTCATGACGGCAAGGAACCCTCTCTGCTTCACGTCTATCTTGATTGGAACACCTGCAATCTGCCTGAATTTGAGCGTTTCTAGAGCATACTGCTCCCTGTCCGGATCGCTCGCATAGTCGTTCACGATTTCCGCTTCCAGAGTGCGGAGTATCCTGCCGGTGACACCGTCAATGTACCACCTCTTGGCAATCTCATCCGAGATCTCAAAGCCTTTTGCCAAGCCTGAAATGAACTTCCCCTTTTCCACATCAATTATGGCCAGCGCCGAAAGATCTGAATTTGTCAGAAGCGAGGCAGCCTCGACGATTGAGGACACAATATTGTTGTCTCCCTCCGCGAGCGATATCCTGGATATCACCTCTTCGACCTTTTTCAGCCTCTTTCTCTCCAGTGCGGACTCTTCTGCGAGATCGATGCCGTCCATCCTTATGTTGGCAAGGGACGCAAGCCCGGAGAGCGTATCCTCCCTTGTCTTCGCAAGGAAATAATTGCTCTGTCCTGCAACTACGACAACACCTTTCAGATTGCCGTATGTTGACCTCACAGTCACGGCGTATATGCTCTGGTCCGTTTCGCTGCCGGCAAGTTCCGAGAGCTTCTCGCCAAGGATATCCGGCGGAACATCATGAACGTGCTTGGACACTTCAGTCGAAGAAGCAAGCATCATTGAAATTTCATCCGCACCCACCCTGAATGTATCGTTTGCGGGATCTACGAGTCTGAAATCCTCCCCTTCATTCACAAGACCGTACGCCCTGCCCTTGGTCATGCGTGATATGCCTTCAGTGAGTTTGGAGACAAGCCTGTTCAGCGTGTCGGCACTCTCTATTTCGAAAGAAGCCACGATGAATGCGGAAGCACCTGCTTTGAGTCTCTGGATTTCCTCGCTCTGCATCCTGTTTTTTGCCTTGAGGATAAACCCCCTGATCAGTATCCCGAAAGAACGGCTCAGTCTCTCCCACAACTCCTTTTCCTGGACCAGTCGGGGTTTTCTCGGCAGCTCGAAGGCAACGCTCCATACGTTGTCATCGTCGTCTCTTACGGGAAATGCAAGAAGACTCCCATTCGCTTCGTCATGCAAGAGTTGCTTTGTTTCCATGCTGTCTCGCATCAGCGCGACAAGACTTTCCTCCATCTTGCGCCTGCCATCTCCATCATTTTCCGGGGATGAAATGCAGGCAACATCGCCCGCAGGCAGGAGTCCGTAACCTCGTATGAATCCTGTTTCCTTCAGCCTTTCAAGGATCCTGCCGAGTACTGCAGTTGATGTGACGACACCTGTTCTTGAAGACTCACTCACTGTCTTGTCTATCGCTTCTATTGCCCTCAGCCAGGCAAATGACACTCCTGTCTCCATCTCGGTCAGTCCAAGGAGTGTGCGGTACAGAATGCGTGTCCCTTCCCTCACCTCGTCTCCGTCACTCCTTGCCGCATCCATTTCATATATGGCAACAATAGGGCTGCCCCTGGAGGAATCGATCGGTATAATTGTCCTGGATTTCATCAGGCTGGTTGCCGGATCGAGCCGAAGTCCAGTCGTCATCACTCCTCTTTTCAGCGATTCCAGGATTTCAGCGAAGGCATCGACTCTAATGGTCTCCCCTTCCGAAACAATCAGTTCCGGCTTTCCTTCGTTCTCACAGTAAAGCTGTATTGATTCGAGGCCGAAAGAATCCCGGATGGCGGTCGTAAGAGCTGCGAGCCTGTCGACTGCAGGTGCATTCAGGGTGAAGCTCCCTACGGCCCGTAGCAGTTTTTCGAATGCCTTTGCATTCATCCGATTCTCATCATCCGCCTGGGGCAGGAGGGCAGTCACGGCGCCCTTCAGCATTCTGGAGAACCTGATGACTGACTCCCTGTCCTTTCCTGGTCCAAGGATTGCAAGCACTCCGGCGGCTATGTTGTCGCGGAACAGCGGCAGTGCGAAAAGGTCATCTTCTGAACCGATTTTGACATCCGACGGGGGAATCCTGTCCTCATTTGATGCCATGCACATGGCCAGGTGCTCCCGCTGCGACGGTGATGGGTTACCCTCTCCCGCCGCTCCTTCCGGTACAGAAATCATTTTCCTGAACTCATTCCCGTCGAATGAGAATAGAGCCACGCTCTTGCAGTCGAAAGTGTCCCGGATGCTTTCCAGCATCCGAAGCAGAAGGACATTTCCTGCGCCCGGGCCGCCTTCCAGCCGGACAATACGTTTGTCTGAGGCAACTCCGGATCGGAATGGCCTGACGTGGCCAGAACCCATGTAGCGGATTTTCCTTTGACATCTTATATAAATTCCCGTACAATTACGGTTTTGTGATTCTGTTCGGCCGGTGCCCGATGGGATTTCCAGCTGGCAGTCATTGAACATCCATCCACGGGATGATGGAATGACAGGCAAATCGGTGCCGTCCGGTGTCATTTGCAGGGTACAATTGAAAAAGGAAAAATAGTAACCAGTTCTACCATTGCATGTGAAAGCACTGATTGCAGGTTACGAAGTCATGTTTGCCGGTCCACATATGGACATGACTCTATCACCCGCAGATATTGCGTCCCTTTCGTCTGTCTTCGATGAAGAGGGGCACGACGTCGGTCCCCGGAGGCTTTCATATCTTCTGGACGAGCGAATGGGAGCCAGGGCGGCAAGGATCCGCGAAACAGGCATGGAAACACCCCTCGACGTACTTCTGGAGAGCATGCTTGACGATCTGGAGATAGATGCTCCCTACCTTGTACCAAGACTTGTCGACTCGGTTGCATCGAGGCGAATGGAAAGATTCAGGGCCGTAGATGGCTGCGTCGAGTTCATAAGCTCACTTCGCGAATCAAAGGTGGCGGTTGGAATGGTGTGCAATGCACCGATCGGCATTCCCCCGGACCACATAAGGGAACTGATCGAGCGGTGCGGACTTGGCGGTCTTCTTGACGACATGCAGTTCTCGTCAGAAAATGGGGTAGTCAGACCGCACGCCCGGCCTTACAGGTACCTGATAAGCAACCTGGACATCATTCCAGGCGAGACATCCGTGCTTACAGGCATCCCGGGAGAGATGGAAGTACTGCGCAAACTCGGATTTGAGAACATATTTTTCCCTGAGCTCGGGGAGCTGCCTAATCCAGACGGAGCCGTGACGATTCATGAGCTCGCCGATGTGTCGAGATTTCTTTAGTCATTCCCATTCAATTGTTGCCGGCGGCTTGTTAGTTATGTCGTAGACAACTCTTGTCACCGAGGATCCAAGCCTGTTTGTTATCTTGGTGGACATGTTCTCCAGCAATTCGTGCGGCAGCACCGAGAATCTGGCTGTCATTGCATCTTTTGATGCGACCGCCCTTACCACTACCGTTCTGCCAAATGCCCTGACATCGCCCTGAACCCCGACACTCCTCACAGGAATGAGGACAGCAAAGTACTGCCAGGGCAGTGAGCTGATTTGCTTCTCCTCAAAGGCCCTCTCTATTTCCTCCTCCACAATGGCGCAGGCCTCCCTTTCTATCTCCACGTCTCCTCGTGTGAGCTTCCCGAGAACACGGACTGCCAGACCTGGCCCCGGGAATGGCTGGCGCTCAGAAACGCTTATACCGAGGTGCCGGGCAACCGCCCTCACCTCATCCTTGTACAAATCCCTGAGTGGTTCAACAAGCTTGAGCTTCATCTCGGAAGGGAGTCCGGCGACATTGTGGTGGGACTTTATCCTGTCCCTCAGCGTTCCGCCGCTTTCGATCCAGTCGGGTGCTATCGTCCCCTGCACCAGATACTCGGCGCCGATTGTCTCAGCCTCCTTCTCGAATACATCGATGAATTTCCTCCCGATTATCGTCCTTTTCTGTTCTGCATCCTCCACTCCCTCAAGCGCCTCGAAGAAGATATCGGATGCATTTACGATCTTGAAATTGAGATTCAGGCCGGAGAACATTGCATTCAGTTTTTCTGTCTCCCCCTTCCTCATGAAACCAGTGTCAACATAGACGGCAAGCAGCCTGCTTCCGATAGCCCTGCTGACTATCACAGCCGCCGTCGTGCTGTCCACTCCCCCGGAAAGTGCCACAATTGCCCTTCCGGTGACCCTGGAGGAGGCATCGCTTACCTGCTCTTCAACGAACTTTTGAACGTCCATCTGCTGCCTCTCGCAATTGACATCATCGAGAGGAATGACTAAAACCTGTCGATGAACAGTGCCAGCGCCTCAGGTTTTCATTATTGCCAGGAGGAACACAAGAACAGCTATGACTGCGCCTATGATTGCGGCAACTATGCTCAGGAACGCTCCCCATATGACATCGGCGAGTCCTGGTGTAGTGTAGCTGTAGAAGTTGGCGATGAAGAGCCACGCAACAGCCACGACTATGCCGACGACAAGCAGCACTGCACCAACGGCCCTGCTTTTGCCTGTTCCAAAGTAGGAGGTGAATGCGCCAGCGAGTATCATGAAAATACTGAATGTGAGGAGGAGTATTGTTACGAAGTTGCCCGCATTTTCAGTCGGTATTGCATTTCCCAGAGCGAGAAGGAATATCCCTTGTAGCATCATTTACTTTCCAACCCTGAAATTCCCTCGATACTTAAAACTTTATCCCGGTCAAAGTCTTCGTGTCGATCACGCCGGGAATGGCCCTTACCTTGTCGACAACAACCTGGCCAAGCAGGTTGAAGTCCTCCGCTTCAATCTTGGCGATGAGATCGTACTCGCCAAAGAGGGGATGAAGCTCAACAATCTCCTTGACCTTCAGGAGCTCGTTGTAAACCTCATGCTCCTTAGCAGGCGCCGTACTTATCAGGACGAACCCTACAGCCATCAACTTCGCCTCGTCCTATGTAACAGCCGTTATGTTCTTAATTATATCGTTGATATTCAATTCAGACATAATATGCATGCGCAGCTGTCAGTGCATGGCAGAGCGATGTCCGGTGGTCCTGAACAGGCGGACGGATAGGACCAGTTAGCAGCCGCAACAACCGAAAGGTGAACAATGATATGACTCGTCCCGGTACCAACGTGTCCGACAGCGCCTGTGCTGAAGTCGGAACAGTACAGGATTACCCTTTCAATTCCGTCCCGCTTCTTGAGAAAGGACGTGAATTCAGCGGAACAGTCGGTTCGGAAAACATGCTGATATGGGGCGAAAACCTCTCTGCTATGCGCGCCCTGCCGGACAGTTGTATTCAGCTCATATACGCTGACCCTCCATTCTTCACAAACAGGGAGTTCAGCCATCTCTACGGCTCCAGCAGGGAGTCTATTTTCAGCGACGTCTGGTACGATGGTCTTGAAGGTTATATGTCATGGCTCAGGCCAAGACTGGTGGAGATGCGACGCCTGCTGAAGGAAAGCGGAACGATATATCTGCATCTTGACTGGCATGCATCACATTATGTCAAGGTCATGATGGATGGTATTTTCGGGTACGGTAACTTTCTCAATGAGGTGATATGGCATTACCGTGATCCGGCTGGGACTGTAAGGGATCGATTCAAGAAGAAGCATGACACAATACTGATTTACGCAAAGAAGGCGGGCAAGCACATTTTCAATCTCGACCAGGTGAGGATGAACTACAGCAAAAGAACAGTCGACCAGGGCAAGAAGGGCGTGATTTCTTTCGGCAGACCCACAAAGCTGCACAGCCTGGGAAAGGTTCCGGAGGACGTCTGGGAAATACCGATCATAAACAGCCAGGCCAGGGAACGCGTCGGATATCCCACACAGAAACCGCTCAGGCTCCTGCAGACCGTGGTCAAAGCCTCCTCTTCCGAGGGTGACGTGGTTGCAGACTTCTTCTGCGGCAGCGGCACGGCTGCTGTAGCTGCGTCGTCTCTCCGAAGAAACTGGATCGCTGTTGACAGCAACGAAGTTGCTATCAGGACAACAATGGGAAGGCTCTCCTCCCTGTCCGATGATGGATGGGAGGATACCACGAGGCTGCTGAGCGTTGGCATTGCAGCAGGCGATGCTCTTTCTTCGAAGAGGAGTGGCTTCCCAGGCTTAGCGCTCAGGGCGCTTGGCCTTGAGAAAAGCCATGCCCCCGGTAAAACGCATTCTGACAGCCACGGGGTGCCCGGCCTGTCCATTCCGTCCCTGTCAGCCGACGGGCACGCCGTGAAATCGGGATTTACATTCAATTCAGGGGGATTGAGTTACTTCATACCAGCAGAGACTGCAAAGTCCCCTTTCGTCCTCCAGGGCAGGGATGCACGATGCACCAGGTTTGCGATGCCTCCAGCCGCTTCCGTTGCGGTTGAGCGCTCAGGGAAAGGACACTCGATCACCCTTTCGGCGTTTTCTTCCGGAAGCGGCATTCTGTCGACTGCAAGTATCGAGATCACATGCATGCACGGTTCCGGCAGAAAGTCAGAGTCGGGCGTTTTCGAACAGTTGCACGGTGGCGCCGTTTCCTGCCACACTCTGATGAAGGGCAAATGCCTCATAACCGCAACAGTCCATGACACTGCAGGCGGCCAGTGCACTGTCACAAGGAACGTGACGCTTTGATTTCAGCGCTCTGTCAGTGCACTCAACTGTCCGTATGCACGCAGGCTGCAGGGAAATGCGGTCAAGCAACATTCACCGTGATGGGCCATAATTTGCATTCCACCTTTTCTCGAGCTGCCTGTAGCTTGCAAGCGACCCGACCCCTCCTTTTCCTTCTATCGCTATGGATGCCATCGCGTTGCCAAATTCAACACATTTCACAATGTTGTATCCCTTTTCCATGGCTGCATAGTAACCGGCCCTGAACGCATCTCCTGCGCCAATAGTGTCGACATAGTTCTTTACCCTGCACGCAGGCACCCTTGTTACACCGTCCTCCTGAATGATGGCGGTGCCCCTGGATCCTTCTGTCATGATCACGGTGCCGCAGCGTTTCGCCAATTGCTTTACGCTAACCGCACCGGTCAGCTTGAGTGCCATCTTCATTTCTATCTCGTTTGTGAAGAAGATATTTGCACCATCGAGCAGCTTCCTGAACTTCCCTGCATTGTACCTGTAGTTTATTTCCTGCCCCGGATCGAACGAGTAACTTCTTTTGCCAACCGCCCTCAAGTATCTGTCAGGGTCGCCGGTTGCTATGTGAATGACCGAGCTTTCGCTTATGGAATCCTCCCACAGTGGAAGGTCCATGGTGCTCGCCATAGCCCCCTGCTCTATAATGTAGGTCTGTTCGCCATCCGGTGTATCAAATATATGGCATCTTGGCGTCCTCTCGCCCTCAACCACAATGACATCGTGGCAGTCCACTCCAGATTCCATGAGCAGTTTCCTGAAGTCGGCACTGAAATCACTTCCAACGTAGCATCCAATCGCAGTCTTAAGGCCAAGCGCGGATGCGTGCAGCGCAATGTTTCCCGCTGTCCCGCCGAAAAGCTCCCTCACATTGCCTGTATTGATGGACTGCCCTTTGACTGGAAATTTGCTCAGTTCATACACAACATCCACATTGATGTGCCCGAGAACCACAAGGAAATTGCCCTTCCTGTGTCTTGAAGTGAGCCTCTTCCAGGCTGCTTTCATGTGCCTTCATTCCATGAAGCAAGGTAATTCTTCTGCTTCTCCGTGAGCTTGTCTATCTTCACACCCAATGTCTTCAGCTTCATCACTGCTATCTCTGTATCAAGCTTCCTGGGAAGGATATGTACTCCAGGCTTCAGCTTCGTCCGCTCGGTCGCGAGGTATTCGGCGGCGAGCGCCTGCATTGTGAAACTCATGTCCATGATCTCAGCGGGATGCCCCTGCCCTGCGGCCAGATTCACAAGCCTCCCGTCTGCAAGTATGTAGATGCGCTTTCCGTTTTCAAAATTGAACTCTTCGACGTATTCCCTGACTGTGTTCACCTTTGCCTTTGAACGCATCGTTTCCACATCAATCTCAAGATTGAAGTGTCCCGCATTTGCCATCACGCACCCGTCCTTTGCCTTCAGAGCTGTCTCGTACGTCACGATGTCCCTGTCCCCGGTGGCGGTCAGGACGAAATCAGCATCGGCAATTACATCCGCCATTTTTCCCACCGTGAAACCGTCCATTATGGCCTCTATTGCCTTTATCGGGTCCACCTCTGTAACGGTTACGACGCCACCCATTCCGCGTGCCTTGCTGGCTATCCCGCGGCCGCACCATCCATATCCCGCGACGACAATGCTCTTCCCTGCAAGCAGCAGGTTAGTGGCCGTCATTACGCCGTCAAGCGTCGACTGTCCCGTACCGTATCGGTTGTCGAAGAGATATTTCATGTATGAGTCATTGACAGCAACCACAGGGAAAAGGAGCTTCCCCTCCGCTTCCATTGACCTCAATCTGATAACACCGGTTGTAGTTTCCTCATTGCCTCCTATTACATGTGCTATGAGATCCTGTCTTTCAAGATGGAGCAGTGTTATGAGGTCGGCACCATCATCTATAACAATGTCCGGGCCCATCTCAAGTACGCTGCCGAGGTTCCTGTAGTACTCCTCCGAAGTCTGTCCCTTCCTGGCAAAGGTGGGGAGGCCGTAGACTGAGTTGAGAGCTTCACTCACTGAATCATCAGTCGACAGTGGATTGCAGCTCGCGAGCCTCACCTCGGCGCCTGCATCCCTCAGCGCAAGTGCGAGGCAGGCAGTCTTCGCCTCCACATGCAGGGCCATGCCTATCTTCAGGCCCTTCAGCTTTCCTCTTTTTTTTATCTCTTCCCCAGCTATCCCCAGGACTTTCATGTGGGACTTTGCCCACTCGATCCTCTTCCTTCCCTTCTCGGCCAGTTCCTTGTTCATGAGAAACGCCCCTATAGCACGGTTGCCTGCTGTGTTCTTCAACGCCCTGCTGTAAATAAAATCATGCCTGCAGTCGCAGGGCAGCAGGTTGGCGGTGTACAGGTGCAGTCCTGATTCCATTATTTGGCGCCTGTCATGCCCTTCAGGAAATCTTCTGGAAAATCTCCGTGATTTCTCTCTCAAGTATGGAGGTGAACTCCTTCGTGACGTCTTCCTTGAGATCGCCCGGAATAAGCTCTATGCCCACCCTGGCTGCTATCTTCCCAAGGCGCATGAGGGCATATGTCTCCTTTATTCTCGCCTCGAAGAGGTCCTCCACCGCAATCCTGATCTGTTCCTTCAGCTTCGGGTCCCTGTCTATCCTGGAATACACCTTCCTCTTGATCTCATCCTTCACTATGTCCTGCATTGCCTGAATGAAAAGGCCCTCTGTGTCAATCAGCCTGCCTGATTCCCTGGTGAGTTTTGAAATGATATCATCTGGCAATTTACCACTACTGCAGCTAATTGGTCTATGATGTACTTCAGCCTTGTCTTTTCTCCTCTAAAAAACGGGTGTTGGGCACCTCTGGCTGAACAGGCACAGGTTCTCACACCGTGGAGTAAGCTTAATTAACGGAGTGTGGAATGCAAAAACACACATGGTCGAAGAGGATTTCTCGAAGCTGAAAATCTACGTAATCGACAACGGGGGCCAGTGGACCCACCGCGAATACCGCGTCATAAGGGACCTTGGCGCCATCGTGCGCATTGTTCCGAACACGGTCCCGGTCAACGAGATATCCGACGCGGACGGGCTGGTGCTCAGCGGCGGTTCCCCGAGCGTTGGCCTTGAACCTGAAAAAATGGGCATTTCGTCGCAGTACCTTGACAAGATCGACAGGCCTGTCCTCGGAATCTGCGTCGGCCACCATTTCATAGCATATCACTTCGGCGGTACCACGGGCCGCGGCAGCAGTTCCGAATTCGGCAAGGCAGATCTGAGTGTTTCGTCACCGGAGGGGATATTGAGCGGTCTTCCTGGAAAGTTCAGGGTGTGGGAGTCCCACCAGGACGAGGTGAAGCGTGTCCCTCCGGGCTTCAAAGTTCTCGCAAGCACCGCCGACTGTTCCGTTGAGGCGATGATGTCGGAGAGCAGGCCAATCTTCAGCCTTCAGTTTCATCCCGAAGTGGACGAGACGGAACACGGTGTTGAAATCTTCAGGAATTTCCTGCGGAAGGTGGCGGAATGGAAATCAAGAAGGAAGTAGCTGCCGCAATCGAGGCCACTCTTAACAACAGAAGAAAGGACGAGACATTCGAAAGGGCCCTTGGCAAGTCAATAAGGAAGAGACGCCTTTCCTTTTCCGATTACGTCGGCGCAATCAGCGAGATAAGAGAAAGGGCAAAGCGTGGCGGGGTGTCCCTGGAGGAGGCTGCCGGCGAGATTGTTTCAGAGGAAGCCGGCAAGGAGGGCAATGACAAGAAGGACTAGAATCACGACTGCAAGTATCATCATGTATCCCGCAATCTTCCTGTCGCTTCCGAAGATTATGGGGATGGGCCCTATGAAAATGACACCCCCGACGCCTTTTCTCACTGCTGTCGCCTGCTCTCGCCTTTCTGCAGAGTGGGGACTTTCCAGGTCAGCATGCTCTTCGATGCCCCTGCCGAATGAGACTGCAAAAAGGATGAATGCGGCGAAGACAAGAAGCACGGCAATGCCTGCAGCCAGGCCGCTCCCGTATACTACAGGTATGAAAAGGAGCAGGCCGAAATGAAGCTCACCGAGTCCGACTCCGGCCGCAATGACCGCAGCAGCTGCCGCAAGCATTGAAACGGCACCATACCAGTATGCGCTCCGTCCCATGGCTTCATACCACTCCCTTCCACGGTAATGAATGTGCCTGTTTCATTCAGCCCAAATGGGCCGAATGCTTCTCCATTCTTCACCATGCGCCACCTTTCTCCCTCAATCGGAAAGCGCTTTTTCCACGACCTCCCTGATCCTTTTCCAGTGCGAGCCCTTCCAGTAGACCCTGCCGCAGGATGAACACATGTAGAAACTTTCATTCCTTTCCAGCACACCGTCAGGAACAATCGAACTCACATCTTCCCTTTTCTTTATGTGAAGCGTTCCATTGCACTGGCTGCAGCGCATCCTTTCTTCCTCAAACCTGAGGTTGAACCTGTGGACTACCAGCCTCAGCTGCTCCTCCGGCCTGATGTCATCGACATAGTAGGCGTTTATCCCTCTCCTTTTGACAAGCTGCTTGTCGCGTGTCAGTACAATCCTTTTCTCCGATTCGGAGATCCTTGCGATATCACCGTCATCACCCGATTTCACATACAGTGTGTCGCAGCCGAATATCCTGAGCCAACCGGCAAGCCTGCCTAGCATGTTGTCAGCTATGAACGCCCTTTCCCCTTCTGCTCTCTCACCATGCCTTCCGGTTCCTTCCGTGTCGTTTCTTCCGTCTCTCAAACAGATCTCCTTTCATATTCGGAGAGGATTCCCTCGCCAGCCCTTCCCACAGAAACAAGGCTGAACCTGGCGAAGTCGCTCTCATCCCTGAACCCTTCTCCGTCAGCCAGCGTTGGTGCATCCCTGCCGCCTATTATCACGGGGGAAGTGTAGACCAACAACCTGTCGACAAGCCCCAGCCTTGCAAGTTCGAAGATTATCTCACCTCCGCCTTCAACAAGGACAGACCTTATCCCCTCCTTGTAGAGCAGGTTCATTGCCTTCGAAATATCGACCTTCCTTTCTCCGCACCTCAGCATGACTGCATTTCCTATAATCTTCCTGCAGGAAGATGAAGTGATAATGTATGTCCTTCCTCCCTTCAGGACCTTTGCATCCGCGGGCGTTCTGCCCCTTGAGTCAAAAACGATCTTTGCGCACTTGCTCCCCTTTCCTTCTCTCCTGCTGGTGAGTGAAGGGTCGTCTGCAAGTATTGTGCCCACGCCAACGGCAACGGCGTCATGCTCCTCCCTGATTCCCATTACCCTTTCGATATCAGTAGCGTCCGAGATTCCTATCCTTCGCCTGCGGACCGTGGATATTTTCCCGTCAATCGACGCAGCGCAATTGACCGTAACGGCTGGTCTGTCCAAGGGCACACCGTATAACCCGAAGAGCAGGTATCCATTTAATCATTCACACCGCTTTTGTCGTCTGAAGTCTTGTGCCGCATTCCGGTTCCCGCCAGGCATCGTCAGACAATTGTCAGCTTTGCACATAAGGCTTAAGTAAGAATGACAGTATAAGTGTAAACGGGATGCACGTGCGCTGTAAGCTACTTTCTATACCGCAGGGTCGCGACTCAATAAACATGTGGAAGCGGGGCGTCATCCTGTGATAACTGAAACAGTTCTTTTCTTCCAGTTCGGTATCATTATGCTTCTTGCCTTCATTGGCGCCGGGCTTGCCGCCAGGTTCGGCCAGTCGGTCATACTCGGCTACATTGCCATCGGTGCGCTGATAGGTCCGTACATGAGCATAACGCTTTTCGGTTTCACATACAATGGACTGATTCAGAACACCGAGACGGTCAGCTACTTCGCCAAGATGGGACTCATACTTCTCCTCTTCTTTGTCGGGCTTGAGTTTTCTGTGAGCAAGCTCAAGAAGACAAGGACTGCAGCAACCATACTGGCCATCTTTAACTTCGGGATCGATATGTTTCTGGGCATACTCCTCGGCGTTTTGATGAGATGGCCCCTGGAGGATTCATTCTTTCTTGCGGCAATAATAGGGACGGGCTCGTCCGCGGTTGCTGCAAAGACGCTGATGGAGATCGGCAAGCTCACTGCCCCGGAGACAGACTTCATCATAGGCATGAGCGTCGTGGAGGATTTCATCGCGATGCTTCTTCTGACTGTTGCCGGTGGTCTCACAATGACCGCCGGCAATGCGCCGGCCAGCCTCTGGGCCCTGCTTTCTGGCATTGGAATCTTCTATATGTTCTTCCTGCTCCTCGCTGTCTTTGTCATACCCAGGGTGGTGAAGCATCTCGACGTTATACGGAGCGACGAAATGTTCATCCTCTTTGCCCTTGGCATCGTGTTTATCTCCGCTGCCCTGGCAGATGCGCTTTATGTTCAGTCGCTGATTGGTGCATTCTTTATCGGAATGGTATTCGCCGAAACAAGCATGACAGACAGGCTGAAGACCAAGCTCATGTCAATGCGTGATGCATTCGTGGCCATATTCTTCGTCTACTTTGGCATGATGATGAATCCGTCGGTGATGATCATGGTGCTGCCGATGGTTGCTTTCGCCGTTCCGCTGATGCTCCTTTCAGACATCATAATCACAACAAGCGTCGCAATGCTGATTGGTTTCCCTTCAAGGCACGCGTTCTTTGTGGGAAGCACCTCTGCTTTCAGGGGAGCAGAGTCAATGCTTTTTGCAAGCGTGGGGGGTAGCTCCCTTGGTGTGACTTATGCCGAGCAGCTTTACGCCATAGCCGGTCCTTTCTCCCTCATCATGGACCTTGTCGCTCTTCCCGTGCTCAAGAACTCCTCGAAGCTCGTCGTGAAGCTCTCGAAATATGTTCCCGCCTACGTCAGATTCTGTTCCCTTCTCATCTCAAGAACGTTCTCGAAACTCGTGATGCCGCAGCCCCTGAAGATTTATGGCGATGCAAAGAGGTCCACACTTCCCCTCTGGTCCTTCATCATCTCATGTGCTGTCGCAATCTTCGTGAGCTTCCCTTTCAAGTTAATCCCTATCGGCGTGGCACTTGTCTCCGCATACATGTCTGTGCGTGTCCTGAGAAAGGATCTCAATTCAGCCATCAGCCTGATCAACTATGCAAACATAGGCGTACCGAGCAGCAAGGGAATTCCGGAGATACTGGATATGGTCATCAGGCTTGTATCAGGACTCATGGTCACAACTGTCGCTGTAATAGCAGTGTCAGCGGTATACATCCCCGCATCACTGGGGCCGATAGCACTGTATGTCCTGCTGATGCTTCATTCAATGAAGTCGAGCTACAGTGCTCTTTCCAGATTTACCCCACTCTCTTCCCGCACAATGGGAAGCAGGGGATTGCCGCGTCAGGAGAGTGCAGGAGGCTTCGGCATCGAAAGTCCGACTGTCCCATTCCACAACGCTGGTTTCAGGCAGGGTATTTCTCTTGCGTCAAGGCACAGTGACAAAGGAGGAGTAGGTTACATCATGACAAAACCCAAGGTCCAGAAGGCAAAAGAATTCCATGATGGCATTTTCCCGCCGCCGCTTAAATGACTTCAGCCCCTGCCTGTTCAGGATATTTCCATCTTGCCCGTGCCCCTGACCATTATCGCTTTCCAGCTGAAAAGAGCATCTGCCCGCCTTTTTCTTCCGCCCCTTCACCGGCGGACTCGTTGTTTCTCCTCACCCAATCAAGAAGCCCGGCGAGGAGGGTCTTCAGTTCATGACCCTTTTCGGTAAGATTGTATTCGACCCGGGGAGGAGTTTCAGGATATACTCTCCTGACAAGAACTCCTGCTTTTTCAAGCTCCCGCAGCCTGTCAGAAAGACAGGCTGCGCTGATGCCCTCAATCATTCTCTTCAATTCGTTGAATCTCAGGTTGTCCTTCAGTCCCATCGCATGTATCACAGGCATTGTCCATTTCTTGCTGATCTGGTTGAAAAACCCAGAGGCGAAGGCGCACTCCTTCACCGTTCCCTGATCCATTTCCATCTGCGAACTCAAGTAAAATCACTTTATCTGGTATAAGTTTCTTATTTGGTATATAAACTGGAGTATTGCCTGTACACACTATTTTACTTTCTGCATCAATCACTTTTCCATAGAAGGTGTAAGCGTGCGTCATGCCATCTTGACCGATGCAGCCCGGATTGCAGCGGTGCATATGGACTGCTTGCGATCGACATATGGAAACACTGTCGATCATGAAGGGCTGTCAGGCTTTTCCCATGAGTCGATAGCCGCAAGATGGAAGGATTGGATAGGGGAAAAGAAGACAAATATACTCGTGGCCGAGGTGGACAGGGAGAGCAGAGTAGTGGGATACTGCCAGTCAGGGCCCACCAGGGACAGGGACCCGAGATTCAGTTCTGAGATATACTCGCTTTACATCCTGAAGGAGTACCAGAGGAGAGGGATAGGAAGGGAACTCGTGAAGCTGACAGCGTCGCAGCTCCTCACCGACGGTTTCGCTTCTGTCATGACATGGGTGCTGGCCGACAACCCCGCCAGAAAATTCTGCGAATACCTTGGCGGCACGGTGCTGGGAAGCAGGGCGGTGACTGTTGGAAATTCGGATCTTGAGGAGATCAACTACGGTTGGAGGGATCTGAAGGTTCTGCTCTGACCAGTGCGCCTTCAGCTGCCGGCAAATTTCATTACCGCTGGGCTTGCAGACATCCTTTTCACGGCTTCCTCCACCTTCTCCACAGGCTGTGTAACCGCAAACCTGACGTAATTGTCGCCGCGGAGGCCAAACGCGATTCCAGGGGTAGCCACTATTCCTGAATCGATCATGGCCCGAACCATGTCGGCGCCATTTCCCTTGACACGCAGCCAGAGGTAGAATGTGCCCATGGGCATACGTGCATCGAATCCTGCCCCGTCCAGTCCCCCGACCAGGCGCTTCATTCTTCTCTCAAGCTCTTCCGCATTACTGACCAGCTCCTGCGGCCTTTCCCTGCCAGTGTATTTCGCCAGGGCTTCGGAACCGGCGGCCTGTATGAATTTCGGAATTCCTGAATCGATCTGCGACTTCACCTTCTTAAGCCCGGATATAAGATGTGCATCACCAGCAGCGAAGCCAATTCTGAAGCCAGTCATGTTGAATGTTTTGCTCAGTGAATGGAACTCAATTATGCCTTCCCTGGAGTGCTTCGTCTGCAGCACCGAGGGAGGGGGATTATCGCCGAAATATTGCTCGGAGTAGGCGTTGTCATAGCAGAGTATTGAACCTTCTGCATGTGCCGAATCCACAAATCCGTTGACATCATCCAGGCTGGCGAATGCAGCAGTCGGGTTGTTCGGGTAATTCAGGTAGACAACCTTCAGGCCCCGGTGGAAGGGCAGCTTTGGAAGGAAATTCTCGTCCATCTCAAGCCTCACGGGCCTTCCATCCGACAGCAGGGCAGCTCCCTGAGCGTACACAGGATATCCCGGGTCCGGTACACCGACCCTTTCTCCCGGATCCACAAATGCACGGGCGAAATTTGCCAGCCCCTCTTTTGAGCCTATAAGGGCGCATATCTCCCTGTCCGGATCGAGCTTGACGCCGAACCTTACGTCATACCACTTTGCAACCGCTTCCCTGAAGTGCCGCTCGCCCTGGCTGGAGGAGTACTGATGTGACCTCTCCTCATCCAGCGCCCTGACAAGTGTATATATGACAGACGAAGGGGGCCTGATATCGGGGTCACCTATGCCAAGGGATATGATATCCACACCCTCCCTCCGCTTCTGCTCCTCCATCCTTTCGAGGTCTGCGAATATGTACGGCGGTAGATTCTCGACCCTGCTTGCAATCCTCACTGCTCATCCCTCATGACTGCGGGCGGAACAATCTGCCTTCTCACAAAATCGGTCATCGTTTCCCTCTCCCTGGTGAGGTACGCCTTTCCTCCGATTATGAATGCCTCCGCCGGCATTGTCCTTGTGTTGTAGTTGCTTGCCATGGAATATCCGTACGCTCCCACATTCAGGAATGCAAGCAGGTCCCCCGGGGCGAGGTCCGGCAGCTTCCTGTCCCTTCCCATTATGTCAGTGTTCTCACAAATCTGTCCGGTGACATTTGCGACAATCGTCTTCGCCTCATCCATCTTGCCCGCCGGTAGTATTTCGTGGTATGCTCCGTACAGCGCCGGCCTCAGCAGAGTGTTCATGCCTGCATCGCAGCCCACGAAATTCTTTACTGCCTTCTTCACATGAGTGACCGATGCAAGAAGCACTCCCGCATCGCATACGATGTATCTTCCGGGCTCAATGAAAAGGGCGGGGTCCCCCATTGTCCGGGTGGATGCTATCCTCTCCTCAAATTTCGCGACGACCATCTGGGCCACTTCGTCGATAGGCAGCTCACTCTCCTCCTCCTGGTAAGGCACACCGAAACCCCCGCCGATGTCAATGAATTCAAACTCTATTCCAAGTCCGGAGGAAATCCTTCCGGCTATGTCCATGAGCCTTTCGGTTATTGCAGGGAAGTACTCAGGGTCGAGCACGTTCGAGCCGGACATCATATGCAATCCGAACCGCCTTATCCCCGCTTCCTTTGCCCTTCTGTATGCCCTCATCGCCTCCTCCTCCATCATTCCGAACTTTGCGTCCGGACCGGCTGTGACGAGGCCCTCGTACTTGCCCTTCCCGGTGCCCGGGTTTATCCTGAATGACACCACCCCGGGCCTTCCGAACCTGAGCAGCCTCTCGAGCAGAGGCCCGTCGTCCAGGTTTATGATGGCGCCAGAATCGAAGCCGTAGCTCAGCTCCTCGTCTGTGTTGTAATTGCCTGAATAAAGCATCCGGCTGCTTTCGAAGCCGGCCATCCTGGCAAGCATTATCTCAGCTGGACATGAGCAATCAGCTCCCGCACCCTCGCTTCTCAGTATGCTGAGCGTTGTGAGGTTGTTGTTGGACTTGACTGCAAAGTTCAGCCTGAAATTCTTTCTTCTCCTGTAGAATGCGCTGTGGATTCGCCTGTAGTTTTCCCTTATCCTTCTTTCCGAGTAGGCGTAGAGAGGGGTGCCAAACATCGAGGCGAGCTCTTCCGCAGCAATACCGTCAATAAACATCTTCCCTTTTCTGTTCTCAATACAGTCTGCAAACATCAACATAGGCAACGCACCAGCCAGATTGCTTAAGCACTTATCAGGTCCGAGAGCGAATACAGGCCATTCTCGTTCCTGTGTTCAGCCACCCATTCGATAGAGCGGACGATGCCGTCAACAAAGGCAAGGCTGCCCATCGTCGTATGCCTCAGTTCTATTTCCTCGTTTGGCGCCTCGGCCAGTATCCTGTGTTCCGAACCACCACCCTTACCCGCCCTTACGGAAAGGATCTCCAGCGCAGCCGCATTTCTTGCCCCCGGAGTCAGTTTTATCGTGAGACCGCCGTAGCGCTCGGAAATCCTTGCTGCCAGATCCTTCGCTGTTCCGCTTGGCGCGTCCTTCTTTGATGAGTTGTGCCTCTCCACTATTGAGATGTCGAACAGATCCGGCAGCGGAAACACAAGTTCCACTATTCTTCTGAGAACAGCGATTCCCACCGAGAAATTGCTTTCAAGAACGACAGGTATTCTTTCTGCAGCCTGTCTTATTGCCTGCAGCTGCGATTCACTGTGACCTGTGGCGGCAATGACGACCGGTGAGCCGGATGCCGCTGCCCTGCCGATTATGGACGATGTACCTTCCGGGCTGGAGCAGTCCACAACCACCCTGCCCTCAAGTACGCCTTTGAGCCTGTCTGCGTGAAGCAGGGGCACTTTCCCGTCCTGCAAGCTGGCCGTTCCGATCGGCGTGCCCCTCGACACTATGCCCGCGGCGACGGTCATGCTCCCGGGCAGGTTTCGCGCAACAGAAGACCCAAGCCTTCCCGCGAGGCCCACGACGACCAGTTCAGTTCTCTTCATAGCAGAGTCCCTCGAGAACTTCAGCGCTGTCCAGCCTTTGCCCGATGTCAACGTCGAAAGCATCCTCGACCGGTTTCAGCAGTTCAGGATTCTGCTCAAGCGTCTTCCTCGCAGTCTCGACAATCTTCATCAGGCCCGTCGTTGTCATTCTGCCCAGAGGCCTTCTGCATCCTCCCGACGGCATCCCGAAGAGGCTCATGATCGTCTTCACAGGCAGTGGATTCCTGAACCTCAGCAGCGTCTGCCCGTATCTGCACTGATGAGTGGTCTTGACCGTCACAAGATCGAACCAGGGTGAGAGAATCGGTGCAAGACTCTCCGCCCTTTCCCTGTCCCCGGACCTTATTGCGCCAACCATCTCTGAGACATGTCTCGGGAAGACGTTTGACATGACTGAAATGACGCCGTTGGCAGATATCTCTCTGTCCGTCATGACTTCGTGGGTCAATGAATCGTCTCCTGACATTATGGAATAATCTTCCCCGCAGAGTCTCCTCGTGAGCTTCATGTTTTCAATATCTCCGGTGGCTTCTTTCACCGTGTCCACCTGGGCATATTCGTCGTGCAGAATGGCGAGATCCTGCGGAAGAAGGTGTGTCCCTGTCCTTCCTGGAATCACATAGGGGACCAGGTTTGTCCCCGGAACCGCCCTGGCGATAGGCTCGATATATTCCTTTCTGATTTCCATTGAACTCGGGCCATTGTAGTACGGTTCAACAAGGAGTATCGAACTGTAGCCGAGCTCCGAAGCGAGCTTGCTCGCCTCAAGCGCTTCATCGAAGTTGTTCTTGCCGCAGCTTGCCATTGCGCCGACATGGCCATTGCAGACATCACGGAAGGCAGGAAGCAGTTTCACATACTCATCATGGCTGAGAGCGGGTGTCTCTCCCGTGGTGCCTGCAACAAGCAGGCCGTCAATTCCATTCTCAATCTGGTAGCTGACCAGCCTTTCCATTCCTTCGGCATCCACCGAACCGTCTTTGCGAAATGGGGTGATCATTGCAGTGTAAGTCCCAGCGAGCATTGTATCGGCCCGTGTAGAAAGACCGCCTATTTAAATGGTTGCTATTTCGATACTCGAATTACGAAATTCGTTATAATGTCCGTAACCGCGCCCGGTTACTCGTCCCGCTTTCCAGCCGAAAGAGCCTGCAGACACCTTGGACAAATGCAGTCATCGGCCATTGTGGACAATCTCTCAAGCGATTCCACTGGCACTTTCACGGATGAGCACCAGCACTTCCTGGCTGAAAGAAAGCCTTCGCATATGAACTCCGAACCGCATAGCCCGCATCTGAGGTTTCTTGCCAACGGTATTGCAATGCACGCCGCCATAATCAGCCTGTTGCCTGCGTGCCGCCACTCCCTTCAGGCAACCCTGTTTCTCATTTCTTCGAAGAACCTGAGGGAAGCAGGGTTTGAGACTGAGCCAAGGTTGACAACCTTCTCAACAGGCTGGCCGGAGAGAATTCTTTTCACCGGCACTTCCAGTTTCTTCCCGTTGAGCGTCCTTGGAACCTCAGTTATCTGTATTATCTCGTCAGGCACATGCCGTGGAGAAAGCTCTTTTCTTATCCTATCCCTGATCCTTTTCTTCAGCTCTTCGTCCAGCTTTATTCCAGCGCGAAGCACAACGAAAAGGGGGAGGAAATACTCACCTTCCTTCTTCTCCAGCCCGATGGCGAGGCTGTCCTGGATTTCGGGCATGGCCTCCACGCATCCGTATACTTCGCTTGTCCCTATCCTAACTCCGTGTCTCTTCAGTGTGGAATCCGATCTGCCGTATATCACCGCCCCGCCGGCAGGTCTGATCTTTACCCAGTCCCCGTGCCTCCAGACGCCTTCGAACATGCTGAAATAGCTCTCCAGGTAGCGCTCGTCATTCTTATCGTTCCAGAAGAAGACAGGCATGGACGGGAGCGGTTTTGTAATCACAAGCTCGCCTACCTGGTCAACGAGTGGCCTGCCATCGTCCCCGTATGACTCAACGCTCGCCCCCAGGCCCCTGCACTGCAGTTCTCCAGCCCTCACCGGCAGAAGAGGACAGCCGAGAAGGAACGCAGTGCACACATCCGTCCCGCCGCTTACGCTTGTCACCCACATATATGGTCCAACGTTCTCGTATATCCACTGGAATCCGGACGGGGACAGTGGGCTGCCAGTGTAGGCTACAGACCTGAGCGATGAGAGGTCAAACTCCTCTCGCGGGACGATATGCTCCTTCATGCACGCCCCTATAAACGCGGCACTTGTCCCGAATACCGTCATACGTGTTTCTTCCGCCAGCTTCCACAGTACACCGATATCGGGATAGGCTGCGCTTCCGTCGTAGAGTATGCTCGTTGAGCCGGCGAGCATGGCACTGACAAGAACATTCCACATCATCCAGCTTGTTGTTGTGAACCAGAAGAATCTGTCTCCTTCCTTCAGGTCCGTATGCAGGATCATCATTTTCAGATGCTCCAGAAGTATTCCGCCGTGCCCGTGGACTATTGGCTTCGGCAGACCTGTCGTTCCAGAAGAATACAGTATCCAGAGGGGATGCTCGAAGGGGACACGTTCAAACAGCATATCATGACTGCCTGATGTGCAATCATCCCAGGAAACGGAGGAATCCATCTTCGCATTGCGATCGAGGTAAGGAACGAGAACGAGTCGCTTTATGCTCTTTATCGACGACATAACCTCTGAAATTGTGTCCCTCCTGTCGTAGTTCCTGCCCCCGTATGTGTAACCGTCGACTGCGATCAGGAGTTTCGGCTCTATCTGTTCGAATCTGTCGATAACACTCCTGCTCCCCAGATCAGGAGAGCATCCAGACCACACGGCTCCAAGGCTGGCGGCAGCCAGAAATGATATGACAGCCTCAGGAATATTTGGCAGGTAGCCTGCAACCCTGTCCCCCTTTCCGATGCCGATTGATTTCATGTAATGTGCCATCGCAGCGACCCTCTGCCTGAGCTCATCCCATGAGACTTCTGCGGTGCCTCCTCTTTCCCCTTTTGCAATCATTGCGGGTCGCTGCCTGCTCCCTCTCCTGAAGAGGTTCTCGGCATAGTTCAGCGTGATGCCTTTGAACCACCCCCTGGATGGCATTTTTCTGGAAGCAAGCACATCTGATGCCTTGCCAGAATGAACAACATCCGTATATTCCAACAAATAAAGCCAGAAGTCTTCCAGCCGCAATGTTGACCATTCCCAGAGAGAACCGTAATCCGGAAAGTGCAGGTTCTTTTTTTCCGACAGCCATTCCATGAATGCCTTCATGTTCGAACTGCTGGTGAAATGTTCATCCGGGCTCCAGAGAAGCGTTCCTTCCTCGACTGCGGGCATGCCCTTTTCGGACATCCTCCAAAATATAGGGAGATCTTTAGTTAAGCTTTGCCAGTCCTGTGTGGACCGCAGCCGTGGGCGGCACTTCAATCCAGCATCTCTCCTTGTTGCGGCACTCTCCTGCAGTTGAACCGGCTATTCTCAGACCATGCCTTCCAGCAGCGCCGCAACCCCGAGCAGGCCACCGGCGACCACAAGGCAGGAGGCGGTCCAGAATACCGTCATCTGGGCGCGCGAGTAGGACGTCCCTCTCATAAGCTTGCGATCTGACACCGCCCTTCCCAGGAAGTAGATTGAAGGTATCACCACTATCGTGTAGATGACCATCAGGTTCAGAAGGAGCTGTATGTAGTCTGCTACAAGCATGACCACGAACAGCGCAGGTATGCTTTCAGTCAGGTAAAGAGTCACAAATGAAGACTGCGATTTGAGTCCAAGTCCATCCAGAACACCCCATGCCGAGCCCAGGGAGACAACGACAAGTGAAAGGAATCCCGCAGCAACAAAACCGATTCCCATCAGGAGCGGGGCAGCTTCACCAAGAGCAGCTATTGCGCTTGATATTCCCGAGACCGAAATGAAACCGCCGGCCGATGCAATTCTTGTTCCGTCGATTACAATTATGCTCATCATGATTTCCGATACAAGCGCACCCAGGAGTGTTTCCGTCCTTATGCTTCCAACGTGCTCGGTGCCAAGGTTCTTCCTTGAAGTGGCGCCTGACTGAAAGTAAAGCATCCATGGCATGATGACTGCACCTATGCTCGCCGCCATGAGGTAGGAGAATCCCGACTCGGTATAGGGCTGCAACGGACTAAGTCCCGTAGATACAAACCTGGGAATATCGATTGGAAAGACAAGTCCCGAGGCAACTATGGCGCCAAGAAGTACAAAACTAACTGGAATCAGGACAACTTCCGCTTCCCTGTACTGCCTGCCAATGACTACAAATGCATGCAGTGCAAAGACGGCCAGCAGGCCTGGAATCACAGGCAAATGAAGCAGGGTGAACCCGATGGCTATGCCGGCGAATTCTGCAACGTATTCAAGGAAGTCTGACACCGCCATGGGTATAGAGGCTACGGCAGCCACTCTCTTTCCGTGTTTGTTCAGTATTGCTTTGCCAAGGCCCATGCCGCCCGCGGCTCCCAGCCGGCCCGCCGCGTCCTGGATGAGGAAGAGAGGGACTGTCAGGACGAGCATTACGAAGACCATCCGGTACCCCCAGGACGAGCCGGACTGGAGGCCCGTTATTATTGAGGCTACATCTACATCTGCTATCATCACAAGCCACGCCGGACCGAAGACGCGCAGCAGCGCTGACATTCTTCCCAATGCTGAAGCTCCATGGCCCGCTGGTTTCACCCGGAAGGATTTCAGTGGCAGATCCTGCAATTTTCCTGCGGGCGCATGGGAATATGACCCCATCCATGTATCAATACGTTTTGCAATTACGGCTTACGCTCGCTTCCAGCGAAACAAGCTGCCATTTTCATCTTCGGGTAGCGCAGACCGCTGCATCCATGGTGCTTTCCCGGCGGAACCACCAGAAGGGGGCAGCCTTCTGTTCGGCTGCGGGACGGGCACCATCGGTCTTGGCATGAGCGGCTCGGGTCCAGGGGTTGAAGGGCTGAAGTCTCCAGGACCTTCCAGTATTGTCGTGGCCACAGCATCACTCCTCCTGCGCCTGGCTGGGGACTGCATTCAATTCAATGTACCTGCCGCCTCTGAGTATGCCGAGCATCACTTCCTTTCCGACGGCATCCTCTGCCAGAAGGTTGGAGATTCCAAATTCTCGCGATGCGTTCCTGCCGCCGACTGTCAGCAGAATATCCCCTGGAATTAGGCCAGCCACCTCTGCCGGGCTGCCTTTCTCCACCGACATTATAAGCAGGCCGTTTCTACCCTGCTTCATGCTTTCGGGAAGCCTGACATAGCTGAGGCCAACTCCAAGATATGGCCTTCCTGGCGTCTTGCCTGTCAGGATGCCGTCCACCCTGCGTGCAATCCTGTTGACCGGGACTGCAATTCCTCTTGAGGAGACAAGAGCAACATTCATACCGACAATCTGGCCGGAAGCGTTTACGAGCGGACCCCCGGAGTAACCAGGACCGACCCTGGCATCGGTGACAATTGCCTCATCCAGCGAAAAGTTCCACCAGCCTCCCACTCTTTTCCTGACGCCCGTTATTATTCCGGACGTCGCTCCGACTCCACCATCGTACGGGTTTGCCAGCGCCAGCACAAACTGTCCGACCCGCAGGCGGTCTGAATCGCCCCTCCTGATTGGAGTGAGGTGTTCCGAGCACTCTATCAGGGCTATGTCCGAGGCAGTGTCGTGCCCTTTCACAATGCCCGAAAACTGTCTTCCTTCGACAGATATGTCGACTTCGTCATAATCCTCTACAACGTGGTATGCAGTGACCGCATGTCTTTCATCCCAGGCAATTCCTGTCCCTGCATTTCCCGGCCCACGCACAGAGAGGACAGATGGGCTGGCTTCCACCGCAACTCTTTCTATGTCATCCGAAAAGGTCTGTAGTGTAAACAATGTCTCGCTGCTCACTTGATTTCACCGCAGACGGATAAGCGGTGTGGATACTTGTTGACGGAGATTCGGATAATGCAATCACGTCAATTCTCGAAAACGCCCGGGCCGCCGGAATGATAGTTTTGGAGTCTGTGATGTCCCTGATCGTATAGCCTGGAGATGTACCCGACAAGCTGGTGGGAAGCTGCCACCGCCTCCGAAAGGCCCTCGCCCTCCAGGATTCTGCCCTCTATTACAAGTTCCTCCTGGCTGAAAATGGCATCCACCTGGATCCTGCCGCCCTCTGTTATCCATTTAAGCGTGGTCCCATTCCCGTCCCCCGAGTAGCCAAGCCATCTCAGGGGGCCAAACCATCGTCCCATGAGGCCGGACACCACTCGCCCGTTCTGATAGTCGGGGAGCAGCGTGCGGAGGAGAACAATCCCTGTCCTGTGCTGGCCCATCTGCCTCGCGCCTGACAGGTCACGGCCACGCTCCGTAACTATGTAGCCGTGCTCTGTCTTGGTGAGGACACCCTGATCCTCCAGCCTGGCGAGTATTCTGGAAAGTGTTTCGGAATGTGTTCCGAGTTTCCTTTTCAGGCCTTCGAATGTGAAACCGTGCAGATCCTCCTCTCCTATGACGCGCATCACTGAGGAATCCCTGTCGGCAGGAGCATATGAGCCCTCTGCCTTCCCTTCGTCATGGAAAGGTTCCATTGTCAATCCGTACTCCCCCCATATTACAACTATCGGGGATAAAACCCTTGGTAAACAACATGACTCCCTTCGTGCCCCTGGCAACGGAGACCCTGCCCAGCACAGGCACAATAGTCAAATTCTCCTTCATCAGTGATGGAACGGCGTGTGCATTAGTTTCCTTTCACGATACATGCTCTTGTTCATAATCAACGAGCGCACCCTGTAGTACAGAGCGGTCACATATACAGCTCCCGCAACAGCTCCAACTCCACCTATGAACAGCAACACCTTCACCAGAAGTCCAGGTATCCACGATATAAGGAATCCGAGCGACAGCGGCACCACGTCACCGAAGTGCGTGAAGTCGAATGGAAACACAGTAAAGAACCAGAAACAGAACAAAGCAGCGAGTATGTATCCGGAGACATCAAGAGGTCTTATTTCGTTGCGCTTTCCAAGCACTGCTCTTGCGGTGCCTGTCGCAATTCCGAATGAAATCGAAGCATAGAACAGGGCCATCTCGAAAGGACCGAATCCGGCCGTGAAGAATCCTGTATTCCAGACCTGGTGCGCAACGAAGAAGAAGACGGTCAGCACGGTGACAACGATACCTGCAACTTCCCCCGTGCGCTCCGAAAGTTTCATTTCGTCCCTGAGGACAGCCGTCCTTGCCGTCCTTCCCAACCAGCCCAGCTCACTTGATTCATACAATGAAGGCGTAGCCAGTCACCACTCTGTGTAGCAAGCCCACAAGTTGATACATAAGCATAGCCTGTGTAGAATCAGCATAGATTTTACACAGTCAGGGATGATTGTTTCTTGAATTCTCCTTGCCAAACAACATTGCCGTTACGGGTGAAATGAAATCTGCAATTGCGGTTCCCGAAAGGGTATCAGACAGTGTACCGATTCTGCTGTAATTTGCTGATACTGTACATCCATTCTGATTCACTCCTGATGATTCAAGAGTGAAAGTACAGGGTCTATTCAAAATTACAGCAAAATGTGTACACGTCCCAGAAGGCATTCGGCGAACTCAGGAAGCTCGACCTGTCGGATGTCAAAACTTTCCAACTGCCGTAAACAGTAATACTGCCCGCAATGACCCGGCAGCCGTTGCATTGTGGAGGCATACTGTTTTATCCATGGTTTTGATAATTTGCCATGATGAAATTCGGCATACTTGGTCTTGGAAATCATGCGAAAAGCAGAGTGATGCCCGCAATTGCCAAGGCGGGGCATGAGATTAGCGCGATCTACAGCAGGAAAATAGAAAAGGCAAGGGAAGAAGGCTCGAAGTATTCCTCCAGGGCATACGACAGTCTTGAAGGGTTCATGAAGTCGGGAATAGATGCGGTGTACATTGCTTCTCCCAACTTCCTGCACTATGAACAGGCTAGGCAATCCCTTCTGAACGGCAAACACGTGCTGCTTGAGAAGCAGATGACTCTTCGGAACGACCATGCATCAGAGCTTGTCAGGCTTGCGGCCGATAAGGGATTGGCTCTTGCGGTTGGTTTCCACCTGCGTTTTCATCCGGCCATCGGACAGGTCAGGAAGATGATTCAGGAGGGAAGACTGGGTGAGTTGACGTACATCTCTGGAATATGGGCCAGCTACTCCTCCAGGAACTACGACAATCCCGACAACAAGTGGTGGATGGAAGACGAGCAGGCAGGCGGTGGCTCGGTCATGGGGACGGGTGTGCATGTCATGGACACAATCAATTACATTGCAGGAGAAGCACCGCAGTCGGTGAACTGTTTCAAGATCCCGCGCGGAGCGGTAATCGATACCACCGAACAGGTGAGCATACAGTATCCCTCGGTGGTGGCAAGCGCTGTATCATCACGCAGAATAAGAAACTCGGAAAACAGTCTCGTTGTCTGCGGGACAGGCGGAACAGTTACCGTCAGGGGCATGTTCTCAACCGATGTCAATTCAAAGCTCCTGCTCGGCGCCGAGCCGATGGAGCAATTCAGCGGTCTGAACATGTATGAGGAGGAAGTGAAAGCTTTCAATGACCTGGTCCGGGGGCACAGCGGTGTTATAGCCACGGGCTCCGACGGCGAGCTTGTCGTCAGAATGGTCAATGCCGCCACTGCCGCCGAGAAGGAAGGAAGAAGCGTGAAACTTTAGTCCCTGCGGCCCCAGCATGAACGCCTGCGGGTGCATCCAGGCAGGGATGCTCAGACGTTGTAAATTCTGTGATAGGGTCTTCCCGTCAGCATGTGTGAGCCACCCGACTTTGCACCGCTGAACTCCCTGGACTTGATGAACGATTCAAAGGAATCCCTGTCCTTCCATTCGGAGTAAATGAGATAGCTGCCCGCTTTATCGACTCTCTTGTAAAGCAGAGCTGACACAAAACCGTTCATCTTCTTTATTTCGTCTACGACGACCTCAAAGAATTTTTCGAAATCGCTTTCTCTGCCGGGAACAACGTCATAATACAAACCGACCGTCAGCATGGATTCGCCGTGTGACTGAAGACGGAACTTGTATTTTAGCAGGTGTGATGTCTCAAACGACGTAGAGGCGCTCAGGCAGGTGTCAAGTATCGTGACGCCAAATCGGCGGGAATGGCACTGTTTTCCAACGGGGCAATGGAATTCAAATCCCCGTGCGCATGGCTGAAGGAAATGACGGGACCGCTTCCCGAGACTCCGGGGAAGGGAATTCTTGCAGATTCACGATCATCCCTTCAAGGCACACGGGAGGGCTGCGGCTCTGCTCTGTCCGCTTCGCTTGTTTGTGGCAAAAGATACGTTTGAATAAGTGAAGCTTTTAGAGCCAGATTGTTCGGGAACAGAAGTGATGCCTGTGGACGGAAATGCTAAGGAAGGTTCATTTGTCCAGTTCGCGGTATTCAAGCTTGATTCGAAATGGCACGTGCTTGGTCTGGACGAGAGGAGAAAGGGCGTGGCTGCCTTTCTTGATTCCCTTGATGGAAGGCATGTACACACGCACATCTACCTGCTCTCCGGCCTGAAGGCGTCGTCGGATATACTTCTATGGAAGATCGCAAAGAATATGGAGGACCTCCAGGACAGTCATATCGCAATGAAGCGGACAGTTTTCGGCTCGCATCTTTCAGACGTGGCGATATACACCGGTGTCACAAAACCCTCCACATATACAAGGACCGAGAGCGAGCTAGAATTCCTTGCCTCTGCAGAGAAGAGGAAGAAATACATCTCATTTTACCCATTCACGAAAACGGTCGAATGGTATCTCCTGGCATATGAGAAGCGGAGGAAGATAATGTCAGACCACATCGCTATAGGCAAGAAGTTTCCAGAAGTGTCACAGGTGCTGCTTTACTCTTTCGGTGCGGACGACCAGGAATTTGTTGTTGCCTACGAGATGGACGACATGAAGCAATACATAGACTGTGTCATGGCGCTCAGGGAGAGCGAAAGCAGGCTTTACACTAAAACCGACACACCTGTATTCACAGGTGTAAGAAAGAGGCCGGAGGAGCTTCTCTCTCTGTTTGGTGGTATCAACGAATGACAGGCTTCTGAAGGCTTGCCGCCTTGAGCGGACCGATGTCCGGCCTGTCTGGTTCATGAGACAGGCAGGCAGATACATGAAGGACTACAGGGAAATAAGAAAGAAGCATGAGCTGCTCGAAATATGCAGGACTCCGGAACTGTCCGCCACGGTCGCAGCAATGCCAGTGGAGCAATTCGGCGTTGACGCTGCGATTCTCTTTTCTGACATAATGATACCGCTGCTTGAGATGGGAGTCGGCCTGCAGATAGTAGAAGACGTGGGTCCGGTCCTTGACCGACCTGTGCGCTCGCTGGAAGACGTGAAGGCAATGCAGCAGCTGGAGACCGGCAGAGTCTCCTATGTGGCAGAATCAATCAGACTGACCAGGAAAGCGCTGAATGACAGCGTCCCTGTCATAGGTTTCTCAGGTGCGCCATTCACTCTGGCAAGCTACCTGATCGAGGGAAGGGGCTCCAGGAACTACCTGAATGTTAAGGCGATGATGTACACAAGACAGGATGCATGGCGCCTGCTCATGGAGAAACTCTCCAGGGTGGTGTCGGACTACCTGATGGAACAGGCCAGGGCGGGCTGTCAGGTCGTTCAGTTGTTCGACAGCTGGGCAGGAGCACTTTCAGCAGAAGACTACAGCGCCTACGTGCTGCCCTACATGTGTGAAATAGCTGAAAAACTCGCCGCAGCAGGCGTCACTGTCATAAGCTTCTCAACAGGCAACAGCGCGCTGCTCCCGCTAATGAAGTGCAGGGGTGTGGGGGTGATATCAGTGGACTGGAAGGTCAACATAGATGATGCATGGCGCATGATTGGCTATGATGTCGCAGTGCAGGGCAATCTTGATCCTGCTGTGATGCTTGCCGACAGGGATTTTATTGTCGACCGGGCAAAGGCAATACTCGGGCGGACTTCAGGGAGGAATGGGCACATATTCAATCTCGGACACGGAATGCTGAAGGAGACGCCCGAGGAGAACGTGAAGGCGCTTGTGGAATTTGTCCACGGCTGGGAGTTGGATAAATGAAGGCTGTGCTTCTGACAGCCTATGGATCGCCTTCGGGCATTGATGACGTTGAACGCTACTACACAAAGATACTGGGAGGAAGGAAGCCGCCCGCGGCACTCCTTGATGAACTCAGGTCGAGGTATGCTGCGATTGGAGGCATTTCCCCCCTTACAGAAATCACAAGCAGGCAGGCCATATCCCTCCAGGCCATGCTTGCTTCGCTTGGCAGCAACATTGCCGTCCGCGTAGGCATGAAGTACACCAGCCCATTCATCGGTGAAGTCGTCTCGAGAATGAATGAGGAGGGTGTGAAGAGCATGCTTCTCCTACCCCTCACGCCTTTCAACTCGTCCGTCAGCGCCGAGAGTTATCTGAAGATCGCCCTCGAAGCCGCAAGTACCGCGGGGCACAGTGTGACAATATCATCGCCTGGCCCATGGCATTTGAACGACCATTTTGTCGAATGCTGGAAAAAGCTCATAAATGCCGAGCTGCGCGGGAAGGAGCATGTAATATTCACCGCCCACAGCATACCGAAGAAGTACATAGACGCGGGCGAACCCTACAGGGAGCAGCTCGAGGAACTTGCTTCTCTGCTTGGGAGGAAGCTTGGGATTGCCGACTCCGAACTTGCATTCCAGAGCGCTGGAAGGACAAGCGAGGAATGGATCGGCCCGTCGCTGACCGAGAGGATTGCCGCGCTTGGAAGGGAAGGGCATTCAGAAGCGCTCATTGTTCCAATAGGCTTTGTTTCAGAGCACCTTGAGGTTCTCTACGACATAGACATAGAGGCGAAGGAAGCTGCGGCAAGGGCTGGCATGTCTGTCAGGAGAACAGCGCTGCCAGACGATCATCCGCTTTTCATCAGGGCGCTCGCCGATGTGTGCCTTGCCTCACGCTGAATCTGCCTGTCAACTGCCCGCAGAACAGTAGGCAGCCGCAGAATCGGCAGCTCTTTTCGCATCTGCCACGCATGAGGATATGCCGATCCCGGAAAACGCGGCTCCCGCCAAGAACAGGCCGGGGGGGCACAGTGAGTGTATTTTACTCACAAGTTCCATATGGCCCACTCCGTACCGGGGAAGCCCATTTTGCCATCTTGTCACGATGAACTGCAGCGGCTTACCGTTGATTTTCATGATTGCACCGAGCTCCCGATGCAGTTCGGATACAAGCTCCTCATCGCCCATATCCATCCAACTTACACTGTCTGGTGTTCCGACAAAGCATCTCACAAGGTAAAGGCCCTCGGCTTCGGCGCTGGACCATTTCGAAGAAAGCCAGGTGCAACCTGTCATAAGGAGACCCTCCTTCTCGGGAACCAGGAAGCCGCTTCCTTCCACCGGCGGTTTGAAATCTGCCGACCCGTAGCCAAAAACGACATTGGCAACCGAAGTATAGCGGATTTCGGCGAGCGCCGATGAGAGCGCCGCTTCACTCTTGAGAACCGGGGCTGCAGCGTGAGCAGGGAGGCAGGCTATGACCGCGTCCGATTCAATTTCCAGCCCTTCTCCAGTAATATGCCATCGGCCTTCCCTCCGGGACATCTCCTTCACCTCAACACCCGTTTTCTTCTGCACCTTTCCTGTTGCCGCATTGAGTTTGTCGGTCAACTCCGCTACCCCGCCTCTGAAGGAGAAGAAGGGCATTGACTCTGCCACTGATGCACGGGCGCGAGATGCCCTGAGAACGCTCCTGCTGGTCTTGGCCAGTGAGAACAATCCAGGCATCAGCTCCCTGGCACTGAGGTAGCTTGAATTGCACGACATCAGTCCACCTATGAGAGGGTCGACAAGCGTTGTCTTGAACTCTCGCCCGAACCTGCTTTCGGCCAGCTTTCCGATTGAGATGTCTTCGGCTACTTCAGTCCTTGGCAGCACAAGATCCATCGCCGTCCGTGCTATTCCCGGAAAGGAGAGCACATGCGTACGCCATAAGGGGAGAAGTCCATGTGAAGGATAGCCGCCGAATACGCCTTCAGGGATGGGTCTCAGCCTGTTCCTTGTCCACAGATATGATTTGCTGGTCTTGGGCCTGATCAAGCTCTGCTCCAGGCCGAGGTCACTGCACAGTCGCGTGATGACGCTGTTTCTTGCCACAATGCTGTCCGGTCCTGCTTCCGCGGCTGTGTTTCCAATCCTGTTGGTGAGCAGTTTTCCCCCAAGCCTTTTTGATGATTCCACAAGAGAGATGGAGGTCCCTGGCATCGATTGCTGGAGGAAGTAGGCAGCGGCAAGTCCTGTTACCCCGCCGCCGATAACAGTGATGGCCTTCATCGAATCCCCGGTTTCTTTGGACAGGACATGCTACATTGACTGACTATTTACAACTTCCAGCCGATTCACTCCTACTATGTGGCCGCTGGCACTATCAAGCTTAATTATGTGTCATGAATAACTTCAAGCCAAACAGAAAGACAGTGCGAAGGTAGTTCAGATGGCTTTTCCGACGACTAGGCTGCGAAGGCTCAGGACGAACGAAAGAATCAGGGATATGCTGACTGAAACAAGGATCCATCCCTCCCGCCTTGTTTATCCTATGTTCGTGGACGAACGGCTGGGCGAGAAGAGGGAGCTTGATCTCATGCCGGGCCAGTTCACTTATGCAGCAGGTGAAGTCGGTGAAGTTGCTTCACTGCTTGAGGAGAAGGGAATTAATGCAGTCCTTCTATTCGGCGTTCCGCGAAAGAAGGACGCAGGTGGTACGCAGGCATTTTCCAGGCAGGGGATTGTCCAGAAGGCAATCAGGGAGATAAGGAGCAACAGCTCTGTGCTCATCGCTTCGGATCTCTGCCTTTGCGAGTACACTTCAAACGGCCAGTGCGGCATTGTGAAATCGGGGAATGTTGACAATGACACAACACTGGAAACATATTCAAAGATAGCACTGTCCCACGCTGAGGCAGGTTCCGACATCATCGCGCCAAGCGGCATGATGGATGGCCAGGTCGCGGCAATAAGAAGAACGCTTGACGGCAACGGCTACGGCGACAGGGCAATCATGGCCTATGCCTCCAAGAGTGCATCTTCCTTCTATGGCCCGTTCAGGGAAGCCGCAGAAAGCGCACCATCGGAGGGCGACAGAAAGGGATATCAGGTCAATTATGCAAACTTCCGCGAGTCAATGCATGAGCTTAAGCTTGACTTTGACGAGGGGGCGGATATTCTGATGGTTAAGCCGGCACTGCTCAACCTCGACATAATACACGGTGCCAGGAGGAGGTTCGACGTGCCCATTGCCGCCTTCAACGTAAGCGGTGAATACTCGATGGTCAGGGCCGCCTCAAGTGCCGGAATGCTTGATTACAAGCAGGCCGTGCTTGAGATAGCCACCTCCATATTCAGGGCGGGGGCCGACCTGCTTATCACTTACCACGCTCAGGAGCTTGCGGAGTGGGTCCTGCAGTGAGGTGGGTCTGCTGAGCTTCAGGCTGGGAACGAGGGGAAGCAGCCTTGCAATGGCGCAGGCAAATGAAATTGCAGGAATTCTTGCCGATTCCGGCCTCTCGGAAGGCATCGAGATAGTCGCCGTGAGGACCACAGGCGATTCGGAGGAATTGAAGAGGACGCCGCTGGAAGGCTCCTTTGTCGATGAAATAAACAGGCTTGTGCTGGAAGGAAGCATAGACGGCGGCATCCACAGCATGAAGGATGTTCCAGTCAGGCTCCCGGCCGGGCTTTGCGCATCGGTGATACCAAGGAGAAGGAACAGGGTGGACTGTCTCGTCTCCGGAGCATACTATACAAGGTTGCCCCCCGATTCCACCGTGGGGACTTCCAGCGCGAGGAGAATATCGCAGCTTCTGCATGCCCGCAGCAACCTGAGGCCCGTGCTGTTGCGCGGCAACGTGACAACCAGGATTGCAAAAGTGAGGGCTGGAGAAGTGAATGCCGTCATGCTCGCTTTGTGCGGACTGGAGAGACTCGGTTTCAGTGGTGAGGGAGACGTGCGGGTCCACAGCCTTCCTGCGGAACAGTTCGTGCCTGCCGCGGGGCAGGGGGCACTGGCCCTGGTAACAAGGAAAGACAGGCTCCCGGAGGGGTTGGTGGAAAGGGCTGATCATCCTGCCACCAGGTCTGAAGTGGAGCTGGAACGATCGGTGCTCGATTTGCTGGGCGCCGGATGCAATTCCCCCCTCGGTGTAAACGCGCAGGCGATCGGGAGCGGCATGCACCTCAGGGTGCAATTGCTCTCAAGAGACGGTGTTTTCGAAAGGAAGATATCGACGTACATCAAGAGCCGTGAGGAACTGGCTGAAAAGCTTGCCCCTTTCACCGATCAGGTGTCCACATCCATACTGAATTACGGAAATACTCCATGAGACTTACACGCAAGTCTGCTTGCAGCATCCGGCTTTCGCCGGGCAGAGTATGATGGCAATGGTTAAGATAGCACTTATGAGACCTGAGGACAGGGCGGGAAAGGCAGTCGAATACTGCAGGGAGAAGGGCCTCGAACCGCTCGTAGCCCCGGCCATTGGGATAAGGGATATGGAGGTCGAAGAGAGCGAAGTCCTTCGCTGGCTGAACCGGTGCGATATTTGCATTTTCATGAGCTCGACGGCTGTTGACAGATTCTTCTCACTCGGGAGCGACTGCGCTGATGCTCTGAGGCGGAAAGGGATGAATGTTGTTGCTGTGGGGAAGGCAACATCGCTCCGTCTTGACTCTCATTCCATAGCAAACTCAGTGCCTGCCACCTACTCATCGGAGGGGCTTGTAGAATATGTAAAATCCCTTGAGGGAGCAAACGGGCCGGCAGTCGTGTTCAGAAGCGATAGCGGCACAGTGCTATTGAAGAACGGTCTTGCTGCGGCCGGGCTGGAAGTGAAGGAGTTTGCAGTCTACGGGATAGCAATGCCCGAAGATACGGGGCCCATCAGGGGAGTCATTGCAGACATCCTCGGCGGACAGGGTTACATACTTCCATTTTCAAGCAGCATGATGGTCAGGAATTTTTTCAGATTGGTCAGCTCACTCGACGAGAAGGGAGCGATGCCTTCGGCAATTGTCAACTGCAGCATATGGGCCATAGGTGCGGAAACCGCAGCAGAACTCAAAGGGCAGACTTCCGCTCCTGTCAGCATCGCATCGAACGCTGACTTTGAATCGATGCTTGGCGAAATTGCTGACTCGATTCAAGGCATGGATCGTCGGGCGAAGCACCACCGCAGGGGCAAGAATTTTTAGCTCCGCCTGCATTCGCTGCAAACAGGGCTGGATCCTACGGTGCCGATTTGAATGGGTTTGACAGTTTTGGGAAGCAGGACCGGGATTCCGATGAAACGGATTCCGGGCACGCACTTCTTCTCCATTCCAGCAACCGTCGGAGGCAGTCACGATGCAAGACTCATTTTCGACACCGGGATAGGTCCATCTATTGTATCGGGCTACTTTGCAGAGAGGGTTCATTGCCGTCCTGTGGGGGAATCATTCACGGGCAGGAGAATGTCCGGGCAGGAGGTTACAATGCCCCTGGTTTCACTCGAATCCCTTGCTGTCGGTCCTGTTTTCAGGGAGAATGCCATTGTAGGCTCGTTCGACATCTTCGTGGAAGGAACACGGGTGCCAGAGGGTTTTGCCGGAATCGAGGGCTTCCTCTCTCCTGCTTTCTTTGAAGGTATTCCATTCACATTGGAACTTGCAAAAGAGAGAATCCTGGTAGAAAGCGAGCAGTCGCTGTCACTCATCCAGAAAACGGGAAAAAGCGTTCCATTGAGAATTGAGAGGGACGGGCCTTCCATCACGATGTTTATTGATTTGCTGCTGCCTGACGGAGAAGTCGCTGTTGTCGAGGTAGACACAGGATCTGACATACTGATACTGAACAAAAGATACATGCATCGACTGGGTATCGAGAAGTCGGGAAGCGCAACAACTAAAATAGAGGGGAAGGACGAGACGGGCCACAGTTATGTCAGGTATCGCGCCCCCGTCAGCGGATTGGTGCATCTCGAGTCGCACCATGACCTGTTTCAGGCGGCGCCAGAAGTGATGTTTCAGGAAATAATCTATGACGGACTTGTCGGTGTCGACTTTCTGAAGCGCTATGCCGTGACATTCAACACTGCAGGCTCTGAACTGATATTCAACAGGCCATAAACGGAATGACAGACGCTACATTCAACCTTTCTCGAAGGGTGCCACAATCCCCGCCTTACAAGTGACCAGTCAATCAAATGCATGCACTGGACAGGAGTCTCTGTTTCATAATCACTTTAATCTTTTCGTGGAGAACCTCAGAGACTGATATCCCTGTCTCCGTTAGCAAACAATTCTCCAATCTCAAGTATTTTGCAAAAGTAATCAAGTATGCTCGGAACAAAGGACTCCTTTGCGATCGTCCTGATTTCCTTTTTCCTCATTCCCTGCTCTACGAGAAGAGCCTGAACTGACAGGCTATGCCTGGCTCCGATTACTACCTCCTTTCCTTCCCTGAAGGGTATCGCAGCTATGCCTGACAGCTCATTCGAATTGGGTGAGAAGGTGTCAAACCCTGCTAATGCAGGAAGCATATAGACTTCAGAAAATTCTCTCACCCATGTCCCTTCATTTCTGAAAGTGAACTGGTTCCTCCCTATCTGGTGCATACCGGAGGAAGGCAACTCCACCCCAATCTCCTCCTTAGCTTCTCTAAGCAGTGCAGTCATGCCGTCTTCTCCTCTGCCAACATGTCCTCCTGCTGTCACATCAAGGAGTCCCGGAAAACCTACATTCGAGCTTCTTATCTGGAAGTACACAAACCTGTCGTCCACATACCAGCAATGCATCGTCTTGTGCAGTGCCCCGGTTGTATGCGCCTTATCGCGCTCAATGGCGCCTATAACTCTGTACTCATCATCGTATAGGTCAACAAGTTCTGAAATCATCAATTCAATTCTCACACCGAAACAGCACGAGTGCCTTAAATGCCGGTGGTTTCACGACACCGAATGACAGTCATAAGGCGGATGGAGAGTCCGCACCGATGCATTGAAAGCATGTACTGTCGAATTCAACTTCATGCAGGAGTGCTGTACATTCGCAATTTGAATGCATCAAAGTCAGAGGCACAGCATATCAGCCTAAGGGGACACCGGGCTCAGCCACAGAAAATAAGCATCATGGGAAATACCCTGAAGTCAACTGCCATTCTGCAGGCGGGCAGTCAAGAGCAACAGGACTCGTGAAATGTCATGGTTTATGCTCAGGCGGGAGTGGCTGACTTCTGGTTTTACGTTCCATTCACGCTCCAAAAGTCATATTGTCTTCAGGTCTGGTGCCTGGTTAACTGCTACGTTCCCTGTCCGGATGCTGCCCCTGCCCGTTTGCGGCCTGCATATTCCATTCTGTAGAAGGCGAAAGCTGCAACAGCTGTTATCGCACAAGCAGCATACATTATACTCAGGTAACTCTGGAATGTGCTTGCCCCAAATCCTGCAACCATATCAGCAAGCGCGCCTCCGGCAAGGGGCCCCCCTATCCCGGATAGTGCCATCACAGAAGACAGCATACCTGCTGCCGTTCCTCTTTCACTTGACCGCTCAACAACGAAGCGCAGGCCACCCACATACATGAAGGACCATGATACGCCCAGCAGCAGCTGAGTCGACATGAGTTCGACGTAATTTGATACCAACGTGAATGAAAGGAATGTGAGTGAAGACATGCTTATGCCTGCAAGTATGAGCGTATTTGCTTTCATTCTGCCAGTCAGGTAATGCATCGAAAGAACTTGTATGATGGAGTTGAACACATAGACAACGGAAACAAGTGCGAGCCTCTGTCCGTAAGAGTAGGTGGCGGGTGTAAGTGCGAAGCAGAAAATGGGAAATATCGCCCATATTGCAGTGGCCCCGAAATGTCTCAATGCGAGCGAAATGTAAGCCGCCCTGCTTTTTGAAAATGCACCCACGGGTATGAAACGCATCCTGCCTGCCCTTCCATGTCCTCTCGGCGTGCTGAGCGACAGGAAGAATGCGGCAAGCAGCAGAACAGAGGAAGTCAGGAACACGGGATCAATCAGTGCTCTTCCCGCCGCCCTGCCCGCCAGCAGATAAACAATTGTCCCGGCCAGTGCCTGCCCTATTGCTCCTCCAAGCGAGGCATACGAACTGAAACTGCCGATATCCCTCTTGAGGTCTATCGCGTAGGCAATCAGGGAACTGCTTGAGCCAGCAGACAGGCCGAGAAAGAAGCGTACAACAAGAAGCTCCGTGGGGTTAGAGGCGATCAGCTGCAGGAAGGCAAATGCCGCAGCCACGGAGAGACTCACGGCCAGGACTCCCCTTCTTCCGTAATAGTCCGAGAGGCGGCCCAGGGTATAGTTGCTCAGCAGGAGAGCAACGCTGTATGAGGATACAATGGCGCCGATTTGGGCGCTGCCTGCCCCCATGTCGACGGCATATATCGGTACAAACAGCGAAGATGATGTGTAAGCAATGTTGGTGAAGAGCTGCATATGCAGATCGCTGTTTCTAGGGCTCATCCGCGCACTGTCTTATGGCAGCCATACTTAAACATTTGACTCTGATTCTTCGATACAGGGTACAGCCACTGGACAGATATTTCCCCTCCTTCGGGAACAACTCCAAAAAATGGCCAGTTACCAATTCGGCTTTTGGAAAGCATGCAATGTGCCAGGAAGCAAAGGCAGGCGGTGCCTTCAGGCAGGTTCTGATTTCCTTAGCAGAAGGCTCAGACCCAATGCAATCATCACCGACCCTGGAATTATGAGTATGTAGCCCCCGGAAATGTTTGTGTTCGAGTACGAGATGAAGGCACCGGCATACAACGCCAGACCAAGCAGCATCGAAGCCGTTGCGGCGGCATTGTGCCGCTTCTTTTTCATGACCATGCCTCCGGCCATCCCGAAAGCAACTTTTGACTGAGCTGTCCGGTCAGCGCCTGCATTGTCCATTGCCGTCACCCGTCTCACTTTCATTCCAGGCGGCTCTGCGGCAGCTGCGACCGCCTTCGGGGCAGCTTCCTGCCTTGCTGTGGTTGTTGAAGGGCCGCTGTTCAACAATTCCGCAACCCTCGTCGAAACCCTGTCTGATATGTCGCTGGACATTGCCTGGAGTCTGTTGTCGAGCTCGTTCTTGAGCACCAGTCTGTCTGTGAGCGACTTGACTTCCTTTTTCACTGCGAATATCTGGTCTTCCATGTCGCTCCTGATATCCTCAATACTTGTCCTTAGCTCGTTACGGACACTCACTTC
Source organism: Thermoplasmata archaeon (assembly GCA_021817225.1). Classification (GTDB taxonomy): domain Archaea; phylum Thermoplasmatota; class Thermoplasmata; order Sysuiplasmatales; family Sysuiplasmataceae; genus JAJZXY01. The sequence continues at coordinate 56,615 of JAKAVR010000001.1, forward strand.
GCTGGAGAGCGCTTCCACTCGGCCATAAAGGGTTTCGAGGCTTTCGTTCAATCGCATAATGCCGTTCTTCACCTGTTCCAGATTTGCAAGATCGGGTGATTTCGCCTTTCGCTCCACAGTCCCCCCAACAATTTCCTTCTGCACCACTCCTGCTCCGATTTTCTTCCTGAGTTCAAATAGCCGATCCTCCATGCCAGCAATCTTCTCTTCAAGATTCTTGAGCCCATCACCAGCAGGATCTGCGTTATGCTCACTCGAACTGGGATGCATACTGACAGGCACCACTGTTTCTTCAGTGGCACCGGTGAAATTCAGGCGGTTCTTTCCCAATTCTTCAGCTCCACCGACACTGACAAGAGATATGCCGGGGCTGTCGTTCCTCCCAGGCCCATCGGCTTCCTTCTCCTGAGCGGAGTCGAGGATTATAACGTTTGAATTCGGCTGGGATTCACCGGCTGGTGTGCTGCTCGTCGTGACCTCACTCTTCACTGCGGGGGCTGCTGCAGGAAGGGCGATATTTGCTGTCTTCTTTGTTTGCCTGTGCTGTCCCTTAAGCACCGAAGAGCCTGCTCTAGAAGCAAGTGTGAATGCGAATGTGGAAACAACTATCGAGGTGAGCGCAAGAACGTAAATTGTACCTGAAGAGCTGGTCTGTGTCTGCAGCAGCAGGACGGAAATTGCCGCGACTGTTACGCCTCGTGGCATCGTGGCACCCACGAGCTTGAAGTCTTTTCTGAAACTCTCTTTGTTCTTTCTGCTGTAGAACGCCAGTGGAAGACCGAACATGCCGCTGAGATACCGCAGGCCAACAAAGATCGGGACCATCAGCAGTATCAGCTCAATTGCACCTTTCACCTCGTTCGGAGGAATGGGAGGCAGGCCCTGCGGGGGGGAGAAGAGCATAAGGCCCAGCTCGATCCCGATGCTGAAGTAGAACACTATCCGGATGAGCAGCTCTATTTCATCGTGGAAGAGCATCATTCCAGTGAAAGTCCTCTTTCCCTGCAGAGATGAATCACTCTCGTAGCTCTTCCTTCCACCCCCGGGGAAAAGATATCCTATGAAAAAGCCCAGATATATCAGTGCGATCAGGGCAAAGAGTGCGTTCGCAAAACCGGCAAATGAAGTGAGTCTCAGCATTTCCTCAAAAACAAGCAGTCCTATGCCCAGGACAATTCCGTAAAGGATCATGCCCATCCTCATCTGCTTCTCGCTGAACTCCGTTACATCCGCTGAACGGCGTATTTCTATGTCTTCGGTGGAGGTGGGAAATGGCTTCCTCAGGTAGAGCACTGCATAAGGCTCTATGCCCGACTTGTTTCCGCCTGAAAGTCTTCGTTTGACAAAGAAGACAATTGTTCTTGAGCTCATGTACACAATAATCGGGATTCCTGCAAGAGCGAAGACAAGCACCACAAGATGGTAGTCAATGACGCTTGATAGCGCACTTGCAGTTGTCTGAAGGAAGACAGGGATCGTAGGCGAATTATTCCCGATGAATATCTGATTGTAGAAAATCGCAACCATGAGCAGCAGTACTATGCTGTTCATGGTGGATTCCAGTTTTATGACACTCGTGAGTTTTGTCAGATGTTCCGTTTTGTATGCCCGTTCCGCTGAAAGATTCGTGATGTGATTGAGATACGGAACCACGACTGCGGCGGAAGTCTCACCAATTATCGAACCGAACAGAGCGCCGAGCGCCCATGGCCATCCAAGCAGCAGCTGGCAGACATAGGCAAAGACTACAGCCGATGAAACGATGTCCACTACCGCCATGATGATGCCGCCGGCGGCGACTCTAAGGCCCGACCCGCGCAGCTGTTTGGCATCAAGACCGAGCTTGAGTCCCGTCCCCAGGTATATCAGCACGAGTACTGTGTCTGTAATCAGCGGTATTGAAAAGAACTGTATGAATGAAACGAAAGTCTGCGGCACAGCAATGAAATTGTACACCATGAGGAATGCGAATCCTACACCCCCAAGCACAAGAAGCAGGACCTGGAATGCTACACCCGCCACAAATTCATAGATGGCAAATGTCAGAATGGAACCTATCAGTATGAGATACGTTGCGAAAAGCAACACTTCTTCAGTTGACGGATAACTTGGGATGGCAGTCGTTTAAGCACTTCTCCCTATCCTCGACTTTATTTGCGTCTTCTATGCGCATTTCAGGCGGATGCCGGATCATCCTTTCCAGTTGGGTTTGTGATATAAAAAGGGTAAAGACCTGATTATCATCCCGAGGTCCAACATTTCCCCCTGCTTTCACATCAGGGGCACAATTTTGTTCCCCTTTCAATTCTTATAAGTTGCAATTCATAAGACCCGCTGTGACTAGGAAAATCACAGTAAACATGTGCATTACCCCGGATGGGCATTCAGAATTCCAGGATTATCCGGGCCCGGATGCCCAGTTGAATGAACCGGGTGCGGCTGCCGGGATATACACATTAAGGTTCGAATCTGAGATTGAATGGTACGTGCCTAAAGAAGACGTTTCAATGTTCAGTGTCAATTTGCACTAGGCGGGCAGTTTCAGCCTTTAGCGTGATGGACTGCTTTGGCCGTAGTGATACCGGACCTTATTGCCCTGGTTATGCTCCAAACCTCAATAACGCGCTCATCCCGTATCTGATTGAAGTGCTTGTCATTGGTGATGAGGATTGCACTTTCCTGAAGGCAAGTGGCCGCATGAAGTGTGTCTGCCGGTTCGTTTGCCGGCATATATTTGGCGCAAATGGAAACGAAGTTGTTTCCAACCTGAACCATACGCATTCTGTTGAGCAGTGCCTCAACAAGTAAGGCTGCTGTTTCGGAATGAAATTCCTCTGCATACCGCAGCATCTCCTCTACCCAAAATTCATTTCCAACAAGTTGTAAGTTGTCATTTTGTATAAGTTCCAGTAGGAAACGAAGTGTACCCGTTTCCCTGCCTGGATGCCTCACAGCAGCTACGAAGACGTTGGTATCAAGGAGAAAGGACCGGATAGGACTTTCTGATAAGAGCATTTACGTCCTTCCTGATACGGCTGGCTATTTCATCGATGTCTTTGCCTTCCAGTTCCTTTTCAAGGCGCGCAGCTATTGATTTCACATCCAATTTCTGGAGTATTATGCGACCGCCTCCAGAGATTGTGATAAGAATCTTCGCGCCTTCATCAATTCCGGCCGCCTTCCGGATTTCCTTAGGTATTACTATCCTACCCGCCCTGTCTATTCCTGCTATCTCTTCCATTGATTCATGTATATGCCATAATGCCATTTAATCTTTATGTTGGTATAATGGCAGTTCATCCGACACATGATGTGGATTGCAAAGCCTGGAGCGGACACTGCATTTCACGCCATATCAGTGATTGGAGCGTCTCATTCATGTTGTTCCCATTCCAGGATATGTTGACCCAGAGTCTCAAGTGTCCGGATTGCAGGCGAGCAACTATTCACTCTAAGCTCGAATTCTTAGCCATCTTTGAATATGTGCGGCTGCCGGGATAAGCGCATCAATGTTCGAATCCTGGAGACTACTTATAGACGCCCGCTTTGATTGAGCAACAAGGTTCCAACTCATTTAAGGTAGAAATCTACCTTGTGACATTACGTGATTAACGCTGGCATCTATAGTCTGAAATACACTGCCTACGACGATGAAAGCTGTCTGCAATCTCCCGCTCATTTACGGATTGCTCAAATAGCCGCATTACTCTCGAGGATTGCTGTAAGTAAGCCCGATTGGACCTTTAACTCCCTGTCAAATTCAAATCACACGCTTCTTAACATCGCTCATACTTTGCACAAGACTGTCCTTGTCTTCGACTACCAAGACATTATACCTCACCCTCCTTCCACTTGAGAGGAGGAAGTAAATCCAGCCTGAATATGGCCGCTTGAATGGATTCAGGGTCTTCCTTACGTATCCTATTTCTTCCACAACTTTCCTGTCAATCCAGAAATCGTTCGGAAAGTGGTCAGAGGGACCACCAGACTTAAGCGACTCAATCCTCTGCTGGCATATTTCCCTGATTGTTCCTCTCTTGAGACTGTCGTTCCACATTTCCTGGGAGTTACTTATGGGGCCCTGAACTTGTTGAGGCGAGAGACATGTAAGGAAAATCAAACGTTTGTTCGTTACGATAATCACGTTCTCAGTGTATTTTCCTTCAGCAACCCCCTCCTCAACAGGGTGGAGCCTGAACACAGGTGCGGCGTGAGCCAAAAGTCCTTCTCCAGGCAGGAGTTGAACCGGAGAATTTCCAAAAGGATTAATCCCCTCTTCCCCTCTCTGTATATTTCCCCTAAGATTCTCCTCCTTATTGAGGTATAGCTGCCCGATCCGCCTGCTTTGGTATATCGCAAGCACGAGGATAAATAGCAGTATCAGGAACAATACAGCCACATCATATATGGGAAGACCGAGTGGAATCGAGATTATGACAACGATCAATAAAAGGAAGAAGATGACGAGTCGTGCAAATGTTCGCATAGCTGACTGTCTCTTCATGGCAGTGGCTCCGATTGCCCCTGCTCTACCGGGACCACTGTATGTTGCACCTGCTGAAGGTATGCCATTGGTTGTCGGATTGCTCAGTTGTTTTCCGCATGAGGTGCAGTATACAGGGTTCCCCGAATGTTCAGTGCCACAATTTGGGCAACACACTAGGTTGTAAAGGGCATTTACCATAAGCGCTCATTCCTCAGAAACATCAACCTGCCCATACATCCGCCTACTTTGGGAAGAACAATACTGGAATTTCTGCTTACCAGAAACAGAGGAATATCGTCCGAGACGGACGATGTCGCGTAGTTGATCTGACTGTATTTACTTAAACTTAGTGATTTATTTTATCACATGTCTCATAATCAGTGCCAATTACTGGAATTCTAAGAGTGGACAAGTTACTGAGAAATGCGGCCAAAGCATCCAGTGGAAGATGGTGCGTGAAGCTGTAGAACCAATACTCCCGTGCGACGGCGGCCAATATCTCCATGACATACCTGGAAGGTGCAAGGTGTGGAAGGTATCGAGGCACAACAGGATTGGGCATTAGAGCGACTTAGGCGACAATATCTTGAAAGTGTTGGATTGATTATAATATTAATCCCTGACTCCCGCTGATTTAGGCAATCTGTCTCCAGTTCTTCGATTTTGAGCACGATTTCATCGGCAGATCTAAGTACTAGCTTGCCTATATACACTATTGATGACCACATTCCCGGAATGGGTGCTGAAATACAGGGAGAAGGGGACTGATGTCAGATACCTGAATGGTCACTACTACCTCTACAGTGTGACGAGCAAATACGATCCTTCTGTGAAGCGGTCGCGGAAAGTAACACTTGCATATCTCGGCAGGATAACGCCAGAAGGACTTGTGAGGCCCAAGGCAGCCAGGATGATGGACGAGCTGCAGTACATAACAAACAGGGAGTATGGTGCATCGAGCTTCATACTCTCCGAGTGCTCCGATGTGATCGAGCTCCTGAAGAAACACTTCCCCGATGAATGGAAGGAGATTGCAGTGTGCGCAATCATGCGCTTCTTCCATTCATCACCCATGAAGAACATGCAGCTGCACTATGTTTCGTCGCATCTCTCCGATGCGCTGCCTGATGCACGTATGTCGCCCGAGAGTGTGAGCAATCTGCTGCACTACACTGGACTGCGAAGGCAGAGGATTGTTGACTTCATGTCAAACTTTGTTCAGGGGGAGCAGTGCGTCATAGACCTGACGCACGTATTCTCGAGGAGCGAGAATGTAATAGCCGCCACACTGGGCCACAACCCCGGCGGCGGCCACATTCCTCAGCTGAACATGGTACTACTGACATCTTTGAAGGGCAACCACCCATCATTTTTCAGGATTGTGCCTGGGAGCATCGGCGATGTATCCACGATAAGGATGACCATGAAGGAGGCTGGCATATCCGGTCCTGATGCTGTCCTGGTCGGAGACAAGGGTTTCTACTCAAAGGACAACATGCTCTTCCTCGAGAAGGAGAGGATGCGCTTCATACTGCCGCTCAGGAGGGACAGCGCATTCATCGATTACATACCTGCAAGGGGTGACGCACGCACAAAGTTCGACGGCTGCTTCATGTTCGATGAGAGGGTCATATGGCACAGCAGGAGGGACATTCGGAAGAGGAGAGTGATCCTCTTCCTCGACGAAGACCTCAGGACGGAGGAGGGGAGGGACATGATCGCGCGCATAAAAGATGGCAGGGGAAGGATGTCATCGTACCATGAACAGATGCAGAAGATGGGAACCATTGCGATCATAACAAACACGACGGCACGTCCGCAGAGGGTGTATGAGCTTCTGAAGAGGAGGATAGAGATAGAGCAGACATTCGACACGTTCAAGAGCACACTGCATGCGGACCGCTCCTACATGAGGAGCGATGTGAGCATGCAGGGATGGATGTTCATCAACTTTGTTGCACTGCTGCTCTATTACAGGGTATACGACCTGCTGTTCAGGAGGAAGCTGCTCAAGAAATACTCGCCGGGGGACGTGGTGCTGCACCTGTCGCTCATATCGAAGATGAAGATTGGCGACAGGTGGGTGCTGTCTGAGATACCAAAGCAGTCCAGGATACTCATGGAGAAACTTGAAATCAGCGTATCGATTGCCTAAATCAGCGGGAGTCAGGGATTAATACATCATCATTAAAATGTCCCCCATGGGCATACCACTCCTTCTGCAGTCACCTGTTGGAATCTGCGTATCTCTTTGGATTCGCACCTTTTGGTTCTATTTTGGGAGAACTGATATCCCCGCTTCATTTGCTATAGGTTCGAATCTGATGCCCAAACGGACCGTGTGCGGCTGCCGGGATATACGCATTAAGGTTCGAATCCTGGCTTTTGCACCCTGAGCATAGAATCTGGCTACTTCACCAGCATAAGGCTCTCACCTATCTTCATTGTCTAATGTACATTGTTTGCCAGGGTGATGCCAGCAATCAACAGATATGCTCATTCTTCAATCTTAAAATGCCCCTTATAAGATCTGTCCATATATACATGCAGATCCTGAATTTCTTTTAAATCATGTCAAGAGTGGTCTCGACCTATTTTCATGCAAACCGTAGTATCATTAAAGTTTTGCAAAAGCTGATACAGCTAAGCGTGGTTAACTATAGACGAACTAGCTTGACTCTAAAACTGAAGATCGGGAAGAAAGGATACGTGATTATTCCAAAAGCGATTAGAAAGGCAATCGGTGTTGATGAAGGCGATGACCTGATAGTCACTGTTGAAGACGGAATAAGGCTAATTCCCGAAAGGAAGATTGACAGGAACTCGTTGCATAAAGCGATTGCTCGCCACAAAGCAGCTGTCTTTTCTATGGGCAAAGCCAAGGCCCCTAGGGTAGGGGAAGCAAAGAAGTACTCACTGGAGGACGAGTTTGACTAATGTTTTCATAGACACCAGCCTTTTTGTTTATCTTAACACACCATCAATAAACTTCGTCAAATGTGCTGCCTTCTATGAAGATGAAATTAATGCATTGGTGTTCGGTTAAGGAAATGCCAGTTCATCTCCCATCAGCCTCCTTCTCCTGACATTCGGATCCAGCGCAGGACTTTCATAGAAGGCGAGTGCCTTGTCGAAGCCATCCTCTATGTCCATGTAGTCAAGCAGGAAGTCAAACAGCCTTGTTCCCCTCTCTACAAATATCTTTGACCATCTCAGGCGCGTGTACCGTATTGCGTCGATTCCCTTCCCGTCCACAACTATGAGATAGAGGCGGCGGGAAACGAGCATTGTTATGAGTGCAGTCCATACAAGCGCTTCCACAGCATGCGGGTTGGCCGTTGGCATCTGGTCCAGCCTGTACTGTGATTTCAACTCCTTGAACACAAGCTCTATCTCCCATCTGCAGCGGTAGAGTGTGGCGACTTCCGCCGCATTGAGCCTCCCGACAGGGAGGTTGGTAATGTATGAGTGATACTCCCTCCTGACATCATCCCACACGCATACGAGCCTGAAACGTGCGGCCGCAGCAGATCTGCTGCCACGGTACTGCCTCTTCCTGAACGACACCTCGACAACTGCATCCAGCATACCATGATGCATCTCTGGAAGGAGTTCGCTGAGATGCCTCCCGGGCACACCTTCCGGGAGTCCGCTGCCCGCATTCACGCTGAGTATGAGCACATCGGCATTGGATTTCAGTCTTGAGAGGAAGTAACCGCCGTTCGCCTCAATCCTCTCAAACAGGGAGTATTTGAAGAAACCGGGATCTGCTATGAACAGCCTGTCCTTCACCCACTTTCCAATCCTGACTGTCTTTATCTCCGCCTGCCTCTCGCCGAATATGCGGACAGACTTCGGTCCGCCGCCTGTCATGCTTATGATTGCAGATACCCTGATGCCTGCGGCAATCCTCCTGCTCCTTGTTGCAGGCCACATCTCTGCAAGCTTTGCATTGAGCCTGATGACACTGCTGTCCTGGACAACAATATCCTTCAGGAAGGAGAGCGCTTCCTTCAGTTTCTTTCCCGGAAGCGATGAAAGCTGCTCCATGCCGTGCAGCACGCACTCATGAAGAAAGCGGACGAGCTCCGGGCTGAAGCGCTCATAGAAGCTGCTCATCGCAATACCGATGCCTGCCCTCTCCTCATAGCCGCGCTTCAGCGATGCCAGTGTCCTCTGCGTGTGCATGCTTATGCTGAGTGCAAACGTCCAGAAGAGATAGACCGGATCTATCTTCCTCTCCCTCTTCACGAGACCCGTCTTCCTTGCAGTGCTCCGAAGCCACTGAGGAGAGTACATTTCTGTGAGTCTCTCCTCCACAATGTAATCGTTCTTTTCTTTCTCTGCAGGCACTCCCTTCCGTTTGTTTACAGATACTCTCATTCATGCATCCCGGAAAGTGAATGCCAGTGGCGCTGTAAATAATTATTCAGAAATCCTTAACCGAACACCGATGGAAATTAATGACAATCATGCTTACACAAATGTTGTTGTTCTTGACGAACTACTCTATGTGTCAAAGAAGAAATATGGGGTACCTTATTCCACAACGCTTGATTTGATTGACTCAGCAATAGTCCCTTACGTCGACATCTTGAACATAGATTTGAACACCTACACAACAATGAAAGAAATCCTCAGATACTGTCCTAAACCGAGCGATGCTCTTATTGCCGCAACAATGAAGAATTCCTCTATGGGTATCATTCTTAGCGAAGATGGCGGGTTTGATAAGATTCCGTTCATTGAGCGAAAGTGGATAGATCACTGAGATCGCCCTCTTATTCGTTTGACGATCTATTTACTTCCAGATACGAGTGACCAGAATATGTAAGCGGTGTCTTAATAATCTGTTTATAAATATAATGTTGTTAAAATGCACCTTGTTGGATCTGATTGTAGGTGCATCCAAACCAAGACTGTGCGCGACTGCCGGATTATGCGCATTAGTGTTCGAATTCAATATAGGTCTTCATTGTAAGGGAAAAATCCAAGGTTGACCGTTGACTTCAGTCACCCATAAGCCTCCAAACTCACTGACTTGGCTGCTGTATTTCGAGACCACGAATTCTCCTGAATTCCTTCACATTGTTTGTAACAAGAGGAATACCGAGTGCCATTGCTGTTGCTCCAATTAGCATATCAAGCGACCCTATCGGTTTTCCGTTGTTTTCAAGGCTCGCTCTAATCTTTCCATAACAAACTGCGGCGTCATGGTCGAATTCGGCCACCTCCAGAGGCAGGAGAAACTTGTCCAGGGCTCTCTTGTTTCTCTCCTGACTCGAACTCTTCCGCACACCGTATTCCAATTCGGCAAGAGTTATCACCGAAATTCCCAACTCGCCTGCCTCATGTGCCCTGATCCATGGAAGGCTCCTGTCTCGGAATGCCTTGTTCCTGATTAGGTCAATGCAATAGTCTGTGTCGAGCATGAGGATCAATCGAACAGCTCCCCTCTCTTCTTCTGCAAAGGCTGTTTCCTTGATTCCATGAAGTCATCGGTGAACATTGATAGGCCTTCGACAAACACGTTCCAGACGTCTTCCATAGGCATCAACAACAGATTCACCCCATTCCTCTTGACATAGACCTCCTTGGCATTTATCCGGAAATCGGCAGGGAGTCTGACTGCCTGGCTGTTTCCACTCTTGAAAACCTTAGCAGTCCTGATTTTTGGCATGATGATGTATATACATTAATGTATATATGTAGTTATCTAGGGGGCGCCCTTCCCATCATCTGATCCATAAGGGAGTGAAACGAGGAGGATCGCACAAACCGAAGAAGCAAAGTCAGTCAATAATGTGGATTTTGCCCGATCTGGGTCTTCAGTTTCACTTTCTGGTGTGATGAAACTTCTTGTCACACTTTCTCCATGTTAGAACCTGATATCCAGATAGGGTATTCACTGCGGTCGCGATATACGCATCAAGGTTCGAATCCTCGGTGACGGGCAATATCATTGATTTTCTAGAGCATTGCCTTCAATCTTTATTATTGCCCTGCGGCACGATCATTGTATATTGCTCCAATAGCAGATTTCCTAGGAACATGGCAAAGGATTTGTGGTTTCCTGCATCCCCTTTTTCCAATTCATTGTAGTATTGTTCCCTGTCAGTGAATTCCACTATGACAGGCGGAAACTTAGACCTTATGAGTATCCAGTTCATCATGAGCCTGGCAGTTCTTCCGTTCCCATCCGCAAATGGATGAATGTTAACGAGTCTGTTATGCACATAAGCCGCAAGTTCTACAGGATGGTTGCTCTTTCTCTTGCTGCGAATCTCCTCCATCAGTGAATTAAGGAGCTTAGGGACCTCAGAGAATGTGGGCGGAATATGAGAAGAACCCGCAATTCTGACTTCACCGTCCCTGAATTTGCCTTGAATTCTGCAAGAAGTGTTCTTTGTTACCTCGTACTGCACTTTGCTCAAGAATCCATTGCTGAAAGGTCCTTTGTAGTTCTTGATAAAATCCCATGCATCTGCTGCGTTCAGGACTTCTATCACGTCATCCGTCCTTGCACCGGCAGGAGACACTCTATCACTGAGCAGCAGTGCAGTTTGCCGTAGGGTGAGCCTGTTGCCTTCTATCGCGTTTGTGTTGTAAGTGTATCGCACAAGAAAGTCTTTAGGTATTGCTTCAATCGGCTTTCTGTATACCGTGATCAGCGATGCTCTGATGTCATCCAGCTTCGCTATCATGTCACTTTGCAGCCAAGTGGTTTTGAACCGGGGAGTTGACTGCTTTTCCAATTTGAAAAGATGCCTGCGCAATTCTTCAGGCGGGGGTATTTCTCTTCCAAGGAAAATTCTATACTTCTTTACAGTGGTGGCGTTGGCCCTCACGTTCTTGACCAGATAATAGTAATTGTGATTTCCATGCCGTTGAGTTTCGATGAAGGACATCAAGTATGGCTACGCTTTCCTTGATTTTAAATATTGTGGCCATAATGACCACTTTAGTATTATTACTGACTAAAGTAGCCATATAAGTCCATATTCAAGTCAGGTTGTTTAGCAGATATGATGGACTCTCTGAATGAGCTGCAAGCGTGAGATAGTCACCGAATAGCATAAAAATGGATCTTCTGTAGCGGACAGTAGGTGTTACCAGGTGAATTCGAGTCTCAAGGTTCGATTTTCGGTTACATGAACTGATTTTTTCGCTCACTTTAGGTTCGAATACAATGCCGCCATGGATTATGTGCGGCTGCCGGGATATACGCATTAAGGTTCGAATCCAATCAGGGTGGAATTGTGGAGGTTGACAGAACTCAAGTTGCGAAGTTCAGGCTTGATGAATTTATTCCTCTTCGTGCTTCCGAAGCACCATCTGGGCTTCTAGAGGTATGCGCCTTTCGATCGAGGCTATCCAACTTACAAGCTCCTCTACGTTGCAGTTTTCCCCAGCCACTCGCAAATTCATGCTCTGGATGTTTAGGTATCGGAGAGCATTTTTGGCTTCTTCGGGCTCATCTTCCGAGTTGTAGGTGCTCACTGCCCAGCCGAATGGAATCAGCTCAGGCACTGTAGGCAACCAGTCATCTAGCCTTTCGTCGATATGTTCGAACGCATTTCTTACTCTGCGCGATATCATAGGATTCTCTCCTTTGATGCCCAGAATAAGCCGCAGCTCTCGCCCTCTCCTCACAGATCTACTGACCGCTTCAGGTCCTCTACCTTTATCAGGATTCGGCCAGAGAATGTGGGAAATGTTCGAAGCTGCTGAAAGCAAAGCATGAACCAAAAGCCAGATTCTCTGGTTCCATTGCCTCTTTCCTTTGTCATCAATCGGGGGTGGATCCTTCCCGGCCGATACAAAGGCCATAAACGCCGTAGCAATCTGGGCCGATTGTTCACGTAGTTCTACCATGAAGACAGCTAGTTCCCTAGCTTCTTCTGTCGAGCGTTGCAGTTCTTGCTCTGGCACTGGATCTTGGGCTATTATCGTTTTCAGAATACTGGCAGCTGCCTCTAAGGATCCAAATGCACTATTCTCAGTTATCCAAAGTTCCACCGCGCTGGTTATTTTACATATAGTGCTCAATGCAAAGTCTGTTTTCTGCGCTAGGCGGCTGCTAAAATTCCTCTTATTCCTCACGAAATTGATTCGGTCTTCGATTTTAGTATCCACTATTTTCTTGTCTTTTGCTGATTGGATTATTCTACCCCAATCACTCTGGATATAGTCAAAGCTTATGCGAAATACTCCTTCCTTCAGTCCGTTGCCTGGCTTCTTAACGACTTTCCTTATGACAGCAATGTATACAGCGGTTTCAATTGCTGCGCCACACATTACAGCCGTGGCCAGATACGCACCATTTTGGAAGCAAGAGATGGACTCACGAAGGAGATCTATCGATGGCATGAAGAGAGTTGTTCTTTCAGTATCTAGTTTTTGTAATTCCAATCCACTCCAAAGTTCAGTTACTTTCACCTGTCTCGCCTTGCGATACTCATCGCATCTTGTGGGTCCGATGAATATTCCTGGTGTTTTCTGGTTTCTTAGGGCCCTTGGCTTGGTCGTCATGGGAAATGAGTATTCACCAATGCTTTACAAATCTCTTCTCGTCTAGGTTCATTTCGGCACTACACACGAATGAGACTCAACTGGCTAGACAGGAAGTGTTTGTAGATCTAGGGGAACAGAGACTATTGTTATGACAATTTAGATATTCGGTATATCTATATACACGCTTTCCCATATCCTGTCCGATGAGAAGGCTCGACATCATGCTGAATGACAAAGACATATCAAGACTCAGGAAGATCATAAAGAGCGGCATGGTGATGGTCAGGGCGGTGATGCGCGCCAATGTTCTGCTTCTGTCCGTTTCAGGGAAAGGAAACGACGACATCGCTCAGATACTCAACATCAACCGCGACACAGTACTCAGGATAAAGAAAAGATACATGCAGGGCGGCATAGACATGGCTGTCTACGACGGAAAGAGGCCGGGACAGCCGAGGAAGTACACTGAAAAACAGATGGCGGAGATAACGGCGCTCGCATGCACGAAGCCTCCGGGCGGCAGAAAGAGATGGTCTGTGCGCCTGCTGACGGACGAACTGAAGAGGAGGAAAGGCTTCAGGAGCATAAACAGGGAGACAGTCAGGCTCATTCTAAAAAAAACGGAACAAAGCCGTGGAAGAGAAGAATGTGGTGCATCCAGGCCATAGACAGCGAATACAGGAAGAGGATGTACGACGTGCTCGACCTCTATGCAAATCGAAGCAGAAGTGCTCATGTGATAGCCATCGATGAGAAACTGAAACAGATAGTATCGGACAGGAGAAAGACCATACCGATGAAACCGGCTTCTCCTGAAAGGTATGACTACGAATACACGCGACACGGAAAGGCAAACATATTCATCGCCGTTGAACCGAAGAAGGGGAAGCGGATAGTAAAGGTGACGGAGAGAAGAACCAAAAGGGACTTTGCACTCTTCGTGAAGGAAGTCCTGAAAGAGTATCCGGAGGCAGGGAAAATCTGCGTGGTGCTGGACAATCTCAACACTCACTTTCCCGGTTCATTTGAGGAAGCGTTCGGAAGGGAGGAGAGGGAGAGGATCATGTCAAGGGTGGAATTCCATTACACACCGAAGCACGCAAGCTGGCTCAACATTGCAGAGATAGAGATCAATGTGATGGACATTGAATGCCCGGGAAGGAGATTCGAGAACAGGGAATCGCTGGAAAAGGAAACAGTTCTCTGGGCGGCGAAGAGAAACGCACAGAGAAAGAGGATAGAATGGGGATTCAACAGAAAACAGGCGGACAGGAAGCTGTCAAAATATTATGCAACATAATTATATTGTCATGACACTAGACACGCTCTATTTGATAAGGGGATAAACTTGACTACTGTTGAACTTCAAGTTCCCCTCTTTCAGCAAGAGATCTTATCTTCTTCTTCAGAACATCAACAAAACCCAATTCTCCCCTGAGTATGTTTTTTAACTCTTTACCTGAAAGTATCACAAAATTAGGTGCTTTCCCTACTTTCATTGCCTCCAAACCGTCTTCGGTAAAGCCATGTACCGAAATAAAGAGACCCCTAGTCCACGAACTCTTACGTTCAACCTTGTCGGAAAAAGATGCAAGATCAGATTTTGCAGCCTTTTTTGTCCTCCACCTTGCCTCCAGAAGATAGACTTCCGAGTCAAGGGTGAAAGAACCATCTACTTCTTCGCCAGTTACTCGAAATGGTTTTCCTGGATTTAATCCAAAATCCGAAAGGATGTCAAACAGCAATTCCTGGAACTCATATCCGCGGTTTTGGACATCTGGATTTGTTTCCATCAAGTCATATCTTTCACTAAATTCATGTAGTCTACTCCCTGAAATGTCCTCCATGTGCTTGGAATCATATAGATTGGATGACTCCTGCAGTAGCGAAAGGAAATCAGGATTGGACAACTCAGGTAGCACGAGTCCTAGATTCCTGATGGCCGTGTCGAGCAACACTACTTCCTCTTTGGTGACCGAATCGCCCTTCTTATCTCTGTATTTCATACCTTCTCTTACAATTGTGATTAGTAATGGGCCAAGGCATGCTTTTTCGAATGCACCTTCCAATAGACCCTGAAGTGCAGGGAGTTTGCTGCCGCCTGACCAATGAGCTTGAAGACCATGTCTCTGTGCAGCATCAGCAAAAGTGAATATGCGCCCAAAAGGAGGAGAAGATCCGGGAAGCCACTTGTAGAGCAGGGTGGCAATTTGGCTGATTAGTCTAGTTTGTCGGAAATCGGGCTTTGCCATTCAAATTCAACCGTCGAATGAGTATTGAAATAGATAATGACTTTTGATCGCGCTCACCGATGAAGTATATATCTGTAGGGCCTTTAAGTCTGGAAAAGCACTTGATACAATCAAGACACATCAGGAGGGCTGATACTGCAGAGAAGAGAAGGCAGGATAAGGACAGCAGCCATGTGCAGGGGGACATGAACCAGTCTTTTCAATACGCCTGTCAGATTGGCGACTCACGTCCCACTGTCCGCTGTCTTGAACCCTTTTTCAACTGCCTTGTCGTAAGCAACCATGGCCTGCTTTGCCTGCTTTGCAGTCGGCTCTCTTCCTCTTTGAAGTAACTTGCCTACCGAGTAGAGAATACCTCTTTGCCAGCTTTCCAGATTACCAGTGACTCTCGCCCAACTGGACATTTCAAGCCAGACATTCGCCGGTATAGCTTTTGTTTTATCGATCACGGCGGTGTCGTTATGATCGCCAGCGTAATTGTCCTTTGTGCCGTCAGTATGCCCAGATGCCTGGACTCCTATGGGCACCAATTCCAATCTCAGCTCTGGTGTCAAGTCTATGTCCAGATCGGCTAGAGAAGTCCAGCACTTTTCCCTTTTGCACCACTCGGTTATATTCTGGCCGTCGGGAGGATTTGTTATGTGAGTGTGGACTCGATGGCTAAGAACCCGGATTTCATTAACAAGGGCAGGCGTAATACCTTGGTTTTCCCATATCTTCTGCAGATTGATACGCTGGCCCGAAATATGCGAAATCAGAGCCAACACATATGTAACTACATTTGCCCGGTATCCGCCAAATCTCTCCGCGCTCACTATTTTCTCCGCCTGTTTGAACATTATGGCCTTGGCCACTAGGTTTTCAAAATACTGCTGATCTACACTGAGATCATGCCACTCACGCAAAGCTATTGAGAATTCAGCAAAATTCTTCTGAGCTCCTCTACTCACAATGTGTGGAAGTTGATTCCACGTATTCTCGAATTTCGCCAGATCCGTCTTAGTGAAAACCTGATTTCGGGGGTGCATCACTTCAAACACCCTTTCCTTTGTGGGGGTTCCTGACCTGACCTTTTCATCTAGATACTGTCCCCTTGCTCTTTCATAAAACCAGCGAGTGAGCTCTTTTCCTCCAGACGGATCAGGTGCCCAGACAGTACGGGATAAAGACTCAACTTCCCGATGGAAGGGATCATTGGCGGCGAAATCTGCCAGATTGACTTTGTTCTGTGTGTTCGCATATCTGCTTATCAATGGAACAATCCTCTCGATATCATCAGTCTTGTTCACAACTGTCAATTTCATCTGAACTTGGATTTTAGACAGCTCTGCGCTGTCCCTACGCTTTGCGTGAAACAGCGATGCTGTCGTCTGACCTCCGTTTACAATCTGGAAGTCGGTCACTTTGAAAATTGCGAATCCGTCGTTGCCCTGTGATCTCACATCTATACCGCTGGCGGTAACCGAGATTCCATTGTTGTATGTAAGGAACATGTCCGGTTCCTCAAGGATGCTGTTGCGAATGCCTTGGTTGACTTTACCACGCGCCTGAAGGAAAGATCTCACATTCTTTTCCAGAATACGCGTTCCCCACTTTTCATATATTCTTCCCAATGTCTCACCAGGCACGATGGAAAGATAAGTACTGCAAAGACCAGTCTGATCCTGGGCCTTGAGACATCTCACAGGTCCTCCAAGCTGTTCAAAATCGATGACAATTTCCTCACGCTTCATCCCAGACGTTGCGCATCTGTATATGCGGTCGAGATCCCATAATTGATAACTGATTACAACATTTCCGTAATGTTCCTCGGAAATGGGCTCTCCGGGTGCGACGCCATCAGTCAGTATGAAAATCCGGACACTGTCCAAATCGTCCTTCAACTCGAACAACGTTTGTGCGAGATCGAAGGCTTGGCTGGCCTCTTCGATGCGGCGATGGAGTCCTGAAAAACTGGCAATCAGGAAATTCTTCGCCTGTTTAGCAGCCTGTGCTACTTCCGTTCTTGACACTTTGGCAGGGGGGACATCATGTTTAAGATGGGTGACAAGGAGGTCAAGCATCCTATTGTCTTCGCTGATACTGTAGGCGTTAATTTTCATATCTTTCTTCTGATAGAAACAGACAAAAGTATCATTCAGTTCACCAAATTCCTGCAGGTATTCGGCTATATTTTGGGTGAAGACGTCTTCTGTTTGGACGCCCTCAGGATCGGATTCCGTTTCTGAAGCCACCTTCAAGCGTAGTTCTTCAGCAAATGCGACAAACGGATCCTCGGTGATGATCATAGTTGTAAACCGCCTAATATCGGAAGTAAGCTTGTTTCCAAGTCCACTTGGAATCTCAGACAAGCAGACAGAGATATCTTGTAGTTGACTTCTGAAACTCCTTCCGGAACTTCGACGACCGAAGGGAATCCCTTCTCAACTCTGAAGAGAAACTCCTCCACCGCTTCATATTGAGCGGTGTATTCGGCAGCGTGAATGTCTAAATATCCTGCTTCCATCAGCTTCTGACGGAATAAATCAAATCCTGCCTGTTCAGTTTCAAATTCGGCCCGAAGCTCAGAAACTAACTCAGGAAGCGTCATTCCACCAGAACCCTTGGTCGCAACAGACAAGACGTACAAGTGAAGAGAAGGAATCCCCGCCGTATCGAGTTGGTGCTCGCTTGATATCCTAAAGGCGCGTGGTTCCTTTGAGCCAGTAGCTTTGACCTCCACTGAACCCCCGGGGAGTTCGAAATCATGAACCTTTTCTTCCGGGCCCTTCCAGCACTTCACTGCCGCCAACTTCGGAAGTCTGTGGAGAATGTGATATAGCATAAACCACAACTCTCCAAACAATCCAAGCTGTTCTTCGTGTGATAGCCCCTCAGGACTGTGAGTCATGAAAAACCGGTGCCATTTCTCAAAACGCTCAGAAAGAACGTATGGAACGTCCGGTCGCTTGCCTATAGGCGATAGCGTTTTATACAAGTCATTCGCAAACGCCGTGAATACATCTGTGAACCTTTCCGATATCAATGCAATCTTGACAAGGATGGCATCTGGACTTTCAACATCTGTGGCAAGTTCAATCCGAATTTCTCTCCAGTTAGGGATGTTTCGTGGCTTAAATTGAATATGTGGTGCAAGTTCTACAATGAAAAGCCGTTGTCCGTTTATTAAATCGAGACCCAAGAAAAGGCCATCATCGCGTTCGGCGGTCAGCCGACGCCGCAAGATGCCTCCTTTAGTTCCGGGGGCTTCCGATCGCATCGATGTCCACAATGACTCAAAATCATCGCTCATAGGTATTCGTCTTCGTAAACTTTGTTGACCACATAGTCTATTGCACGAGCATCGGGATTCGATGGAAAACTGATCGCAAGACCAATCACAGGCTCAGCGTAATGATCCCAACATGAAGCATCCGGGTCGATTGGGTATATTAGTAAGAGCCCCCTTGTTCTTGGTCTGTGGAGCCGGATGCTGGTCGGGGAGGGTATGTCTGGCTGCTCCTTTGCCACCGGAGCCTTGCCAGCCCCGCCTGCAGTCGCCTTCCGCCATGCTTCAATCGTGTATTCCAGAGCTGCTCCATATTCCTCCTTTGTCAAGTCTGAAGCTTCATGCTTGGGAGCCACTATTCTTTTCAAACCAACTTTGTCTTGAAAAATCAAGTCTTGTTCAAGCTTCCTTACAAAGCAGGAGATTGTCAATCCGCCAATAACCGCTTCACGTCCTTTATCACCTGATTCGCGGCTAAGAAGTGAGACACACCACTTTGTGAGGTCTCCCTGTTCGACTTGCGACCTAATATATCTTACTAACAATTCAGTCTTTGCCCTTCTTGCATCCGGATGCATGACGAAAGCGGACAGAAATCCGATTACGTCGTCCGCTGAGACATCGTCCCATATATGGCCGGGAGAATATGCATAAACGTTGTTGTTATCGGCACGAGTCGGTTCTCCGAGGTGGGAGACAAACCGGTCAGTAGTCTGGAAATTGCTCTTTACAACCGATGGGTCTCTGTGAAAAACTAGGGTTTCATTCATAGTGTTGGAATAAGAAAGCTTCATTCTGGTACCAGAGCGCATCTTATTGATTGAGGTTATCAGAAGGCCACCGGGGTGTTGTCTCACTCTCAGGCCGAAATCGTTAGGTGTTGCACCGATGCTTTCCATGTGAATGAAGTCACGTCGGAGCTCCTCACTGGCCATAGCGATCCATCTGTACCAGCTGATCAGTTCCGGCGTTGTGTATATCCTGCAGAGATCGATATAGGTGTCTTTGTAGCCGAACCATCTACCCATCTGCAGCAAGGTGTCATACATACGTGTAGCACGGAGATAATAGCTCGTGGTCAGACCTTCCAAAGTCAGACCCCTAGAAAGCTTGTCGCCTCCGATAGCGATGACTGAAACACCCTCGCTAGCATGTCTTCTGTAATCCAGAATGTCATTTGTGCTGCCGTTTATTGTTCTGATAATTATTTTAGAAGATGCGGTCTCAATTTCAGTCTGAATCTCTTCCCATGTTCTCATCAGTGAAGGATTCACTTTCGATGTTGTTGGAATGAAATCAGTCTCCCAAAGTTGCTTCAGTTTGTCCGTGATACTGTCCGATGAATCTCCATCTCCGTACCGCACTCTCCGCTGTATACTTTTCAGCTCCTCCGTGACTAGGTCGTACATCTGATTCTGAACAGACACGTATTTGGAGACGTGAATAAGCATGGAATTGTGCACTCTTTGTTCACCGCGTGCTGATCTTGCTGCGCAACTGAGTATGAAAGACAATATCGCTTCTTTTAGGGAACCGGGTAACTCCCGTACTGACCATAACTTGTCATGACTATCAGGTATCAGAGTTTCGTTATCGATCACAGGGCGAAGTACTGGCATAGATTCTCTCAGTTCAAAGCCTAGTTCGTCGTCTCTGTCTATTCCAAATACTTCCAGTGGTCCGATGTAGTTAGAAGGGGTGGGAAGACTTATAATGAAACTCTCAGGGAAAATATCTTCACCAAATCTAGTGTGTGGATTGCTTGGATGAATGAATATGCTGGCGAATGGGGTCGCGGTATAGCCAACATATGCGCATTTCTCGAAGGCTTTCAGGAGGTTTCTTATTTCGGCATTGATTTTGGTCACATCATAATCGGGGGCATTAAGTTCCAACGGCTTGGTATTTATCGATGCCTGATCGCACTCGTCATCTATAACCAGCAAGGGTACGCCCCGAATTAGTCCGTCATCTCCAGCAAGAATAGATCTTGCCCAACCGTTCAGGTTTCTAAGGACGGACACGTTCTTTTTTACAACTAGGAGAATGGGATCACCACCTGGCATAACACCCACCTGTCTAGCGACTCTCTGATTGAAGTCCCCTTTGTCGTTGCTGCTTGTCAGAGAATGGATTCTCAGGAGACGCTCCCCTGAAAGTCTTCCCACACCCATTCTGATATTGCCTTCGTCAAACTTGAGATTCTTGTCAGTATCATATCCCAGAAATTCATCGTCGAGACGGAACTGAGTCTGACTCCTCAGATTATTATGGAGACCTGTCAGAACGAATATGAGCTTATATCCAGCATCTACTGCCTTGGAAATGAGGCCAATATAGTTCGAAGTCTTTCCAGATTGAACGCTCCCCACTACCATTCCACGCCGATCCCATTTCCCTTCACGTTTTGGATCTTCCAGTCTTTTGAGAATAGCTGTAGTCGTACGATCCATTGACCGTAGGACATTTGGAGGCCACAACCTGACTTCCTGAAGGAATCGCTCATAGCGTTTCCAGAAATCCCACTTGATCTGAGGGCGATCCTCAGATATCACTGACATAGTGTCAGACAACCAGTCGATGTGGTCCTCCTTAACATCCAAGACTGAAATCGCACCGACCCATACATTCAGGCTAGTTTCGATGTCGATACAAAGCCTATTCACATCACTTTCCTCTGCGTCAACCTCACAAGCCTCGAATGCAGTCTCCACTTTCCTTCGGATGAGATCCCTAGGAGGAGCCTCAACCGTGCTCAAGAGCTGCAGAGCAACAATTATGGCACGTTGATACTCCTGATCACTTATCATGTCAGTTCCCCAATAACGACTCAAGTTTAGCCAAAACACTCGGCATGCGATCGAACGGCTCTATAGAAGCCACTCGTTCATATGCGTCATTTGCCTCCAATCCCTCTCTAGTAAGAGCGTTGAAAATGTCTATCGCTCTCCGCTCCAGCGCTGCCTTGAATTCCCAGTCGTCTGAATCCGTAAAACAATCCGGATGCTCTGCATTCTCCATTACAATTGTCTGCAAAGGCACTGTATTCTCAACAAGCTCTATCAGCTCCCTTACCTTTCTAGCTGAGTATGAAGGCAGGTCCAGCGCATCCCTGACAATCGGATGTGAGCGGTTTATCTTGAAGAATACAGAATTGTGCCTGGACCTTCGCTCCCAAACGAGTTCGTAATTCAAAGCATGTTTTCGCTTCAGGATCCTTCCTCTGTTCCTGTAAACCTCACTGGCTCGAGCGCGAGTGACTTTTGCGATCCTAATCATGGGTCCGATCAATGCACCAGGAGGATACGCTACTCCTTTCTTTACGTCCACACGCCATTCATGATCCAATGTATTGGGAATGTCCACCTGTATTCTTGCCAGTTTGTAGTGCTCTTCTTGTTTGAAACCCAGATCGAGCCAACTTCCGGGAACAATGAGTCTCTCGTTCCGGTAAATGTAGAAACCCTGTTGTGCATTCCATCCCCGCGGACCAGCAGCAAGTTCGTGAATCGTCTCATCCAGACGGGACTTGTGTGGTAGGACGAAAGGGTGGACATTAAGCGATTTCCCGAAGATTTCAAGCGCCTCTTTACTGAGCTCTTGTGTTGCATCTTCATTCTTCAGGAAGGGATCCCATGCCTTTACAGCTTTGTTGTTGATATGGATTCTAAGCCGATCCTTGCCAGAAATGAATCTGTGGAATGTCATCGCAATGTGGCGTTCCACGATTTCCACTTTGGATAGGAATCGGTTCTTGGCATCGCTGCTGTCAGTTCCACTTTGATCAACTACCCTATCCAATCGTTGCCAAATAACCAATGTTCCATGATCTTCAATATTATTGAGCATTGATAACAACGGTTCTGTTTCCGATAGGGGGTGTTTCCGTAGCTCCCAATCTTTGAGTTTATCAATTAGGTCAAGATCCCAGGAACGCGTAGTATCGTGACCAGACGCTGTCTTGGATCTGACTGTGAGTAATCTGCATTGGGACAGGGATGCCGTTTTGAGCCCGAGACCAAATCTGCCGAGATCGTCTGCGTTTCGTTCTTCAAGGGGGCTCTTACTGCCGACCCTCATTGCTTCTGTTAGTTCGTTAGTTGCCATTCCACGGCCATCGTCCAGAATTGTGATGTGAGATTGTGGTCCCGACCAGTGAAAATCTATCCAGACATTCTTAGTGCCGGCATAAATGCTATTGTCTACAATGTCTGCGACAGCAGCTTCGAGTGTGTAGCCAAAAGCCCTCAATGCTTCGAACATAGCATCTGCTCTTGGGGGAACTTTCTCAAATTCTGACAGATCTATCGTTTCCACCAATTCAACCTCCTCTCGTGCGAGGCTTCTGTCCATCTTCTACGGATGGAGGCATAATTGCAGCATCCGGACTTATAAAGATTGGTTGCAGAATCTCCCCTTTATTACTCAAGAAACGGCAAGAGTGCAACTGCCATTAAATTGAATACTCAGAAATTATATTACGAAGAAGATGATTTGATAGTTCTCCAATTCTCATACAGACTTACTCACTTCGTTCCTTGAAAAGTAATCTGCCATCGGAGCAGATGTCCTAGGATGAAATATTACTAACTAAAGATCCTATGCGTGAGAGGAATTCTATATTACCACTGCCGGCTTCCAGCTGCTTATATTGTTGACAGCCGCTGTCCTGTATTCGGAGTAGAATTGCGTCAAGACTGGTTTGCCTTAACAACAGCCGGCGTAACTCTTGGACCTATCAGATTGGCTGATTGGCTTACGGAACCTTTCTTGGTTGATACTTCGACTCTAAGGACAGAAATCTCTCTTGCCCTGCCATCCAATCTGAAGTACAACTCCTGTACAACTTCTTCATTTGTGTGCAAATTGATTTTCTGTTCGTAGCGTCCATTAAGCTCCTCATGGCCATCAATTCTCATTTTCACGTTCAATGGTATGCTAATTGCCAGCTTGATCTCGGTTAACGAATTCGTCTTATTTTGAATAAATAAGGTTATAGAATCCTCACTATACTCATTGTATATCTCAAACTCATGAGGAGTTAATTCAAATCGGAGCTTTCTCCAATACCTAGAGTTAAGCATGCCCCTCCAAATAGGTATTGATGTGAATGCTGAAATCACCAAAGGGAATAATAGTCGTTCCCAGACAGCATTACTAAGGACAAACAGTATCTGTTCAGATATGACAAAGACGCTTGCGACTGAAAACAACATCGTACTAACATCTAGGGCATCTTGCCCATACTTAAGAGTTGAGAATTGATCAAACGGCAATCTTGTGTAATTTCTGATGGTGGTTAGAAGCACCAGCTGGATTATGCCAAAAGAAAAAAACACTGCATAGGCCGCCAGATAAGCTTTGAATCCAGCAGTTATAGCCCCAAAAACCATCACGAATATGGATATGGTCATCTGGAGCTCGAATTTGTAGTCTATCATAGGAATCAGGCCCTTATCGAAGGTACTTCCCAAGCGTGTCGAGAAAGATTTTGCTAAGAATATCTATAACGTCACTCTTTATGGAGGGATCGCCTATACCGCTTCCCAACTCATTGATGTAAACCTCTGCAACGTATTGCCCGCTGATCAGTAAAACAAACCCTACTCTGAAAGCAAATCGAACGTCCTTGTAGATGAGACGACCTCCGATGTTCAGTATTTTGCCTCCGTGAACATCAATTTCCTCTCTCACATCCGGGTGGTTGAAAATATCCTCCCTACCTCTAAATGATTTCTCTTTTATCTTACCAGTGGGATAATAAAATTTCATCGTGTTTATTTCTATAGAGCGCCCAAGACCTCCTGTGTTATGTGCACCACACCTGTTCGCCATTTCGCGAATGATGTGGCTGAATTTGTCTTCAAGAACCTTACTGTTTGCACTCAGAATTGTTGGTGAAGCATGCATTATACCCAAGTCTTTCATTGCGGAAAGAACGCTACAAGCCGCTGAAGAACTGCCCATGAGTTGTGTCAATTTATCGTGAGTGCCAAATCGTAATCCGACATGCACATCTCTCTTCACGACCTGAAGATTGAAATTCGCATCCAAATCCGTGTTGGTGGACAAATACCAATATGTGGTCAATAATGCACCATCGGAGACGTGAGTCTCTTTTGTGTCAAATCCGTTCTCCTCCACGTGTTGGTCCTTGTCATCCAGTTTGAAGGGGTTTTTGTTAACTATTGAGTTTATAGCTCCCACTGTCTGTGGCTTCTCAAGGGCACACCACACAAGATTTACTGGCTCTAGCTCGTCGTTGAGATATTCGTATGTCCTGACAAAGAGATTGACATCGTCTGGAGTAGAGCGACTAATCAATGATGCGATAATTTCCTGTCTGCTATTCAAACGGACACCCTCTAGCTTTCCCCGCCCCAACCTGAGTAACAATCTCAATGGAAGTGCTTTCAATAAATTGGTAAGTTGCTCTTCACTGAGGTCTTCATCCACGGTCATTCACCTCACTAAGATCATTCTTTCCATTTAATCTATGGAATTCAGAATTGGAATCGTCCAAATGTTCATCCAAAACCTTTGTCAAAGATGCAAAACTTACTGAGAACGACCACCTAATCATGCTACTGGCAGAGATTTCTAAATTCTCGCAAGATCACATTGCGAATCGAATGTCTATTCCCTTGGGCAATAAAATGCCAATAGACGATAACCGTCTGCCTTTCCACCAAGCAAAGTAAGACAGTATGACCATTTAAAACTAATTCTTCGTCTCTGTTCCCAGACAAGTTCAATTCATTAGTGACTTGTGTTTCAGATTCTTGCAAGCGATAGAATGGCAAAAGGTAAGTGAATTCCGCAGAGGTTCAATGTGGCATGTGGCCTAATTAACGCAAATGACATTACAATTGCAAAGACATCACTTAAACCGCTTATTCCCCTTCTCATACCGGATTTCGCGAACAAGTAGACTGAAATGGCTTAGAAAGTCACGCACAGTCTAGCATTGCTTTCACTCTTTGATATGAATTTGAACCGTCATCAAGATGGATTTCCTCTAAAGAAAAGCAACAATTAAGTTGAACACTCACTCAGAAGTCAAATGCAAAAGCGTGGCATCATCAGATATTTCTTATGCCATGATTAGATGCTGGACCTATGACTTTCACAACTCTTGCTAACTCCCTCTCAAACTGCTCTTTGATTTCGCATTCCCACAAAGTGACCACCCTCCATCCCATTGCTTTTAACTGCCCATTTACTCTCTTGTCCCTATTCTTGTTGTTCCCAAGTTTCTCAGCCCAGAAATCATGCCTTGTGGTAGGAATAGTCGATAACTTGCAACCATGCGAGTGCCAAAAGCAGCCGTTAATGAATAATGCCACCCTTTTCTTAGGGAAGACAATGTCTGGGTGGCCAGGCAACGAAGAACGTAATCTGTACCTGAAGCCTAATGCATGCAGAGCCTTTCTCACTTCCAATTCCAACGATGTGTTACTGGACCTTATTCTTGACATATTCCAGCTTCGACGCTCTTTGCTTATCTTGTCCACGGCTTCAGTCTCCCCATTTTTCTATAAACTGCTATGAGATGAGCGGGTCAATATAATTTCTGGATTAATTGTGGCCTTTACCGGATTTGAGTAGTGTCCTGGGGGCAGCGGTAGTTCAAATTAACCGAAACCAAGTGGGCAGGCAAAGACATGTGCCACTAGGCATCCGCGATTCTCGATATTGGTTTTTGGTGATTTTCGGGGTCTTGACTACACGCTTTCGAAAGTATTCCGTACACAATCCCGGCTATCTGGTACGCGAGATAAGGCGGAACTGCATTTCCTATCTGTATGTACTGCTCCGTTCTGCTACCTTCGAAGTAATAATTATCTGGAAATGTCTGTATGCGAGCTGCCTCTCTGACTGTAAGGCTCCGACATTGCCTTGGATCGGGATGAATGTAGTAGTGGCCATCTTTGCTTATGTGAGACATTATTGTAGTCGCTGGTCTTGTACTCACTTGCACCCGGAACCTGTCAGTAAAACTGTTCTTGACTTTAGCTGACTTCTTCGCACTTTTATGTTTTGGTTTCAATTCCTTCGGAAAATCTCTCAGAGTTGGGCTTTTCTTGTTCACCTTGGCGTAACAGGCTGCATAAAAGTACCTGTAGAGATCCCTACGCATGTGAGATCGCGCAGTGTGATTGCACACACCTTGCATCCGGAGATCGCAATACCATTTATTGAGGTAGGCCGTAGGATATTGACCCTTAATGAAGTCACATCCGGTTCCTGCAGCGGGCGGCCGTATCATTCTCAACTGGTTTACCATGTAATCCCTCAATTTGTTCCCACATGGTCTCTGGATTATTGACCCCATCCAAGAGCGATCTTCTTGATTCCTCAACAATTTCAGCCATTTTGCATCAGAATCCGCGCTCTGTGAATACATACTTCTCAACTTTGGTAATCCTCCAATAACCTTTGATATTGGAATTTCATCCTGTAAGGCTAGACCCCCCGGATTCTGGACATTCAGATCATTCCTTATTCCCAGCAGAATGACTCTGTGTCTCGATTGGGGGATACCGTGCAATTCGGATTTCACCACCGCAGTGTAGGGAGAATTGTCGTCAATTAGTCCCTCGCTGGTCAATGAGTATATGGAATATGTATGATGATAGCTTTCAAGCGTATCACGTCCCTCTCTTTCAAGTGCTTCAGCAGGATTGCGCAGATCGCCAAGCATTCTGCCGAATATTCCCTGTTCCTTGAAAGTTGCCGAGAGCAATCCCTTTACATTTTCCATAATGAAAACAGCAGGTTTGTGATCTGACAATATCTGAAGGTATTCCACGTACAGTTTCTGTCTGACATCTTTTTCAGGATCATATTTGGGGTTGCCAGCGTTCCTAGATCTACCTGCGAGAGAATACGCCTGACAAGGTGGTCCGCCGATCAAAACACTATTGTCTGTCCGCTGCAATCGGTCGTTGATTTTACTGCGTATGTCCATTATCGTTTTTCGGTCGGCTCCTATTGAGGCTTTCAAGCTCCTTTCAGCTGCGGCTTTGGCTGCGACTGGATAAGATGCATAGAGGGCATCAATCCCGATTTCTCTACGTAAGTATTGATAATATTCTTCAGGTATATGGGGCCAAGAAAGGTGAAAAAACGATCTCAGCTTGAGAGTTCTGAAAGCATAATCTTCCTTCTCTATCGATAATACAATTTCAAATTTCCTATCTCCCTGTGCATCAGCAAACGACGAAAATCCCTCGCCGAGCCCGCCGGGGCCAGCAAAAAGGTCGACAACTTTGAACATTGCTCATGCAACCCAAACGCTGGAGCCTCTTGGCTTCATTCGGCGTTCGTACGCAAGCATAGGTAACATGCCACATTTTGGAATCCAGTCAACAAATAGGCTTGTCTGGTACTTGAGGGCTATATGATTAACGTGCAATGGCACTGATGCCGGATCAAGCAGAATGCTCACCCCATAAGGACTTCGTCCATCTTTTTCAGCAATTCGGCAACCTTCTTACCTTTTTGCGTCAGGTTCAACATGTTTCTTGGAGGGTACGAAGAGGTATCTCGCCGGACTGTAATCACACCCAATTCCTTTGCCTTTTCAACAGATGCATATAACGGGTTGGGATATAGATGATACTCGTCGATAAGTTTCTGGAAGTTTATCTCTCCTGCGTGGTTTAGAATCACCAGGAGCCGAAGCAGACTTGACTGGCGTTCAAAAGGTTTCAGGTTTTCTCCTAGCATAGGCATTGTTTCCATAAGTAATTAGTATTTAATTACCCTTGCTTACTTATCGGATATGTTAGTGATAAGTATTTATAGAGAATGGATATTACTTATAGTAGTGATAAGTACGGCAAGAAGCCAGATACGGAATTGGCTCCTCATTCTTGAAGACGAATATCAGCTAGACGTTTCATCATACCCTGAGAGAATAGAGCTCAAGAAATCGATAAATCAAATTCGTCTGAGAGAACTGTGCCAGACCCTCAGAATTTACGGGTACCTCTACACGGATCCACTGAAGGCCTTTCTGAAGGGGGAGTCTGCTCGTGAAGTTTGATCGAACGCTTCAGAGGAGTTGCAGGGGATGTGGCTTCTATTACCTTTCACCGGCTGAGAAATGGTGTTGTTCATGGTTGAGTGATTTCACGGTCACAGCCATGATTACTGATGGAGGTAACGCTGTATACTATCTGGGACTGGATGATGACAGACCCTGGTTGAAGTTGAAAGACCTCAAATTCTGTCCTTTTTGCGGAGATCGATTCGAACTTTCATCCAACAGGGTAGAAATTGAGAGGTGAACAAAATGGACACGCCGAATGATCATGCGCAGTTCAGGCAAAAACTCAATGAATTCCGATTGTGGGCTTCAGGGTGCGGCCGATTCTCATTCTCGACAGTTGCCCGCCAGGTGAGACGCCTTCAATATATATCAAAACATATGGACCTCCTAGAATTCAATCTGTCTGATATTTACACCTACATTGAAGCAGAACTCAAGAAAGGAAAGAAGAAGAAGTCTGTAAACAACGACATGAAGGATGTCCAGGCATGGCTCGATTTCCTTGGCAAGCATATAGACCTTCCACGGTTCAAGGGAGAACCAGCTCCAGAACCCTGGATGCCCACGGATGACCAGCTCTCACAGATAATCCGTTACTGCCGGAAGAATTCAAACAAGGGCTTGGCAAAACGCAACGAACTGATGTTTGAAATACTTGCATTCGGGGGTCTGCGTATTGGCGAGATGCTTGGGCTGAATATCGAGGATGTTACTCAAAGAGGCATCTATGTACGTTCAGAGAAAGGTGAACGGGATCGGACCGTAGGCCTTCCGGATGGCCTAATCATCTCCCTCGAGGAATACATTCATGCATACCGCTACAACACGGATCCCAAAGCCCTGTTTACAAGCAGTCGCGGGAGAATAGAATACAATTACACAAGGAACCTGATCAAGAGAATTGGCATCGCGCTGGGTATGCCTCTTCTTCACGCACATGCACTAAGACATTATTGTGCCACAAGCCTGTTGAAAGGCTTCTTTGGCTCTGAACCGCTCGACATCAGGGAGGTTCAAATCCATCTGGGACATGCCCGCATCGAGACGACAGCAATTTATACTCATATTTCGCAAAAGGAGGTGGCGGAGCATGTGCGACTCCGCTACAATTCCTTCTTTCCAGACAGTCACGGGCAAGGAGAAACGGAAATCGTAATTGCAGAAGAGGTGACAGGTTCGTATCCCAGTGAATCCGAACCAGAACTATGTGCGGCTGCCGGGATTCGAACCCGAGTTTGAAGCTTGGGAAGCTTCAGTCCTACCACTAGACTACAGCCGCTTGACTTCCCATGGGGGTCAGGCACTGTTAGGCGCTGAACCAAAAGATGTGAAACGTAGCTCTCTATTTAAATCCAGTCAGCATGAACGCTTCGCTGAATTGATGAAACAATACTGCCCATCAGCCGCCAAGAAGTCGCTCATATTCGCGAGGCTTGTAATCTTCACAATCTGGCGCTTTGCGTGCCTGTAGCACATTTGTGTAACGGTACGCGGGATGATGGCCAGAGTCATATTGATAGGGCCCGCATCGAGACAGGGGAAATCCCTCGTGGTACTTTGGCCTGACTCATTGTTGCCATGGGAGCTTTGGTCAGAATCGGCAGTGCGACAGCCGATATTAAGCGGATGTGAGTCATGTGTGAAATTCAGTGGCTCGTTATAGGAACATTGATGCCCGGGGCACTGTAGCAGCGCACCGGGAGACTCGTATACAGTGCAGCTCAACTCGTTACCTCGATGCTTCGGACACATGCCAGGAGGCTTTATGAAAAAAGCGCATACATCGAAACAGGAGAGTGATTGATAATGGACATGCAGGCTGCGTACTCCGGCACACAGCCTTAAATGCCGTTTATTTCAGCGTTTCAAGCTGGCTCATTATGTTCCAGATTATTGTCCTGCCGTGAAGCGGAATATTCGGGTCGTTTGCAAGTTCATCCAGAATTATGTTTGCACTCGCCGAACGCACGTCGAGAGCTTCCGTCTTTGACATGAGTTTGTTGATTGCCTCGGTTGCGCCCTTTCTTATGTTTCTGGGGACAGAAGTGTCTTCTGCAAGCTGGTTCAGTACGTCAATTATCTGCTTGAGCCTCTCATCATTGGTCATGATCAGTTCACCGTCCATGGGGGAGTCCTTCCTTCTACTGTTCGTTCAAATGTAAAGTCTCTCTCTATATTAGCTTTCCATCTGACACACAGTTCCGATGAAGACCTGGCGGCTTATTAAAAGGCTTCCGAGGCTGACAACGCCCTGGCCAGCCCGGCATTCTCCGGACTTCGGCCCTGTTATCTGGGGACTCCTATGTCTTCGATTTGCCCGTTCTCCTTGAAGGCCGTGACAACCATCATTGTTTTTGTTTCCTTGACACCCTTTATCGCACCAAGCGTGTCGACAAGGAAACGTTTGACATTCGAATAGTTCTTGAATTTCGCCTTTACCACTATGTCTGCGTCGCCAGTTACCATGTAGACGTCAAATATCGCCTCGTGCTTTGCAACAGTCATTGCAATGCTGTCGGCCTCCTTTGTGTCAACCTTGAGCTGTACAATGGCTGTGACCGCTTCGTCGCCGTAGAATGAACTCATCACTTCTTCTATGTCCGGTTTATCCTTCAAGTTATGCGCCTCACTTCTTCTTCAAGGCATCCTTCGCTCTCTTGACCGCTGCCTTTTCCATATTCCTGAGATCCTTTGTCATTTCAGGAATAGCTTTCTCAAAGGCCGCCGCAATGGCGTCCGCCAGATTCATCAGATCCTTTCCCAGAGGCTTGGCATCCCTTGCCATCACTACGGCGCCCTCAGAGGCTTTTTTCAGCGCATTGATACCTTTTTTTACCTGCTTCTGGGCATCCTCGACAGACTTCTTGAGCATCTTAACCGTTCTGTCTTCGCGTGCTGTCATATCCCCTCCATATGACCTCCGTCACTTTATCTCTTTTGCATGCATTTTGCCCATGTAACAAACTTTAACTGATAATGCACATTTAATCACCAATGGTCGCGATATTCCAGAAGAGCGCAGCAGTCATAAACGATGAATCCGAGGCAAGCAGGATACATAACAAGGGCTGTTACGGGGAACCACAGAGCGGCGGCTCACTCAAACTGAACCTCCTGGAGACGCTCTATCTCTTCGAAAGTGAAAGACTCAGCGTAGCCGACCAGGAGGGTCAAGTCATGGACTTCGGCCAGCTGCTTACCTATGCTTCGAGGAGAATCTCGAATTTTGAGGTCCGTTACATTGCATACTGTGACATGAGGAAAAGAGGGCTGATTGTCAATCTTGCCGAGGGCAAGCCGGAGGGCATAGATTTCCTTCTTTACGGCCGCGGGGAGACGCCGAAGAATTCATCGCCCAGGGCATTTGTCCTTACGATTTCGGAGCGCTCTCTTTTTGATCTCGACGATCTCTTTTCAATCTGCGAAGGCGCAGAGGGAACAGGCAAGGATGTAATCCTGTCAGTTGTGGATGAAGAGGGGGATATCACTTACTACAGGATCAAGATAGCCCAGCCATCAGCAAGGATGCGGGAGAGCTTCGATGCAGTCTTTCAGGGAATAGCTCTCGTCGACAGGGTTGTTGTAAGCGATGCCGAGGCGGCGGACAAGATAAGGAAGACAGGGTTCTATGGAAACGCCATGGGTCCCGGTCTGCAGATTTCACTGCTCGAAGCAGTCCATCTGATGATGAAGAAGGCGCTGAAGGTACGAAGTGCAAAGACCGGGAAAAACGCGACCCTTGGTTCAGTCACTGAGGCGGCAGCAAGGATTGATCCAGAATTTGAACAGAAGCTGGGGGTATACCAGGACCTGAAGGATCGCGGTTTTGCGGTCAAGACAGGTTTCAAGTACGGCTCGCATTTCAGGGCATACGATTCCGATCCTGAGAAAGCACACGCCCGCTTCCTTGTTCATGCTGTGACCAGGGGATTCATGTCCACATGGCCCGAGATATCGAGGGCGGTTAGGGTCGCCCACGGTGTCCGGAAGGAAATACTGTTTGCAAGGGTGGGAAATTCAGGCGTGCAGTATCTGGAGCTGAGTCGCCATTTGCCCTGAATTCTCAATCAGAGTTCCACTTCTATGCCCAGCTTCTCTGTCAGTTCCTTGTACCTGTTCCTGATTGTCACCTCGGTGACACCAGCCACATTTGCAACTTCACGCTGCGTCCTCCTCTCATTGGCTATTATGGAGGAAACGTAGATTGCAGCAGCGGCGACCCCTGTCGGTCCCCTTCCAGAGGTAAGCTCCCTCTTTCCAGCTTCCTTCAGTATCTCCGCCGCCTTCGACTGCACGTCCCCGCTGAGTTTAAGCTCGCTGCAGAACCTGGATACATAGTCCTGCGGCTTGGTTGGCATGAGCTTGAGTTTCAGTTCCCTTGTCATGAACCTGTAGGTCCTTCCTATTTCCTTCCTTCCGACCCTGCTTGATCCAGCGACTTCATCCAGCGTCCTTGGAACATTGCACTGCCTGCAGGCTGCGTAAAGCGATGCTGCCACAACCCCTTCAATGCTTCTTCCCCTGATCAGATTGTTAGTGACAGCCTTCCTGTAGATCATTGCAGCCGTCTCCCTGACATTCCTGGGAAGTCCCATTGACGAGGCCATTCTGTCAAGTTCACCAAGGGCAAAGGCAAGGTTCCGCTCCGTCGCGTTGCTTACCCTGATTCTTCTCTGCCACTTCCTGAGTCTGTATAACTGCGCCCTGTTCCTGGTGGGTATGCTCTTTCCATAGCTGTCCTTGTTCTTCCATGAAATTTCAGTAGAGAGACCCTTGTCGTGTATCGTATATGTCATCGGGGCACCAGTTCGGGCCCTCTTTTCCCCTTGCTCGACGTCGAAAGCCCTCCATTCAGGTCCCTGGTCGATCAGCTGGTCATCTATCACCAGACCGCATTCCTCGCAGATGAGTTCGCCCCGCTCGTAGTCTCGAACCAGGTGAGTGCTACCGCACTCAGGGCATCTCTCAACTTCTTCCGTGCCTTCTCTTGTCTCCCTTGCTCTTGCCATCGGTCTCCCTTTCCTTGATGTAAAGTTCCAGGCCGCCGACATGCTCCTTTCTGATCAGCCTGCTCGCACTGACGGAGATATATGGTTTGTCGACATTCCCGAAAATCTCGGCAACATAGCCTATTTCAGATCCTTTTCTGTCGTACACTCTCTCCCTTTCCTCAGGAGTGAAAGTGCCTGCAACCAAGACACGCCCCGAAGGGCTCTTGCACTTAGCTATTCCTAGGAGGCGCATCGGTTCACAACTTGTATTTAAAAGATACGGCAAGTATAAAAGCTTAACCATCAACTTTTTTCTCAACAGGTCTGAGGACCGGTTTCCGTTCGAAATCAGGCCAGACGAAGGCCATGTTGACGTGCATCATGCTTTCAAGTGACAGTGCCCTCTGCCGAGTGAAGCGTTGCATATCCCTGACATTTGCTATTCAGGCACCAGCAGCTCGGGATGGTGTGCTATCAATGCACAGACTTCCAGGCATGACAACATGTTGCTAAGAACTCGAATTGCCCACAGACACTCCTCATGACTCCTGCATCTCCAATGGGAAGTTGGAAACACTGTCACAGTTTGACATAAAATTCTGCTGCATCATAAAAAACTGTACGAACAAAAGACATACAGTATAAAGACAATATGTATAACCGATAATTTCCCATATAAATACGACTCGTATGTTGTTACGTATACGATTCCACGGCAGAGGAGGGCAGGGTGGAAAGACAGCAAGCAGGATTCTCGGGAGCGCTGCCTTTGATGAGGGACTCAATGTCCAGGATTCGCCGGTCTATGGAGCCGAAAGAAGGGGAGCTCCTGTCACCGCGTTCACGCGTATCTCCGACGGAGAGATTCTGGAACGGGGATTCATATTCGACCCGGATGTTGTCATTGTCATGGACGAAACGCTTCTCGAAGACCCTACAGCGAGTCCGCTTTCGGGCCTCAGGGAGGGCGGGATACTTTTTGTCAACAGTTCCAGAAAGCCCGATGAACTGAACGTGAACCTTGACGGAGTGGAGGTGGTAACACTGAATATCACCGATATGGCTCTGGAACTGCTTGGAAAACCCATCCTGAGCACTGCTTCTGCGGCCGTGGCAGCCAAACTCATCTCGGTCGTTTCACCAGATGCCGTTACCTCAGCAGTGAGGGGCGAGCTTGGCGAGGGCAGTCTTTCTCCGGAAGCGATTCAAATGAATGTGGCGCTTGCCGGGAGGGCCTTCAGTCTGGTACCATCGTTCAAACTGTCAACGAAAGAGAACTACTCCCCCGGAACAGTGGTGCCTATAGGTGTGATAAGCGGAATGGAGGGAAGCGAGGACATACTGCTTGTCGGCAACTCTGCCCTGAGAAAGACCGGAGACTGGAGGATATATGCTCCCACGATCGACTATGAGAAGTGCACAAACTGCATGATATGCTATGCCTACTGTCCCGAGTCGGCAATGGTCATAGAGACGGATGGAAGGCCAGTCATAGACATGGAGAATTGCAAGGGCTGTCTCATATGCTACAGGGAGTGTCCGACTAAGGCAATTTCGATTACAAGGGAGGTGCGTGCATTATGAAGAGTTTGTCTCTCATGACAGGAAACGCAGCTGCAGCCTGGGGAGCAAGGCTTGCGCGCGTTGATTACATCCCCGCTTACCCTATCACTCCACAGACTGAAATTATAGAGACACTTTCCAGTTGGATAAGGAACGGCGAAATGGATGCAAAGCTGGTTCAGCTTGAATCGGAGCATTCCATGCTCACCGCCGCCGGTGCCGCGTCCTCCACAGGCGCTAGGGTGTTCACGGCCACGTCAAGCCAGGGGCTTCTGTATGGCATGGAGATGCTGTATAACATAACGGGCTGGAGGACTCCGCTTGTTCTTGTGAACGTCTCAAGGGCGCTGGCCGCTCCAATAACACTTGAGCCTGACCACAATGATGTTCTTGCTGCAAGGGACAGTGGTTTCCTTCAGCTCCACGCTGAGAACTGCCAGGAGATAGTTGACATGATCCTTCTCTCATACAGGCTCGCCGAAGACAGGAAGGTCATGCTGCCGGCCATTGTGAATCTCGACGGTTTCTACCTGTCTTTTACAAGGGAAAGGGTCGCGCTGCCTGACATGAAGAAGGTGGCAGAGTTCCTGCCTGAATACAATGGGTCCAATCCGTTCCGCGCGTCACGACCTGTTGCCAAAGCCTCTTCAGTCCTGTCAAGCAACCTCTACAGCTACTTCAGGTATCAGATGCACATCTCATCCCTCAATGCCCTTTCACTGCTTGGCAGAATATCGGGCGAATTTGAATCCCTCTTCGGCAGGTCATACGGACCGGTGGAGGAATTCATGACTGATGATGCAGACTATGTCCTTGTCATGACAAACTCATTCTCCACCATTGGAAAGCAGGCAGTTGTCAGGATGAGGTCAAGAGGCGTCAGGGCCGGGCTGCTCAGGATACGGATGCTGAGGCCATTCCCCGCTGACGCCATCGCCTCTGTGCTTGCCGGAAAAAGAGCTGTTGCCGTATTCGATCAGAACATCGCCCCTGGTTCAGGCGGAATAATCTACCCGGAGATTGTCTCTTCCCTGTATCACCTGAAGAACCGGCCCGAAGATGTATTCCCTGTCATCGGCGGCCTTGGAGGCAAGCAGATAACAATGGGAGAAATGGAGATGATATTCGAAATGATGCACAAGGGTCACTGGTCCGCTGAAGGGCCGCACAGTCCCCTGTACCTGATGAGGAATGATGAAATAGAATCGGTCAAGAAGAACCTTCAGATTGCAGGACAGGTGGTGAGACAATGATGTCAGATGAGGCATACCGGACGGTAAAGGACCTGCCCACCGAGGAGTTCATGGTTCCTGGGAATCCGCTGTGTGCAGGCTGCGGGGGCCTTCTGGCCGTCAGACTGTTTCACAAGGCGTTGGGAGGAAAGGTTGTCTGGGTCAATGCTGCCGGATGCATGACTATGCTGTCAGTCTATCCGTATTCACCACTTCAGTCAAGCTGGCTCTATACCGCTTTTGCGAGCGCGCCCGCGGGCGCTCAGGGAATAAGGGATGCTCTGGACCTGCTGATGAAGAAAGGGAAGATTTCACCAGACGAGGATTTGAAGGTTGTAGTTGTCACAGGGGATGGAGCGGCCTACGACATTGGTTTGCAGTCTACGCTTGGTGCAGTGCAGAGGAATCTGGACTTCTACTACCTTTGCTACGACAACGAGGCTTACGGTAATACGGGCTTCCAGATGTCCTCAGCCACACCATACGGTTCGTCGTCTGCAACCACGGAACCGACGGGCTCTTTTCCGGAGGGTAACACCGGGCATAAGAAGGACCTGTTCGAGGTCTGGAAGTCTCAGAAACCCGCCTATCTCGCAACCATCTCGGCTGCGCGCACTGTGGACTTCCTCCAGAAGGTGGAGAAGTCCATGAAGATATCCGGTCCGAAGCTGTTCATCTCTCCCGTTGGCTGCCCGACAGGCTGGGGGTACGATCCGCAGGATACGATAAGGATCGAGAAGCTGGGCATAGAAACAGGCATGTGGCCGCTGAAGGAGTACATTGATGGCAAGGTGAAGCACACGTACGTGCCACGTGCATTGAAGCCTGTTGAACAGTATCTGGAGACACAGTCGCGCTAC
Source organism: Thermoplasmata archaeon (assembly GCA_021817225.1). Taxonomy (GTDB): domain Archaea; phylum Thermoplasmatota; class Thermoplasmata; order Sysuiplasmatales; family Sysuiplasmataceae; genus JAJZXY01. The sequence goes on from JAKAVR010000001.1 coordinate 93,838, forward strand.
AGGCATCTCTTCAAACCGGCCAGGAATGAAGATGCGCTGGCAATCATCCAGGAGGATATCAACAGATACTGGGCGGAGGCTTCCAAGGCAGAGGGATTCGAGATAAGGCTGATAGGCACCTGATTGACTGCATGGCTAACTGCCACCAGGAGGAAGGTTGAATCTGTGCCCCATGAGCAGTGCCTTCCATGCGGATGTTATCACGACAAACTCCAGGGCCGCCAGTCCAGCCAATCCAAGGAAGCCTGGAAGCGGGTTGCCGTATGTCGCCGGAGGAAAGGTCCTCAAGCCGCTGGTCAGGAAAAGGTAGAGCGCCATGGAGACAGCTGCGAGTACCATCCCCGAAGGCAGCGTAATCAGCGTCCTGCCACGTGTCATGGCGAAGACACCCATTCCCAGAAGCAGCGAGGCACCGACTATCACTCCAACCGGTACGAACTGAAGATTACCGTAAAGGAAAACGTACTCCGGCCCGTGAGGCCGGTAAACGGAGAGCACAAGCGCCGCGGCGTTCATCAGCAAACCTGCGGCCGCAAGTATTCTGCCCTCCTGCTGTGTGGGAATAACGGTGCGTGTCCTCCCGACGCGAATCCTGACAATCGTCCTGAAAGTCCATTTTGGCTGTCCGTCTTCCATTAGCGCCCGCCACCGCGGTGCATTCCGATGTGATGCACAGTGCGCTCAGGCATCTAATAGTTTTCTTCTGAAATGCAGCTCTGAGCCGACACGCCTGAAGCCTGCCCTCAGGAGTATGGGCATCGAGGTGGATTCTCTGGCGGTTACAACGGCATATCTGGCGCCGAGTCTGAAACCTTCGGAACACCTTGCCTGCACCAGCGCGCCGTACATGCCTCTGTTCCTGCAGTCAGGATGGGTGCCCCCGCCCCAGAGTTTGAGTATGTTTCCATCTAATGTGGCACCCCCGCTCGCGACTGTCTTTCCATTGCAGGAAACTGTCATGGAAATGCTCTTTTCCTCCTCAGATTCCTTTACAATGTTCTCCGCCCTCTCCTTCGTCTCCTCGTCGCTGGATGCAGTACGCTGGAAGGCCCACTCACTTACTTTCAGTGACTCCATTGCGTCCTGGACGGTCCTGATCCTTTTCACCTCTACGCCATCGGCGATCCTCATGCGCGGCAGGACAGGCCACCTTCCTTCTCCCATGTCAAAGTAAAGGTAGTCCAGTCTGTCATCCGGGACATACCCGTGCCCGATGAGCACCTGCCCCATATCAGCCGGTACGCTGCCTGGCTTGCACTGCCATGTCACCACATTCCTCTCATTGCTCTTTACAAGCTTCTCGACATCCGCAATCAGGACATCAGTATCTCTGTCGTTGAACCTGTCAACTATGTTACTCTCCGTTGAAAGTTTCCAGAGCGTGAGCCTGAAGCGGTTGCTTTCAAAAACGATGGAACCGGGCGGACACCAGTACCAGGCTGCGATGACAGCCGCGAGCTCTTCTTCGCTCATTTCCATCGGCGTGCGCCCACCATTGTGTTTAGAAGCACGGCTGGACCGTGCCTCGTTTCGAGATTTTCAGGAAACAGCCCGGCGCTCAGCCAAACAGGGCGCCCAGACCAGCTGCAGCTTCTTCTTCGGAAACAGCCTCTTCCTTCTTCTCTTCCTTTTTCTTCTCTTCCTTCTTCTCGGCTGGCGCTGCTGCCTGCGGTGCGGGTGCTGCCATCATGGCTGCACTTGCAATTGCTTCCTCTATGTTGACGCCGCTAAGGGAGGCGGTAAGAGCCTTTATTCTTGCCTGATCTGGCTCAAGACCGGCCGCCTTGATGATGTTCGCAACACTCTCGTCGTTTATCTCCTTGCCAGCGCTGTGCAGCAGCAAAGCACTGTATATGTACTCCATTCCTATACCTCCGTTTTTCCGTTTGATATTTCAGGCATCCCCTGTCTTCTTCTTGAGCGCGGATGCCTGTGCAGTTGCCTTTGAAAGGAGCAGTTTCACCGTCTCCTTCGTCGGTATTTCTGCGTACACGCTCAGGTTGACTGCGTTCTTGTGCGCGTCTCCAAGCAGGTGTCTCACACTTAAGGGCGTGAAGTATCTGCTCTTGACTGCAAGCGATAGAGCCTGCCGGGAAGCAGTGGCCAGGTCTGACAGCATTCTGGCGTCGTCGACCTGAAGCACATCCTTCCTGAACAGCAGCCCCTCTTCGAACATTGCCTTGACTTCGAGTCCGGCCACCAGAGGGAATATCTCCATTCTTGTCAGTGCGGATGCGATCGCGGGAGCAATCACGTCCCCTTTCTTGACAAGCAGCTTGTCCTTCTTGATTACCACCTTGCCGCCCTCGATGCTTGCCGGCAATCCCGCCTTCTGGAGCTCGCCCACGATCGGTCCGGGCTTGAACGAGGTCTCGCCGGCCTTGATTTCTATATCCTCGGGGGATATCTCGCCGCCCCTGGCTGCCAGGCGCGTCTTGTTCTTTTCAAGCGTCCTGTAGAGGGCGAAGGGATTCTGGTTTGAGCATATGAGCGCCGTCTGGTCGTGGGAAACAAGTTCTTCAAGCTGGCCCAGACCCTTGACGTCCTTTCCGACCTGATCCAGTGCCATCTTGATAAGCTTGCCCCTCGATACGTGTATCTGTGCCACACCGCTCAGTTTCTTTCGAATCTGCTGGAACTGGGCTGCCGGGAGTCCCCTGATGCTTACCACTCCTACAACCTTCGAGGTTCTCAAGCTGTCAGCCAGCACTTTCAAGTTTTCCGTTTTCCAACTTCTTGAGTGAGCCATTGACAGCACCTACATGATCCTCACTGCGGGCCCCATTGTCGTCTTGACATAGGCCGATTCGAGGTTTATCCTTCCCTTCTCCAGCCTTCCGATCACCCTGTTCAGAACAGTATCAATGTTATCTGCCAGATCTTCAGGGTTCATAGACCTGGTGCCTACATGAGCCTGAAATGTCTTCTTCTCCCTGGTTCTCACAGAAGTTGTTCTCTTGAGGGTGTTAATTATGGGCGCCGGGTCGGAACCAGGCTGTATCGGCTTCGGCATTTTTCCCCTGGGACCGAGAACAACTCCCATTTTTCTTCCAATCGTTGCCATCAGCGGGGCTTCGGCTATGAAATAGTCATACTGCCTTGCCAGGCTCTTCGCATTCTTCTTGTCATCCATGTACTTGTTGAACTCATCCGGCGAGATGACGAGATCTGCTGCCGCCCGTGCCTTGATCGCCATTTCCCCTCCACCGAACAGGCAGACCCTGATGGCCTTGCCTCTTCCCTTGGGGAGTATGATGTCCTCCTGTATCCTGTTCTTCGGAACAGACAGGTCTACATCCCTCAGATTGATGGCAACTTCAACGCTCTCCTCAAACTTCCTCTGAGGTGCTATCGTGATTGCCTTCTTGACAGCTTCTACTGTTTCCTTGTTTGCCAAATAATCATCCTCTTGTAGTGCAGCGAACCTTTCCGGTTCTCCTACAACGGCAGACCACACTTAAGGCGACCAAGATTTAAAGTTTTGCCCGCTCCCCATCAGCTGCCATTGCCTTACGGTGTGCCATGGCTCATGTTTTGCACTTGAACCGGGAAGATCCATGTTGTGACGGAGTGCCTGCTTTCACTTCAGCTTGCTGTCCCAGGTGCCCTTGTTGATTTCATCAATAACTGCTTTGGGCTCCTTGCCCTCCACTGTTACACCTACAGACACGCACGTGCCAACGACTTCCTTCGCTCTTGTCTTCACAGTTGCACCCAGGGACGACTCCTTCTTCATATCGGCTATCTTGAGAACCTGTGCCATTGACAGGTTGCCGGCCTTAGTGCCTTTGGGGTTTCCAGAGCCCTTCTCCACTCCCAGCTCCTTGAGTATAAGGGCAGTAGTGGGCGGCGTTCCGACAAGTATGTTGAACGTCTTGTCCGCGTTTACCTCTATAGTAACCGGGACCTTCATCCCTGAAAACTGCCTGGTTTTTTCATTTATTTCCTGCACGATCTTCGCAACGTTGACACCCAAGGGTCCCAGTGCAGGTCCGAGCGGGTTTCCGGGTGTTGCCTTTCCAGCATCAATGAGTGCATTTATCCTGTCAGCCATCAGTCATCACCATCTCTTGTGAATCAATTCACTTATCCTTCTCAATAACTCTGACATGGTCCCCTCTGACCGTCACCGGTATGGGGACAACTGCCTCGAATAACTCGACCGTTATTTCCTCTTTGCCGTGATCAATGCGCTGAACACGTGCCTTTTCACCCTTGAACGGTCCAGACACGAGCTCCACAATATCGCCTTCGACAATTCCACTGACCGTTGGTTTCGGCGTAAGGAAATGGCTTACCTCATCAAGCGAAGTTTCGCCTTTGACGAGGCCGTGGGTCTTCCTTATCCCGCGGACAGCGTTCTCTATCTTGTCGCTGTTCATGGCCTCGATAAGCACGTAACCCCTTATTGTGGATGGGAGAAGAATTGAATATATGCCGAGCTGGCCGTCCTTTGCCCTTGCGCCAATGGAGTCAGCAACCTCTCTTTCCTGGCCTATGGCTGTCTTCACAGCAAGTATGGATGGCCTGACAGCAACCTTGAACCTGGGAGTCTGCGTGGCCCCCTTCGATGTAATGGAAACGCCGACTTCCGTTGCATCCCCAAATGATGCACCGGGCGCAACTGACACGCCCACTGTGACCCAGTGATCCCCCGTGCTTAGGTTTGCATCAAATTCAGCAGGAAGGCTTGTGTAGCTGTCCCATTTGACCACGCCGTCAAGGTATACCTTCACCTGCCAGTCGGGCGATCCCTCAACCTCGGTTATGAGTCTTGGTTCCGCCTTGAAATGAAACGAACTGTCACTTTCCACCTTGAGTTTGGCGCTGAACTCTGCATTTCCGCCAACGGGTACGACGGCCTCCTTCTCACCAGGCACTTCCATTACGAATGACTTTATACCCTGTCCCTGCGAGACGCTGCTTCCAGTTTCATAGGATGACACTTTCAAAGACCCCCAGAGGTTCAACCGAATATTCCCGAACTGATTGACGGGAAGTATGTCCATACCAGGTAAAGGAGAAAGCCAAGTCCTCCGATGAGGAAAAGGCCAAGAGCGACCATCTTCACTACCCTGACATATTCATCCATGGTTGGCTTTCTGGCCATTTTGAATATTCTTCCATACTTTCCCTTACCGATGTTTCTGAACCGTTCCTCAAGCTTCCGCTGGGCCTGGTAGGTTGTCTCGGTAAAGTCGAAGTTGGTTATCGAATTGCTCATCACACGTTCCCTTCTTCACGATGCGCTTTGGTGTGGCGCATTCGCTGTAAACTGGAGTCAATTCGGTCTACTACTTAATATTTCTTTGCAATAACAGGTTCTGGTCCTGCCCCTGACCATGAAGAAGTCACTCCGCCTGCCAGCGCAGGGACCAGTCCGGCAAGGTGCCTGTATCACCTTATGAAGTCCATGTCGAGGGACTTTGTCTCGACATTGTCTGCCGGGCCAAGGATATGCTTGGACTTGACTCCTGTGAGGACAACCATGACTCTTACCTTCTTCTCCATGGCTGGGTCGATGGCAGCACCCCATATCAGCCTGGCCGAAGGGCTGATCTTTGTCTGGATCATCTCAGCCACCTTTTCAGCCTCGCTTACCGTCATGTCCGGGCCACCCACAACATTGACAAGTGCGCCGTTTGCTCCCGATATGTCCACATCAATCAGCGGAGAATTTATCGCCTCCATGACAGCGTCGCTGGCTCTTTCCTCGCCTTCGCCCTCACCCAGGCCAATCATGGCAACTCCCCCGCCCTTCATTATTGTCTTGAGATCGTTGAAGTCAAGGTTGACCAGGCCGGGCTTGGTAATAACCTCGGTTATTCCCTTTATGCTCCTGACAAGCACTTCGTCCGCAACCTTGAATGCAGCATTGAGGGAGAGTCTCGGCACCAGTTCGAGCAGTTTGTCATTCGGTATTACAATGACTGTGTCAGCCACATTCCTTAACCTCTCCAGTCCCCATTCGGCGTTCTCAGCCCTTATTGCGCCTTCGGCTTTGAATGGTGAAGTGCATATGGCGATTGTGAGCGAGCCCATTTCCTTGGCCAGCTGTGAAACAAAAGGAGCCGCGCCGGTGCCTGTGCCGCCGCCAAGTCCTGCAGTGACAAAAACAATATCCGCTCCCTGAATTGACTTCCTGAGGTCGTCCTCGGCTTCTCTGGCAGCTTCCTCGCCAACCTGTGGCAGCGCACCTGCACCGAGTCCCCGCGTGCTTCTCCTGCCGAGCAGTATCTTGTGGGGTGCCCTGACAATAAGGAGGTGCTGCGCATCCGTGTTGGCGGCATACATTTCTGCCCCCGTTATGCCTGTTTCGACAAGCCTGTCTATGGTGTTTGTTCCGCCGCCGCCACAACCGACGATCTTTATGTTTGTCTTCAGCCCGGAAAGAATCTTTATTAACTCATCGTCTTCCGCGCTGTACCCGTCCCCTGCCAGTTCAGGCTCCTCTGAGCCTTCATCCTGTGACACTCTCGATATTGCATCATTCACTAACGATTTCATAAGGCTGACCTCGCATCCCACCCATCCCAAGGATCAGGAATTATAGGTATTGTATAGGTCTATCGTTTTGAAACATTAATAAGTTTCCATAGGTGATCGCCTCATCCCTGATTCTCGACTCGTGCTTCACACCCGCCCTCCATGCTCTCCGGTTCCAAGCCTGGAATCAGCGTTCTGATTCACAGGCAGCTGCTGACAGGGCAGGAAGCAGTTTTAACAACACGATGCGATTCGCGGGCGTTGTAGATGCCTAAGTTCAGAGTAATCCTTGTCAGGCCCGAGGTGGAGGGCAACATAGGTGCGGTGGCAAGATCGATGGCGAATTTCGGTTTCGATGAATTGTACATGGTCTCGCCTGTGGGAATAGGCACCGAAGCACGCAACAGGGCGAAACATGGCAACTTCATCCTCGACGGTGCCATCCTGACGAAATCACTGGAGGACGCCCTGGAAGGCTGCGATATGGTCATCGGAACAACAGGAATAAGGAATCTCGGAGAAAAGAAATTTCTCAGGAATTTTGAGACGCCAAGGGAGTTTGCTGATAGGGTCTCAAAGACCAGGAGGAAATACGCACTGATTTTTGGGCCGGAAGGTCTGGGACTTTTCAACGAGGAACTCGCGAGATGCGACGCGCTGGTAAGCATTCCAGGTTCCCCCGAATACCCAGTGCTCAACCTGTCCCATGCAGTCACAGTGGTGCTGTACGAACTCTTTCTGACAGGCTATGTGAAAGACTCGGTTAAACTCTCTGTCGCATATGAAAAGGAGAAACTAAACAATCATTACTCAAACCTGCTGGATGCCATCTCTTACCCCGAGCACAAGAAGGAGAAGGCAAGGCTGATGTTTCGGCGGCTGGTTGGCAGGTCCGGCTTATCCAAGTGGGAGTTTTTCATCATGATGGGTGTGATCACCAGAACACTCTACTCACTCAGGCATTCCAGCGGAAGATATGCGAAGAAGTGATCACCAGGATTCGGGCCTGACGCCGGCGACTATGGCAGTCACGCTCAGCACACCGTCGTTTCTGTCTACCTGCCTTGCTCCCATGATTATATGAGCCCTGCTCCCGATGAAATCGGATATACCCTTGAGTATCCCGTGCGTCTTCTCAAGCGTAAGCGCCTCTCCTCCCGAGACATGGACGACAGCGCCTGAAGCCCGGGCCAGGTTTGTCTGAAGCAGAGGATGCCTTGCGGCATCGTCTACGAGCGCCCGGACATCCTCGTTTTCGCTGCATATTACCGTTGATGTGCCTCCGCCTCTGAAGATTGTCCTCATGTCCGCATAATCAATATTCATCAGGGATGGTTTCAGGAGGGATCCTGACACGTTTGTTACAATCTGGGAAGTAAGCGTGTCCATGACGGCAAAAGCCTGCTGCATTGTCAATTCGGGAAACTGTCTGACAAGCCTGCTGTTCTCCATAATGACGGTGCTGTCCGACTCGTGTATGAGTTCCCTCACATAATCCCTGGCTCTCTCGACCCTTCCCCTTTCAAAATCGAAGGGCATCGATGTTATCGAGACTGCAAGCGCGCCCGTCTCTCTGGCGACAGAAGCCACTACCGGAGCCGTTCCTGTTCCAGTGCCACCGCCCATGCCCGAGAGTATGAATACAAGGCTGCTTCCGAGCAGCTCTGTTTTCAGACGGTCGCGGCTCAGTTCGGCAGCTCTCCTTGCCAGCGCGACGTTTCCGCCCGCTCCGCGCCCGCCTGTAAATTCCCTCCCGATGAGTATCTTCCTGTTCGCCTTTACCCTCACAAGGTGGCCGGCATCCGTATTCAGGGCTATTGTTTTCAGGTTGTCTGTGCCCTCAAAGTCCAGGTTGTTCAGAGCATTGTTGCCTGCACCACCGCATCCCACGACTGCTACTCCAAGTCTCGGAGCAACAATCTCATCTCTCTCAGAAATGATCATGCATGTTCCGCGTGCCGTCTACTTTCTCTTTTCGGACGGCTTCGGTGTCAGTCTCCGTCTTAGGTACTCTCTTACCGCATTCCTGATGGCATCGTCAACAGAAACAGAGTCTCCCTTCTTGACGAGTTTCTGCAATTCAACAGCGTTGCCCTTTGGCAGTTCAACCGTGACCTTCTGGATATGCTTCGGAGAGAAGTTCCTGTCGATGAACTGTTCGATTGCGGCCCTCATCACCTCAGATATGTTCGCATATTTGCCGCTTGAAACAAGCGACTCGAGAGTCGTAAGACTCTCCTGATCAAGTCTTATTGTAACCCTCTCCGATTCTACCATGACATTCACCTCATCGTACGCTGCTGTCTGACGATTTCCTTTATAACCGCTGACAGTAATATGCCACGGCTAATATATATGATTATGGTCAGGTTGCTCGTAAACAATCCAGCGTCTCACCTTGTGACTGCAATGATGCTTGATTGAGTCAAGCCTTGTCCCGGCCCGACCGGATGCGCCTTTAGTTTGCTGTTGAAACCGAATGATGCGAAGAAGGGACGGGAAACGGTGCCCTGGCTCGATCACTCAGAGGCCAGTATGCAATCTTGCCCGGATGCTTCAACACTCAGACTGCCTTTTCCACCATCTGCAGGTAGACCGGAGTGAGCCAGGAGGCAAATCTTCTGTCCTTCCCTCTGATGACAGCCTCAAACGCATTGATCAGTTTTTCGGTCACATTCCCGATCTTGCCATCGCCGACTGTTCTTCTGTCAACGCTGCCAATCGGTGTGATCTGCGCCGCTGTGCCGCACAGGAACAGCTCGTCGCATGTGTAGAGTTCGGTCCTCGAAATGTCTCTTTCCACCACAGGTATGTTGTGGTCCTCTGCCAGTCTTATTACCGAATCCCTTGTAATGCCCTCCAGTATATCCGCGGAAAGTGGTGGTGTGACCAGGACACCATTCTTGACCATGAATATGTTCTCACCCGAACCCTCACAGACATAGCCGTTCTGCGTAAGGAAGAGCGCTTCGTCGAAGCCCGACTGTGCAGCTTCTGCGGAGGCAATCATGCTGTTCACGTACGCACCTGTCACCTTGGCACTTGGCGGAAGTGAGTTGTTTGTTATCCTTGTCCATGATGAGACGCAGACGTTCAGCGGTTTTACGCTTGCGAAGTAGCCGCCCATCGCCTGCGAGAATATGAAGTAGTCAGTCGACTGCTTAGCAGGCCTTATCCCTATGCCGCCCGCTCCGAAATAAATCATTGGTCTGATGTAAACATCACTCTTGTGATTATTTACTCTTAGCAGCTCGACTATCTTGTCTACAAGTTCCTTTTCACCGATCGCCGGTTTGAGGTTCAGTATCTTGGTGTTGTTCAACATCCTTCTTACATGTTCCTTCAGCCTGAAAACAGACAGCTGCTTTCCTTCGTGGTCCATGTATGCCCTAATGCCCTCAAAAACACCCGAGCCGTAGAGAAGTCCGTGCGTGGAAACATGCACTTTTGCATCTTTCCAGTCTACAAAGTTGCCGTTCATTACAACTTTTCTTATTTCCTCTACCATTTGCACTACCGATTCACTAACGGTCGACCCGTGATTTAATCCTATTCAGAATTAATTTCTCTTAGACAAATCATTGCACGGAGCGGGATTGGTTCGGGGCCGAGGGGAAATCCGGCTTGCGCTTTCGGACCCCTGACCTTCTGGTTAAAAGCCAGTTGCTCTGTCCAGGGAGTTCAGCGTGTGAGCCTCCTACCTAGCTGAGCTACGGCCCCTGTCCATCAGCAAGGCACCTTCTTTATTAAAAGATTGGTCAACGCGGCATTGCCCATGCAGACCTTTGTTCCAACTTTGCTCTTCCTCTGTTGGTGCAAACAGGGATGTATGTGCGGCCCACCTGACTGACCTCGTACCCTTGCATCTAATGAAAGAGAGGGATTTGAATCCCGGAGGATGTGGATTGCAGCTTTCGGAGAAGATGGCCATGTGCAAAGCGCATGGCCTTCCCTCGTTTGCACAACCCCTACAAGGAAAGGATGAGGTGCACGCAACAGGGCAGCATATCCGCTGCGGTATGCAGTGCGAAACTGGTTGCCTCAGGAGGGTTGATTGAAACCCGTCGACCTGCCCGTCAATGGGTTTTCATTGCCTTCTTTGCCGCCCTCGCAATCATGATGGTCATTATCACCGCAATTATGGTCACAACGACCGCATATGCTAGGTTCGGTGCAATGCCGCTGGTGGTCCCAAAGATCTGCTGGAACAGGGCAAGAATGAATCCATTCCATGCCAGTGCTGCCACCAGACCGAAGGCTGCCGTTATGAGCGCCGCCATCTTGTCAATTACTTCTTCCCTGAGACTTTTATTTTCGTCGGCCATTTTTACCAAATCTGCTATATTCGTAAAGTCATATATCAATGGACTATGCATAGAATTCAGATGTAGGCGATTGCATGCTATTAATTGTCATGCAGTCTTCCCTTTCAACAACTGTATAGCTTATATACGTGGAAATTCTCCGAATCAAAGTCTATGATGGCAGAAGAGGTAAACTGCAGTTCATGCGGGATCATGCTTGTCGGTCATGCCGTCACATCTTTCCCGTGCCCGAATTGTGGTGAAACGAGGATAGGCAGATGCGCGCAGTGCCGGGATCAGAGCGTGAGCTACACCTGCCCTGCTTGCGGATTTTCAGGACCATGAGGTGTTCCTTTGGGTAAGGTCGCGATGACTTACAGAATGATGCCCGAGTCGACAGACTTTGTTTTTGACGGACTTGAGTCAACAATCAGGTCAAGACTTCCAAAAGGTTCTGAATTCAGGGACAGCAGGATCGTCCCAATAGCTTTCGGCCTCAAGTCATTTGAAGTCATGATTGTTGCCACGGATGAGGAAGGGGCGGCAGACAGGGTAGAAGGCGTTCTTGCTTCCATAGAGGGCATACAGAGCGTCGAGGCGACAGAGACAACTCTCCTCTGACGATCCGGACCTCCTCTGCTCACTGTTATATTCAAGTATCCCGCTTCCACAGCAGTTGGTATGCTCGGCTTCGAAACCCAGCCAAGACTTCTGGCGATATTCCCCTACACGGCAGAAGCAAGGTCCTATATCATTTCAAGCAATTTCGACCTTGACGCAATATTGACCAACTCTCTGTTCGAGAGGGTGAGGGAGAAGGGAAAGGAACGTGTTCTTTCATCGCTTCGGGACATGAAGCTCGGGGAGCAGAAGCTGTACAACAGCGAGGAGTGCAAGGTTGAGATTCTTTCATTCATTGTCTCAAGAATGATGGCCTCTGTCATCGGTGACAGATTCCTCATCAACAGGCTCGCCGTAACCGAGGGCAAAGCTGCTGAAGAAAGACTCAACGGAGAATACTCCTCCATGCTTGTTCCGCTTGCACGGGAATTTGGAATCGACCCACAGCCCTTCGGCGATGCCTACAGACTCAAATTCACCGCCTTTCTGAAATACTCGTCGAAGATGAGATCGCCGGAATGGAAGCTGCTCTACCAGAAAATGGACCACGGGTATGTTGTTGTTGAGAAGCACAGGCTGACAAGGCTCGTGGAGCAGGCGATAACCGATTACCTCTCAGAAAGGCTCCCTCCTTACACCGATGCCATAAGGAACTCTCTGAGGAGGGAGATAGCGGAGGTAACAGAAGCTCTTGAATCAATAAAGAAGGAATATCAGAGGGACACGCTCGGAGAGATAGAGCCCGCAAGATATCCGCCATGCATGCGTGAAATACTCAGGCAGATTCAGAATTCTGAGAATGTCCCTCAGATGGGGCGTTTTGCCATAGTCACTTTCCTGCATGCCATAGGCATGACTCCGGAACAGATATTCGAAGTATTCAGCTCAGTCCCAGATTTCAGGGCAGAGAAGACAAGGTACCAGATAGAGCACATCACGGGCAAGATATCCTCTACCGAATATTCGGTGCCAGAGTGCAGCACAATGAAGTCGTACGGCATTTGCTATAATCCCGACACGCTCTGTGCGCAGCCATGGATGAAACATCCTCTCACATACTACAAACAAAAGGGAAAGAAGACTAGAGCTGCTTCCAGGAAGCAACCGCCCGATAAACGGCAGTGATGTTTCCGAGCACTGCAAAGACAAGAAGCAGCCAGTCGAATGTTGTAAGTGAAAGGAGTTCCGGCCCATGCGTGCCGTACGCAGGGGAACTCAGTGCAAGCTGGATGATGAGTGCAATGAGCATAAGGACAATCCTGTCCGCCCTTCCAAGCACGCCGCCGTAGTTCCTTTTCAGGCCAACAGCCTGGGCCTGTGTGCCGAGGTAGCTCGTCATGAACACGCCGACAAGCGCCATTATGCCTATCGGAACGCTCGTCGTGAATACACTGAATGTGAAACCGAGGACCAGCGCTATGTCCGAATACCTGTCGAGCACGTGGTCCATGAAATCTCCCCTCGGGCCGCTTGTTCCTGTCACATGGGCGACTGCCCCGTCAAGTGCATCCAGAAATCCGCTGAAGACTATCAGCACCAGGGCAGCGAGAAGGAGATCAGTGCTGTGAACTGTGGAGAAAAGGATGGATGCGGCAGCAAGCACCGCGAGCACGAAGGAGGCGAATGTGAGCAGATTTGGCGAAACGCCCTTCAGCCTGATGGCAAGCGGATCAAGAATGCGCCTTGTTCCTGTTCTTGCCCTGTCTAGAACCATTCTTCGATCTCACCTGTCCAGTTTATCCTTCCCGGCCTGAGAGAGTCAGGCATTTTCCCGACAGCGTCCAGCACAATGTCCGTGGCAGAGGTTACTTCCCTGCCTGTCGTGTCAACCTCAAACACATCCTTTATTCTTTCCGACGCTTCCACGAGTATGACATCAAGTATTTCCGCCCTGACATTCTCCAGTATCTTCGCCTCGTTCCATCCTCTTCGCCTCAGTCTTTCATGCAGCGTATGCGGCTCGCACCTTAGAACAACAGCGGTGCCGCATGTGGCGAAGTGAGAGAGGTGTCCCGAAAGGAATAGCATGGCCGGCTTCATTGACGAGAGATGCCCATCCACCTTTGTTCTCAGTTCGTCCGTGTCCACCTCCCTGCTACTGTATTCAGGATTGAAGCTTGTGCGCACGTGCAGGCTGTCTATGAGCGCCGCGATCTCAAGGACCGCATATCCCCTTTTTTCCAGCTCGGCCGAGATGCCGCTTTTCCCGGTTCCGGGCGTTCCTGTTAACGCCACGACCCTCAAGTCATCGACCCCCGGGCGGCAAGCATTCCCTCCAGGACGGCAAGTGCCCTGCTTGTGTTCATGCTTTCTGACCACCTGACCGCACTTTCTCCTTTCAGCGGCACGGGACGGAATGTCATTCCATAGTCGACATCCATGAGGATAAGATACTGCGGAGGGGCGAGACCGAAGCTTTTCGAGCCTTCGCCATTCAATGCTCTCAGCACATCATCTTCCTCGACAAGTCCGTTCGCCAGGGCCTGAGCCGCAGCAACCACCCTCCTGATCATGTTGTGCAGAAAACTTCTGCCGTAGAAGTCTATGAGCAGGCACCCGTCTCCCTCCGAAATGAGTATCCTGTCAATGCTCCTGTAACGCCCCTTTGACCCGCTCTTGGAGAAATTCTTGAAATCCCTCCGTCCAACGAAATGGGAGAAAGCGCTGTTCAGTCTTTCCCTGTCGATCCTGTCGTAGAAGAGGTAACGGTACTGCCTCATTCTCGCTCTCCTGGGACTGAATGTTGCGCTGACATCCAGGTACGAGTGGAAGAGTATATTCCTGCACTTCGCGTTCAGGCCGTCAATCAGCTCATCCGGATTGAAGTGGGTGTTGAATGCAACTACATTTCCAAGTGCATGGACACCCCTGTCAGTTCTGCTTGCGCTTGCAAAATCTGCGCCTTCAGCACTCTCGAATGCATGCATCCCGAGACATGCGGATATTATGTCCCCTTCCACAGTCCTTACGCCTGGCTGCCTCTGGTAACCGTAGAAGGCTGAGCCGTTATATCCGAACTTCAAAGCCAGTCTTTGCATTTCATCTGCCATTATTGCTCAACTGTAATAACAATTATCTTGTCGTCTGCAATCATGTTACCTGCTCAGTGGTGTGTCTGTGTCCAGTATGGCTCTCAAGGTTAAATTCAGGGGTCATGTTCAGGGAGTTTCTTTCAGGTTCTATGCCAAGCGATTTGCAGACGCAAATGATGTCAAGGGGTGGGTGCGGAACCTGAGCGACGGAACGGTTGAGGCTCTCTTTGAAGGCGAGGAGGGACCCGTGATGCGTGTTGTAGAACAGTGCAGGACAGGAAATCCCTATGCAGGCGTGACACAGGTGGAGACGGTCGAAGTGGATTACACCGGCAGGTACCAGTCATTCATAATCAGGTGAATTCACGCGGTCTTCCTGAACCATTCCTTTCCGTACAGTTTTGCGGGATTTTCATAATTGACCTTCCAGATGTCCTCTTCGGAGAATATGCCGGCCCCGAGCAGTTCCCTCGTCCTTTTTGGAACAGTTGCAATGCCCAGGACTGCCCCTGGTCTGGCGGGATCGTCGATGTAGTCTGTTTCCATCACAAAGCGCTTTCCCTTTTTCGCAGCCGATAACACAAGTTCCCTTGTCGCCTTCACCGAGGGGAAGATGCCCGAATTCTCATCGTCGTATACCAGGTCGGTGCAATGGTGCTTGATAACCCTGCCTCTTTCCATACCGACTGCATCTGCAATGCCAGCTATTTCGGCAAGACTTGACGGCGATGGGTCTTCGGTGTGGAGTATTACCGAGCAACCAGCGCTCTTTGCCTGTCTGAAGCATGCCTCCATAATCCTGTTGCTTGCGGCCAGGAGTTCCTCACTGACCGGGAAATGAGGCCGTCCCACTTCGCCGATTGCATTGGCCTTCCCTTCCATAATGAACTCTCCTGCAAGTTCGACTCCGCGCACCATTCTTTCTTCGGCCTGCTCAATTCCAAGCTGCCCGGCAAGCCCGAGAAGAGTCACTGGATATGGCCCGATGGCGAGGAGGGCGTCAACATCTGCAGCTTCCTCCGCTTCCTTTTTTATGGACACTCCCTCATCGTACATCCTGAGGAAAAAATCATCGTTCAGCAGCCCTTCGTCCGGTGGAAGGGCGACAAGCATGAAACCAGTGCCTCCCTTCCTCTCGAACTCTTTTACGGCGTCGGTGAAACGCCCTTTCCGCTGCAGATGGACGTGATTGTCAAAAACGGGATATGCCATGATCAGTGGAGCAGGCCAGCTCCCTGCAGCTCTTCCATGATCTTCTGCACCGCATCGCCGACATCGGATGGTTTCCGCGCACCTGTGCAGACAAGCTTGCCGCTGCCGAAGAGAAGGACCACGACCTTCGGCGAATCAAGCCTGTAGACAAGACCGGGGAACTGTTCAGGTTCGTACTCGACCTTCTCGAGACCGAGACTGATGGCAATTGCATTGAGGTTTATTTCCTGCCCGAGATCGGATGAAGCGACAATGTTCTGCACCTCGATCTTGGGTTCTATCTTGATTTCAATGCCTGCCCTTCCAATCTGCTTTGAAACCTTGCTGATTGCGAGCTTGACTTCCTCAAGGCTCTTGGCACCGGTGCAGACGACTTTTCCACTCCTGAAAAGAAGAGTCGCCGTCTTCGGCTCCTTCAGTCTGTAAATCAAACCGGGGAACTGCTCAGGCTCATATTCCGCACCGTCGAGTGCAAGGGCAATAGCCTGCAGATCAAGTTGTTCGCCAAGAGATGTCGATGCGACCACATTCTCTATCTTAATTGTTGGCATTTTCATTCCCCTGTAAACGGAAACAATCTAAAGATGTTTAAATACCTATTTAAAAGATTATATAAGGTTAACAACGGAAATGGCTTTGTGACAAAAGTCCTCTTCTGTGATTAAACTTCATTTTCTGTGACAAAACTCTCCTCGATCAGCGTCCTCTAGCCGTCCTCTCATACTGGGGAGGAATCATGATTTCGTCATGGCTCTGGTGCGTTCTGCCCCGTCTATTCTTGGTACTCGTCATTCGCGAAGTCGAGAAATAGCTTCTCGATGTCGTATAGCACAATTGGTTCATAGCCATCAAGGTGATCCACATTAAACATAACCTCAGACGCACAGTTACTCAGGAGAATGTCACCCGTAATCTCACTATCACATTTTGCGCAATACCAAGTAGCTGCAAGTGCAGTGTCAACGTCTGCGCCCGTCTCTCTTTCTTCCCACTCCCGATATGAGGTCGTCCATTATCAGAAACTGCAATCTGCCACCATAGAGTGTCACAGTCGCGCCCGTGAGCGCCGACGATGCCCCGCTGATATAGAAGAAATCGCCGACTTCGAGTCAGGTAGCGCTGTTGCCGCTAAGTGTACCGAAGTTCACTCCTACGCTTGAACATGCTATGGATAGATTCATCACTTTCCCGCCGGGAGTTGGCACCGTGCTATGTTAATCTGCACCGAAGTTCCTGCTACTGTGAGCTTTATGCTGGTCAGCGCTATGCTGGACGCTGAGACACTTGATACCGACACAGGTGTCACTTATCATGTACCTGAGTCCGGCCCTCCGTTGGGGGGCTTTCGCCAACATTTCTTGCAGAATTGTGTGATTTCTCAATACGCATCAATGGCGATGGGCTGTTTCCGGCGCTCTCCTTTTGATATTCTCAAATATCTATACTGAACTGTGTGATAGAGGCTAACAGGAATGGTAGACGCGGCGCTTCATATGTTTGTGGATACCGAGACGACTGGTCTCGGGCATATAGGTAAACCTCCCAGGACAGACGGAATTGTGCAGATAGCATTTGCATGGCGGGATTCGGGTAGGAAGGTGAAGAAACAATCTTGGCTCTGTAATCCTGGAAAGATAATGCTGGCGGACAACAGGGCTTTGGAGGCATTTTCAAAGAGTAATCTGAAAATGAAGGATATCCAGTCAGCCCCGGCAGCCAGGGAGGTGGCGGCTGAAGTCCGTCACTTCCTGAAGGAAAACGTCGACTCGCGAGTCGTCTTCCATGCCTACAACCAGGCATTTGATCAGCCCTTCCTGGAGGCAAGTCCTTGGAGACTGAAATTGAATTGGGGCGACGATGTCATGATTACGGCGTCGAGGTATCTTGGCTACACCTACGACTGCCTGGCGCTGGAGAAGGCCATAACCAGATTGGGGTTGGATAGACGTGTAAATGGACCGCGGCACAGAGCGGACAGCGATGCTTATGCGGCCCTTCTTGTTTGGGAAGAAATAAACAAATGATTGTAGATATCCCTCTTCATGTCGCACTTCCAGATAAGCTGCGCCGACTGTGGCTGTTTCCCCAAAGAGTGCAGGAAAAGCGCTTCAACTGAAACTTGTCCCAACTGCAGGCTTGCCGTCTGCTGTTGCTGGCCCGTTACCTGAATCATTCCGGTTAACCTTTTGGTGCAAGGCTCATAAGGCCCTCAACAGGATAGCACACCGCCACACATGGCGGCGGTGCCGAATGGTGTGCCCGGCATGAATGGAGGTCAGAAGGTGAAAGTCCTTTACGGGGTTGCAGCAGCGACCGTTAGCCGAACGACAAGGGTGTCAGCCGCGAGGCTGAATCCGAAGGAAGTCGCAGGCAAAGTCCCGGCCCGACGAACAGAAACCGTATATGAGGCGGAGAACAGACAGGGTGAGTTCGCCATCCAGAACAAAACACAATCGCCGCAAGTGTCTGTTTGCGTATATGCGGCGGGTATATGGGATGAAGGCATCCGTTCTTACCCGGGGAGATCTGGCATCATGCGGCAGCATGTGAAACGGACCGGAGTTTCGTCCGTACAAGCATGTTGCGGTAAACAGTGCAGCAATGCACTGCCGAGATGCCAGAAGTCAGCAGAAGCCATAGTACATGCGGGAGCATGGAAGGGCAGAAGGTCAGTAATGGAGTGACAACGTTGAGTTCGAGTTCAGGGCAGAGAAGACAGAAAACCTCGAATGAGGGCCGCCATGCGGGAGGAACGGTGAAACCGCTCGAACTGCATGGGGCGTCCAGTCCTGAGACGGCACGAGACGCAGTGTCAACCAGAGCAGACAGCATCTGCTTCAAAACTGACTAACCGCTGTATGCCGGACGGTACGTACAGTGGTGTGGGAGGTCGGGAGTTAATCACTCCCTCCTGCCCGATATATTCGGCCAATAACATCTGTTTTCAACAGACCGACCTGTTACTCTGCATTTCCACTTCCGGGCAATAATATATATCGGCGCAACGATCCGAATTGATATGGTATCGGGCACCCATGTTTCCCCTCGTCCGGAAACCGCAGTGCTTTACTCGACGACCGTTGCCCAACTTGCACTGCTCATCATTCAACTCGTTCTGGGATTTTGGCTTGCGTTATTTGCCGTCTTTCCTCCATACCGCCAGACCGCCCCATTTTCCATGTGGTACATGATGAACTCCATGTTCGGAATTCCAGCCCTGGCGCTGCACATGTGGCTTGGAATGGTGATAACATTAGTTTCTGTGATGATCCTGATAGTGTCGTTGCTCTCGGGGCGAACCAGCTACATTGTGATGAGCGTCGTTGCGATGGCAGCGATCCTCTTTGCAGGGACAGGTGGCATGGGCTTCGTCTGGTCAGGTTTCGGAAATGATGCGTTTTCCTTTATCATGGCAATCGGGGCACTGGCAGCAGTTGT
The DNA here is from genome assembly GCA_021817225.1 of Thermoplasmata archaeon. GTDB lineage: Archaea > Thermoplasmatota > Thermoplasmata > Sysuiplasmatales > Sysuiplasmataceae > JAJZXY01. The sequence continues at coordinate 112,931 of JAKAVR010000001.1, forward strand.
TGCATACTCTATACAGTTCGGAAGCATCTCGGCGAGTGCGGGAAAGAAGGCAATACCGTGATATCCTTCCGGTTAATCTTCGGAACACAAAAGTTAACTTTTCACTAGTTCCGGCTGGCATTTCCGCCCGTTTTCCTTGCGGCGATCCTGGGAAAAAGTTAATCATTCCGAAAAAGTGTTAACATGCAGCTGAGGCAGGCGGAGCAGATGTCACACACGAAACTGTGCAGGTGCGGAAGGCCTGTTGACGGCATCGGAGCATGCCCGATGTGTGCGCGTCCTCCCTCATTCTGCAAATGTGAGCATGTCGGGCCGCCGCCGAGGGGTTGATTGTCGATGGACAGGCTGGCATTGTATTCCCGGAACGCGCTCAGGCTCAAGGAATATGACAAGCTGCCCCCGCATATCACCAGGGTACAGTATCTCGATATGCTCGATGCAGTTGAAAGGAAACACTCAGCTGCCGGACAATGGGCGAAGAAGGCGCGATATTACAGGGACAGGGACAAACTGCTCCTGCGCCTGATGCGGGAGGCTGGAGGCAGGATTGGCGACATACTCAACATCGCACCGGTCGATTTCGATTTTGACAGGAAGATTCTCAACCTGAAGGTCAGGAAGAGGAGGGATGTCAACTCGATTCTGCTCGGGGACGGCATTCTCCTTGATGTGAGCAACTACCTCAGAAATTACAATCCAGGAGCCAAGCTCTGCGATTTCTCGAAGGTTCAAGGGCGGAAGATTGTGAGGCAATACGGCAGGCTGACGGGCATCGACGTGCATCCACACATGTTCAGGCATGGTCTGGCAATACACCTGCCCGAGAACAACGTGCCGATACCGATAATCTCAGCGAGACTCGGCCACTCGAGCGTGTTGACGACGATAAGATACTAACTTGTGATCACTCCAGAAGTGCAGAGGCAATTCATTGCGGGCAAACTATAACATGGAGACGAGGTGAGAAGGAACAAATGATAGACTGGGTCGCGGTGTCGATTTCAATAATAGCGGTAGGATTCACGATTCTTATCTGGCTGGAAAGTAGAAAACAAAGTCAGCTGCTTCAGGTCATGTTGAAGGGCTTACCATACGTGCAGAGAACAAGAAGAAAGAAACCAGATCAAGCCAAGGCAACACACCCAGCCAGTTCGATGCCCAAAATGTCAACAAGCGCGGCCGAAGAAAGACGAAGGCTAAAGTTGGAGCTTGAAAAGGAGAAACTCCAATGGCAGAAAAACAAGGACATCGCCAAAGGAATCGCGTGGTTCATCGATCGACTTGGAGAGTCCGATGAGGAGTATGAAGATGAATAGAGGTTCTGGGCGGTAAACAAGTGACATGAAATACCCCAAGTGAAACTGGAGCCTGATATGGGTACGAAGGGTCCCTGTCACACACGGATTTGTTTGCGGGGCCGTCAGAATGAAGGAAGAAGACCAAAGAATTAGAGGAATGAGTTGTGAGACCGCCTCTGCGCAAACTGGACTGAATTGAGGGATGCTGCTGCACGGAATAATCGTAAAGATTCATAGTGTGTAATGGGGGGAATGGCTGATTCCTTCCGCAGGCGGCTTTCTCGCTTCAGTATTGGAATCACAGGAGAGTTCCCCGTAAGGGGAAAGGCAGTTACTTTCTCGAGTCGAGCGGCAGGAGAGTCAAGAACTGTTTTAAGACGGAGAAGATTGACCGAGTCTGCATTCAAGGGGGCGAACGTCCATTGGCGTTCTGAAAAACAGAAACTTTCTCCGGCTGTATCTGGCATCTGCCACCTCTGCCGGTGGCGCCTCGATAGCACTCGTTTCGATTTCATGGGTGGTCTATAACTCAACCAGGAGTGCCATTGCAGTCACTTATGTCGGCCTCGCTGGCATTGTACCCGGCCTGGCGCTCGGTCTCGTTGCAGGTGTTCTCGCGGACCGTTACAACAGGCGGCGGACGATGATTGTCTCCGATGTCTCAAGGGCGCTAATAATGGCTTTCCTCGCAGGTTTCCTGTATCTCCGCGGATTCAATCTTCTGCTCATACTGGGTGTGTTTGTAATTGTGAACAGCTTCACAGCCATCTTCTTTCCTGCCAGCTCTGCTATGCTGCCGAAGCTAGTCCAGAAGAGCGAACTGACACAGGCCAACGGCTTTCTTCAGGGCACGACACAGGGGGCGCAGATGATCGGGTCTGCCGCAGGTGGGGCGGCGATTGCCTTTGTTGGTGTTGTTCCAGGTCTGGCTGTCAACGCAATCACTTACGTAATCTCTGCGGTGCTGCTGCTCCAGATAGCCTCGACATTTGGCCGGACAGGTGGCGCCGATGTCAAGGGTGCGGCCCGCCCTCCATTTCGAACGGAAATTGTAGAGGGCCTTTCCTACATGAGGGCCAATCTGCCGATAATGGAAGTGACTCTTGGTTTCCTGCCGGGAAATCTCCTCTGGGTGATGGTCACTAATTTCACCGTTGTCTATGTCGCATCATATTTTCCCGGTTCCCCGGCAGCCTACGGATATCTTGTTGCCGGACTTGGCGGCGGTTTTGCACTTGGCGCCTTCCTTGCCACAAGGCTGCACCTGAGCAGGCATTCTGGCATTGCAATGGCTTCCATGGTCGTGATGGAGGGAGCGGCTGCGCTTGGGCTGAGTGTTTCCCACTCATACGCTCTCTCCCTTGGGCTGTCCGCATCCCTTGGTGCGGAAGCAGGGGTAATCAACGCGGTCTATTATTCAACGATGCAGGCCATAGTTCCCGACAACGTCCTGAACCGCGTGCTGAGCGTGGACCAGGTAGGCAGCTTTGCGGGCATACCTGCCGGTTTGCTCATTGGAGGTGTGCTGGCAGGCAAGTTCGGAATCGGTCTCGACTACGCTGTCGCAGGACTTGGACTGCTTGCCAATGGCGCTTTGATGCTTTCTCTCCGCGACCTCCGCTCCCTCCGCTACACCGGTTGAGGATCGGCTTCAAGCAGATTCGGATTGAGTCGGAAGCCATGCTCCAGGCAGGCTGCATTGAAGCGGCGCAGAGTACGAATCTGCATAAGCAACCGGCACAATTGCGGTCCGTGAACCAGCAGGACTCCGGTTCCCGGAAAGGGATTTCTGTGCGAAGAATAACGGAGTTGCCAGAACTTGAAAGTCTTCAGATCGAAGGCATATCCTTCTTCGATCCTTTCCTTAAGCAGTTTGCGCTGGAAACAATGCTTTCCGGCGGGGAAGTTCACGTCGCTCAATTTGGTGACGGCAATATAGGCGGAATGCTGCTCTACGACGATATTGAAAAGGCAGGCAGCATTTTCACAAGATCCGGGGAAACGCTCGAGGCGCTCTTCAAGCTCAAGGAAAAAATGGTATTTTTCTCCGAGCTTCAGCTTGAACTCAGAAAGGAGGACTATCTCATATACACCATAGACATGACCGGCTACTCCTTTTCCCACCGCTTCAATCATGAAGTCAGCGTCGCAGGCGAGGATGACCTGGCTGAAATTCTCGGTCTGATGACTTCTTCATACTCCAGGATCAACACACGCTGGATCAAGATTGCAATTGCTGCCGGTGAAAAGTGTTTCATTGTCCGGACCCATCATGGAATAGAGGGAGTCGCATGGCTGTCGGTGGTTGGAGGGAAGGGCAGACTCCACTCGCTGGTTGTCTCTCCCCAGTTCAGGAAGCAGGGAGTCGGGACTGACCTGCTGTTTGCGAGGCTGCTGTGGCTCAGGACCATAGGCGGAAGGTTTGCATTTTCCGAGATCGCAGAATCAAACAGGCACTCCCGGGCGATTGCCCTCAGCGGCGGGATGCGAGAGTCCGGAGTCATGTATCAGTACCGCAGCTGACTCCCCGTCCCTTTCATGGGTTCATGGAGAACTCCGAAATCAGCTTCTCGGGGCACCGCACACCGGACATCTGAGGGCCGTCGAGTCAATGAGCGTACCGCAAAACTGGCATTTTACCTTAACCACTTCCTTGACAACAATCTGCTGCACCGGCGGCTGCTCCGGGGTGAAGCTTATCGGCGGCGGTCCCGGAGGCTGCTGCGGGGGTGCACCCTGCTGCGGCGGCACGGGCGCATAACCGTACCCAACTTTCCCCCCGCCAGGGTGCTGAGGCAGCTTTGCCCTCCTTCTTCTGGAGAGCGAACGCAAGACAAGCGCAGTAATAACCAGCATGACAATGATCACCAGGACGGCAATGACCAGTATGTCGTTCAGGTTCAGGGATGGAGGCTGGGATGGTGCCTGGCCTGGCGTCAGGCTGTAGGTTGTGTGTGTCACATACAGAATCTCTGTGTAGGTGAATCCGTCACCGAAACTGTTAGCGTCGTGCTCGGTGTAAACGTAGCCGACAATATAACCGGTCGATGTGTCAAAATATGCCTTCCAGTTGTATGTCGCTGTGAAGCTTCCGTAGACGTCATTTCTCAGGTAGGATCCGTTCCCCTCGGAGAATATCGTCTTCACATACGATCCGGTGGAGGGGAGTTTGTAGCTGTAGCCTGTTGAGACAACTTTCATCTGAGTGTTCAGCAGGTAGAACTGACTTCCCTGGGCGAGAGAGTTGTTCATGTAAAACCAGACATATGGATTTGAGTAACCAGTCTGGCTGTCTGTCCCGTTCACGTATCTGTATGTCTCGTAAGAGAAGGTGAAATTGCCTGCTGAGCTTCCGCTGCTCGAGCTGCCTGTGTTGTTGCTGAATGTCCAGAAATACTGATAGAACGAGGATGCAACATTTCCCGGGAGAAGGGATGTTATGTGCTCCGTGCCGTTGACGTACTGCTGCTCTGTATACCCCGTGTAGTTGCCCTGTCCGCCGTTGACCGTTATCGTCTCGTAGTAGTTGAAGTAGTCACCAGACTTCGGCGTGTAGTGTGCCGTCGCAGCCGACGGCATGAGCAGCACTGAAACAAGCGCTAATGCAATCAGACCCTTCCACAAAATCATCCGTAAAACCCTCCAAGGGCATGTATGTGTCCGGGGTGGGCCCCGCCGATGCCGCTGAAGGTCGAGTAATACGAGGAATGCACTATGATCATGGGCATGAACAGAGGCACGAACGGGCGTGAGGCCGCATATGTGAACTGGACGGGCGTCTCCGCGATGCGTGCGGTGCTGTCCAGGTCCCTGACAAGCTCATTCTTTATTCCGTGAATCATCCTGACTGCAAGCGCAATCAGTTCCGACTGCTCAAGTCCCCCGGCCTTTGAACCTATGATTGAATATGTCTTCTCAAGCAGGTTGAGCGTCTCGTTCGCCTCCATGACAGGGATGGAAGTGAGTATCGCTGCCGCAACGAGCGGGTATTCCAGATAGTGCTTGATCCCTTCCGTTATTATCGCAAGCTTGCTCTGAAAACCATCGGCCGGTAGATCGGATGCTGCCAGGTATGCCGACGAAAGCTCCGTATCCTCGGACACTTCAAAGCCCCATGAATTGAAAAGGGTTTTCGTCGACATGAATTTCCTCTTTATATCATCCGGGGGGCTGTTGATTATCGACATCAGGGCCGCGGATTCGTATGAATTTGTGAGCTGTCTGAAATCACGGAACGAGTCAAGCGGGAATGTGCCGTCATACCTCTTCCCGAAGAAGAGAATGGAACTGACACCCGCAGAGATCTCCTTGGGAACATCAAGGTGATGCCTGACCTGGTGGTCAAGGTCGAACAGCTCAGGGATTGTGCTGTTGAGGTCTGCGCCTGAACATGCGAGCACCTCGGCAGCGGTCATCCTGTTTTCCATGTTGTGAGATATCTTCTCAATCCCCTGAAACGCCTGAAAGAACCTGTTGTCAAGGTCCCCCGGGTTCCCCTGAATCTTGGCGAGGCCGATTGAAGTGCTCCATCTTTCCGATATATCGGCCTCTCCCAGTATCTGGGCAAGATAACGGAAATGGTTCACCCCCCTGACGGCTATTCCGTCAAGCTCGCCGAGAGTCTGGTTCAGCTGCTGCACGTATGCGGTGAAGTCGGTATCCGATACCCTGTACATCCTTATTCCAAGGTCTTTCATCGAAAGGAGACCGGTCTCGGTCAGCGCCACATATCCATCCGAGTAGGAGACGAGCTTGTCCAGCAGCGTCTTCTTGCCTATGAAAGAGGCAAGCGTTGACTCCTTGCCTGATATGTCTGCACCAAGCTTACCAAGCGTTTCCCTCTCCTGCTGTGCCTTCTGCATTTCAGCCTGTTCCTGCTCCCTGGTGTGCGCGATTCGGAAGAATATGGACTGGACTTTCTTGAAATCAGGCTCGAATTCCCTTGACTCCTGCTCCTCGGCCGTTTTCTGCTGGGCAATATCTCTTGTGAGCTGCTCCATCTGTCCAACATCGGCCGTCAGCTTGCTGTAGTCGTCTTTTGTGAGGGTCTGTATGTAGCCTGCTGTCTTCAATGATTCAATGTCCGCGGGTGCCACATTGACAGTTATCGTTCTAGCTGCAATCTGGTTGAAAAAATAATACACTTCAGAGCACTTCATTCATTTTCCCAGTCAACGATCGGAAACGACTTATAAAGACTTTCTTCGTTTAATTTATTCCTGATATTCAATATTAGGGAGTTGCTGCTTTCAGACACATCTATGAATGGATCGCTCCTGAGGGCTTCGGCCACAAGAGTTCCAAACTGTATCTTCCTGTCGTTTCCGCCACCGAAACGTGCCGCCCGCTCCCGCTCTATCTGCTCGTATGCAAACATGAATTCATACAGGGAACGGTGCAGCTGCTCCTCTATCTTGTCCGCGACTCTTTCCCTTTCCACATTCCTTTCTTCTATTCCTTCAAGGTCAACAAAGTAGACTGTGCCGTCGGGGGATATAACCGCATCCTTGTCAAGCCAGACGTCGTTGAAGTCGAGCCCTTCATATCTCCCGTCGTCCCGCATGGACATTGTTCTTGGAAACAGTGTGAGGAGTGCTATGCAGCTTCTGATGAAGTTGCATTCGAACAGGTATGCTTTGTCGTTGCTGTCTATGTGGAACATGTCGAATATTCTCTTCATGTTCCGGCCAATGACGTTCCCAGCATGGAAATAGACTCTTATGTTGGAGGGGACAAGACGCAGCTCCTGGACAATCCTTCCGGTAAACCTCCTGTACCAGTATATCTTTTTCAGCTGCTTCTCCAGCTCCTCCGGAAGAAATGCTATGCTGACTACAGGCGCGATTCTGAAACCGTTTATCGATGTGATGTTCGCCATCTCGGAGACCCTCATCGCAGTGGCCGCATGTTCAAGGCCCTGTCCTCCGTAAGGTGAGCCTCTGAGCCACAACTCTCCTGTTATGAAACGGGCGGGACCCCCGGCCGAGCCTCTGAGTATCTTTTCCCTGAGGTTCATGTCCCGGACCAGCGACGAAACATACTCGCCATTGAGAAGTTGCATGGAGAACGGGTCGGTTGTGGAACCTATTCCTTTCACAGAGAGATGGAATTCGGTTCCATCGATGGTTGCTACGGGTTCAGGAGAGATGGCTCCCCTGTTGTCGTCCTCCACAAATTCCCTTTTCCCTTCACTCTCAGCCCTCATCAGTGGAACGACCGACTCGGGCAGGTAGACTGAATTGAACCCCTGAACGGATGAAAAATGCCTGCTTGTCGAAACGCCATCGGCCGCATACGAGTACAGGTCAAGCCGTGTCCCGAGCATCTCCATTGCATGTCTCCGCGAATTTCATACAAATAGAGGACATGGGGCTATTAACTCTTACACAAATTGCGATGTCCCAGAAAGGCTCTCTGTTGCTTCCGACTGACTTTCAGCGTCTGCCGGTCGAAATAGGTCCGGTGCGTTAGTGCTTCACCCTTGAAATCTTCTGTTTCGAGTGCACATTCGGCCCCTCAATCCCTCGTGAACCTGAGTTTCACCAGGAATTTCAGGTTGTTCCATCCGTCTTTCCAGGTCCTGAGCTTCTTCTCTCCCTGCCTGAGGCTGAACTCCACTGGAATCTCCTTGAAGCGGACGTGCTTCGCCGCCTTGATCTTTATTTCCTCCGAGAACGGAAATCCGTTGCTTCTCACATTCAGCTTTTCGAAGACGGACTTCTTCAGTATCCACATACCGCTCTGCGTGTCGCTCAACCTTACACCGAACAGAACTCTCGTTGTCACATTCAGTATCCAGTTGCCGAACCGGTGAGTCCTGTTCATCGCTCCTTCCCTCATCTGGCCGAATCTGTTCGCTGTAATGAAGTCAAGCTGTTCCCTGTTGAATATGCCAAGCAGAAATGGTATAGCCTCGGGCGGGTATGATGCGTCGGCATCCATTGTTATAATTGTCTCCCCCGCGGCAGCTCCAAAACCGGTCTTGTATGCCCTGCCATAGCCTCTCTCCGGCTCCCTTACGACCCTGCATCCCTTCTGCTGCGCTATCTCTGTGGTCCTGTCCCTGGAGTTGGTATCCACTATGATGATTTCGTAGTCTCTTGTCACCGAGTCCAGATTTGCTCTGATCCTGTCCACTACGGGGCCTATGGACTTTTCTTCGTTTATCGTGGGTATGATTACCGATATCACGGTGCTACAACGAGGATTGAACGTTCCTCCCCTAATAATCATTGTCGTTATATTCGCAGCCCTGCGCATGCTTGGGCAGGCCGATCTTCCGGGTCCAGGTGACGCCATTCATAAAGGCACGTGGTTTCGGTCCCGAATCACTGCACAGGGCAGAATCAGGTCTCGATCCTTCCTTCTCCGAACAGTTTGTACGCCACATAACCCATGAGGGCCGCGAATACCCTGATCATGGAATACATTGTCATCTTCCTCTTGAAGAGCTCCAGCGGTCTGTAGCTTGACCAGAGCCTGCCGTATTTCAATGTGAGCTGCTTTCTTCCGGCACCATTCCAGAAAGCCTGTTTTGCAAAGGAATAGAGGTTCTCCCTGGTCTTGTGGTAGACAACAGCCTCCTCGTTGAACATGACCGGAAAGTGGCCGTCGACGGCCCTGATGTTCAGGTCGATATCCTCCGCCGTTATGAACCACCTGTCGAAGAATCCTATCCCGTCAACAACACTCCTGTGATACACGAGGTTGCAGGAAGGGTAAGTAACATCCATCCCTCGTCTGTACAGTTCGACTCTTTCCAGCCCGATATACGGTCCCTGGCCTATGTAAACGGTCTTGCCTGCGACCACTCCAGGTGAATTCATTTTCTTCTGCACTTCGGGCAACCAGTTGCTGTCTGCAATGCAGTCTCCGTCTATGAAAGCAAAGGCATCACCCCTGGCCAGGTTGATGCCTATGTTACGACCTTCCCCCCTCTTGCAGCCCTGGACGACCAGATGTACGTAGTCATACTTTCCCGCAAACTCCCTGACCGTGTCCGCTGTGCCGTCCTCACTGTCGGAATCTACAACAATGATCTCCTTGTCCACACCCTGCCTCACGAGGCTGTCTAGGAGGTCCCTTATGTTTTCCCCCTCGTTTCTCACTGTTATGATGACGCTGAACAGCACAACTGGGCATTTGTGTTACGCTTAATAAACTGACACCCCTGATCATGCGGACCGGGGCGCGCTGCGCAGGTAATCGTCAACAGCCTGCAGTATGCCCTGCTTCCCAACAATTGCATACTTCAGGCCAGCCCTTCTTGCCATCTCACCGTCAATGTCATCCCTGTCACCTATGACATATTCGTCGGAGGAGCCATGGTCCTTCCTTGCCTGGGCAATCAGTCCGCTGAGCGGCTTCCTGCATCCGCAGCCGTCATCAGGTTTGTGCGGGCAGTAGTATATCCCGTCAATGTGGGCATCATGTCCAGCAAGCTGCCTCTTCATCTCGTCATTCACCTCAGCCATCTGGGTGACGTTGAAGTATTCCCTCCCTATGCCAGACTGGTTCGTCAGCACTATCACCGTGACACCACTTCTGTTCAGCCTGCTGATGGCTTCGCCTGCTCCTTTCATCAGCCTCACCTGCTCCCTGCTGCTGCAGTAGGGGCAGTCTTCGATTATCGTATTGTCCCTGTCCAGGTATACTGTCCTCTTTCCCATGTCTCCTGCTGTGATCGGAATCATCCCACATGCATGAATGTTTTCCAGGTGAAAACATTTTACAGCACCCCGCAATGCCTGTGGTCATGGCAGACGACAAGCTGAGTGCGTTGCTCAACACTCTGCATGTGCCTCTCCCCGAGCTCAAGAAGGAAGAGAATTTCGGCCTGAAGATGCGCATCCAGCATGTTGCATACATGCTCCAGTTTGTCGGGGAGGAGGGCTTCAGCTTCTCATTCTCAACCTACTTCAGGGGACCGTATTCGGTTGATCTTGCCAGGAAATGCTCTCTCATGACAGAGAATCCGGAGGGGGCGATAGGCAGAAGCGAGCTTGCAAGATGGTTCTTCGATCATGACCTTGAATGGCTCAATGCCGCCGTTACAATAATGATGCTCAGTTCTTCCCGCAGCGGCGGGGAGAGGGAGTGGTTCGAAGCTGCCCGTCAATACAGGGAAAGGCTGAGTGAGGAGGACTTCAAATCCATCCTCGTGGAACTCCGGGAAAGGAAGATAATCGCCGACTGAATTCAGCTGTTTTTCCCGGCCGCTGTCACCCTGCTCAGCTGGAGCCCGGCTGATCTCGCAAGCAGCAGAAGTGTCATCTCGGGCGCCCGTCCCGTCGCCTGCTCTATCTGGAGCGCACACTCTTCACCGTCAGTGACAAGCACAGTGCCCTCATCCATTTCCCTGCCCGCCTCAACAAACACCTTCTTGCCTATCTCCATCGACAGATTGAAGGTCTCCTTTGCAAAACCGTAGCTTCCGCCTGCGCCGCAGCATCCTGCGTGTATCTCCTCAATCTCTGCACCGGGAATCATGTTCAGCAGCTCAACGACCTTCCTGTCCGTGCCGAGCGCCCTTGAATGGCAGGAGGGATGATACAGTATTCTTCTCGCTACGGGCTGGAAATCAAGGCCCGTCTCCTCCTCCCTTATGACATCGAGCAGGAATTCGTGAACGTCCACTACCCTCCTTGCCACTGTCCTGGATCGTTCATCGTCGACAACGCTCAGGTAGTCGTTCCGGAGGGCCATCACAGCCGATGGCGAGGAGCAGACAACGGGCGTCCCCCTTACGGCGAACGGATAGAGGTAGCTTACATTCTCAAGCACGTATTTGCCTGCCTCCCTGAGCATGCCAAGATATATCAGCGGCAGGCCGGTGAAGTGCTGTTTGGGGAAGAGTGTCGCGTAGCCCGCCTCCTCCAGAATGCCTACAACCGCCCTGCCAATCCTCGAGTCGAAGTAATTTGCATACATGTCGGAGAAGTAGGCAACCTCCCCCTTCTTTCCTGGCCTGGAGACATGTTTCTCGAACCACTCGCTGAATGGCTCGAGGTCAAACTCAGGGATCTTCCTCCGCCTGTCGATTCCGAATGCGTGCTCAAGAGCAGATCTCGCATTCCTTGATTTTATCAGCCTGTTTGAGAGCCTGGCCACGCTTGAGGCAATCATCGTGTACAGCTCGTAATCCGAGAAGAACCTGGAAGTTCTCCCGACTGTTCCAGCGCCGGTACGTTTGACATGCTGTGCCCTCGCCTCAATCATGATCTTAGGCGTATTGACATGGCTCGGGCACTCGGCCGCACACATCTTGCATTCAATGCAGTAATCGTAGATGGAACGTGCGTACTCGCCGCTGTACATCGCGATTGTGGGCACACCTCCCATGTTGCTCAGCAGCCTGACAAGGTTGTTCAGGCCCCGCGGAGAAGTGAGTTCACTGCCTGTTGTCTTGTACACCGGGCACTGCGTCTCAATGAATGAAAGCGTTCTGCACTCTCCGCATCCGTGGCATGCCTCTATTTCATCTATCATTGACAGGGGTCGCTCGTCGAATCTGGAGATTACATCAGGAGTGTTCCAGTTGAGCCTGGGCCTGAATGGCCTTCTCTCGTGCTCGGGGCCAAACCTGTATGGCTGCTCTTCCTCGGTGTCTGGCTGTCTCTGCCCGCCAAGTATGTTCAGTGGATCGAAACTCTTTTTCAGAAGCTCGAAAGCAGTTGTGAGTCTTTCATCCATGGCATAACGGACGTAGGGCAGAAGCTGCAGTCCTATTCCATTCTCCGATGATATCCTTCCCCCCTCCGCCTTCAGTGCGGTTGCGAGCTCGGTCATGAATGATGCGAGCTTTTCTCTGTCGTCGGATCTCCTGAGGTTGAGGAACGGCCTGATGTACATTATGCCCTCCGCCGCATGTCCGAACACGAGCGACCTGAGGGCATAGCGCCTCGAAATCTCTTCCACCGCAATCATCAGGTCGGGTATTTTTGCAGGCGGGACCTCCACTCCCTCTGCCGCGACAACGTACCTTCCGGAGGGAGACGGCCTCTGAAGCCCGTGTATCGCATCCTTGAGGCTCTGCACGACTTCTTCCGGGCTACCCCCGACATCAACGATCTCCGCTGCTCCCCTGCCTGCAAGATCTTCTTTCGAAAGACCGTCTGATTTGAATATTGCCAGAAGCCAGTGCATCACGTTCCGTGGAAAGGTGAACCCCTGGTGGACGGACCTGAACGCGGATGCAAGTGTCTGGTCAATGTATTCCAGGCAGACCGCATCCTCCCCGGCAGTGGCTGCAAATCTGAATGCATCCTTCGCAGTCCCGAATCCTATCAGCACGGAGCGAGCCGTGTCAAGCCTGTCAACTATCCTCATTGTTGCAGAGGTGAATATGGTGAGTGAACCCTCTGAACCGATCATAAGGTCAACGAAGTCGATGCTGTCCTCTTTGAGCGAAGAAATCCTGTAGCCGCACGTTCCACGGAATGGCGCAGTGGTCTCCTTCAGCAGCGGCAGCAACTTTGACTTCAGAATATCAATATCCGGATGCTGTATCTCGCCCGCTCCCCTCTTCAGCTCTAGTCTCCTGCCTTCCGCGTTTACAGTTTCTATTGCAACAACAATGTCGTGCATTCTGCCGAAACCAGTCGAAAGAAAACCGCCCGCATCATTCGATATGCATCCACCCACTGTGCACTTCCAGCCCTTGACAGGGAAAATGGGAACCATCTTTCCGTATTTCTTAAGTTCAAGATTCAGTGCCTCTATGGTTATCCCTGCACTTGCTGTGACGAGACCGTTTGCTATATCCAGCGCGAGGATGGAATTCATGTTGCGGCTGAAATCAAGAACAATGCCGTGGCCAAGGGCTGCATCCGTCACGCTTGTTCCGGCACCCCTCGGAGTCACTGGTATTGCGTATCTGCGGCAGAACTGGAGAGTCTCGACGACATCGTCCGCCCCCTCTGGTGCAATGACGGCCAGCGGCTCAATCTCGAAGTTTCCCGCATTTGTCGAATAGGAGCTTTTCTCTATCGCCGAATCGGCGATCTTGCCGCTTATCCTTCCTTCGAGTTCGGCTCTGTGCCTCCTCCAGACCTCCTCGAATCCGCCAGATGTGAGAAGTGTCATTATTACAGCTGGAAACAAACGGTGGCGCGTATTTAAACGAATTCGACGCTGTCGCTTTACCGCGGAACAAACGATTTAATTGAAGCAGGCAGTTATGTTCATTCCCGGAGGCAATGGAATGGTAAGCGTAGGTGACAAAGCACCCGATTTCAAACTGAGAGCGGACGACGGCAGGGAATACAGTCTCGGATCGATGAAGGGCAAGAAGGTTGTCCTCTACTTCTATCCGAAGGACGACACGCCCGGATGCACCGTGGAGGCCTGCGGCTTCAGAGACGGCATTTCCGCAATATCGGGGAAGAATGCTGTTGTCCTCGGCGTAAGCAGGGACACTGTCGATTCGCACAGGAAGTTCAAGTCGAAGTACAGTCTCAATTTCCCTCTTCTTGCAGACACCGAATCGAAGGTATGCGAGGCATACGGTGTCCTAAAGGAAAAGACGATGTACGGCAAGAAATCAATCGGCATCGTCAGGAGCACGTTTGTCATAGATGAGGCAGGCAAAATAGCCGGTGTTATTTCGCCCGTGAAACCCGAGGGGCACGAGAAGGAAGTGCTTCAGTACCTGTGAAGTTGCAGGTGTCAGGCATCATCAAGGATGTGCCCCATTTTCCTTTTCTTTGTGCTGAGGTAACGGGAGTTGACCCTGTTGCCCTTGACTCTCAGGGGCTCCCTTCCGGTCACCTTCACGCCCAGTGTCTTCAGCTGGACTACCTTGTCAGGATTGTTTGTAAGGAGCACGATTGACTTCACGCCGAGATCGTTGAGGATGTATGCAGCGCCGTCGTAGCTTCTCTCATCCGGCTCGAAGCCAAGGAGCAAATTTGCCGCGACTGTGTCAATGCCCTGATCCTGCATGTGGTAAGCCCTCACCTTGTTCAGCAGCCCAATCCCCCTTCCCTCCTGCCTGAGGTACAGTATTATTCCTCTCCCCTTCTTCTCAATGGCACGCATCGACTTCCTCAGCTGCTCACCGCAATCGCACCTGAGCGAACCAAGCGCATCACCCGTGAGGCATTCACTGTGGACCCTTACAAGCACATCCTCCCTTCCCCTGACGTCCCCTTTGATGATCGCCAGATGATCCCTCCCGTCCACTGCATCCTCGTATGCAATGGCACGGAAATTGCCGTAACGCGTGGGCAGCTTTGCCTCTACCGTCCTGATGAAGTCGCGTTTCCTCCCGGAAGCACTTCCATTTCGAGCCCCTTTTGCCATCGGTCTTCTTCTCCCTTGTAACAGCTGCGTACAGCACTTAAGCCTGACGGATCTGCACATTCAGCAGGTTGGCAACTGGATTCAGTTTATTTATCCCCTCAATGTTTGACACCCGATACGATGGCGAGACAGGCAGTGTCCAGGAAGTCGCTTCTTTCCAAGCCGGTGAAGAGCATTGACCTCGAGGATGCGGACAGCATCACAAAACTTGTTGATGCCTTCAAGTCGGCCTCAATCCAGGCAAGGAACATCGGCAAGGCTGCCGAGGTCTACGAAAACATGCTGACCGATGACGACAGGCCTACAGTGATTCTTGGCCTTTCTGGTGCGCTAATCGCCGCGGGACTGAGGAAGGTCATCAGGGACATGGTGAAAAGAGGACTCGTGGATGTCATTGTCTCGACGGGAGCAGTGCTGTACCAGGACATGTACCAGGCGAGGGGGTACAAGCATTACGTCGGCAGCCCATATGCGGATGACACGGTGCTCAGGGACATGGCCATCGACAGGATATATGATACCTACGTGGATGAGCTGAAATTCGAGGAAACAGACAGGTACATAGCCTCCGTGATAGAGTCGATGGGTCCTGGCGTCTACTCCTCGAGGGAGGTAATGGCCGCTCTCTCATCCAGGCTCAGGGACGAACAATCCATACTCTACACTGCGCACAGGCTCGGTGTCCCTGTTTTCAGCCCGGCGCTGAACGACAGCTCGATCGGCATAGGCCTCACGCTGCTTCATTTCAGGCAGTTAGGCTTGAAGGACAGCTTTGTCCTCGATTCAATCAAGGACAATTACGAGCTTGTTGAGATAATACTCAAGTCGAAGAAGACAGGGGTCATTTACATAGGGGGCGGCACCCCGAAGAACTGGATCAATGATGCAGAGGTCATGGCCGGATACGCTTTCAACACCGACATCAAGGGTCACAGTTACGCTCTGCAGCTTACAACCGACGTGCCCCACTGGGGAGGTCTCAGCGGAAGCACCCTGGAGGAGGCGAGATCATGGGGGAAGATACAGAAGAAGGCAACAACGGCCACCGCATATGTCGAGGCCAGCGTGTCACTCCCTCTCATCGCAGGCTATGTGCTCGGAAAGAAACTTTACAGGGGAAGGAAGAGGCTCCGGTTCAAATGGGACAGGAATGGCAGTCTTGAGCTCTCCTGAGCACCTGAGTATCAGGCAAAGTTTATCTACACAACCATTTTCATAATCAGCTTGAGAAGTGAAGTATGGCAGGCAATGGTACGATTGACAAACCGATGGAAGTGACAGACGACACGTTCAGCGATACAATCAAGAAATACCCAATGGTGGTCGTCGACTGCTGGGCGGGATGGTGCCAGCCCTGCAAGATGATAGCACCCTCGGTGGAACAGCTGGCAAAGGAATTGAGCGGCAAGGTCGTCTTCGGGAAACTGGACGTGGACGCAAACGCTTCAACACCGGCGGAATACGGTATAATGAGCATACCGACGCTACTTATTTTCAAGAACGGCAAGCATGTTGACACGATCATTGGCGCAGTCCCCAAGTCGATGATAAAGGACGCAATTGACAGACACATGTGAGAAACATGTGCAGGATGATGGGTGCAATTTCTTCAGGCAGCCTTCCTGTTGAGGAGTTTGAGCTGTTCGGCAATTATGCCATTTCCGAATGGTCACCCAATGGAAAGGGGCATGCTGACGGCTGGGGCATATACACCAGTGACGGCCAGAGCGGCGGGTATGCAGGACGCGACTCGTCCAGTGCGTACGGCAATCTGAGATTCCTTGCCTCTGCCGAGAAGCTGAGGGGAAAGCACGGAATTGCCATGGTCCACATAAGGAACGCCTCCTGCGGCACCGTCAGGACAGAAAATTCACATCCATTTGTTCAGGGAAGGTACGCCCTCGCCCACAACGGTACAATCAAGTTCCCGAAGGGTTCTGAGGATGTCACGGACAGCGAGCTTCTTTTCAGGCACATTCTTGGCAAAGTCCCGGCGATGGGTTTCCGCGATGCCCTCGTGGATGGAATAAACACGGCAAGGGAAGCAGGCTTCTCCGGCCTTGTCCTGCTTGCAACAGACGGTGAGACGCTTTACGGCTTCAGGGACTACTCCGAACGTCCGGATTACTACACGCTCAGCTACTGTGGCATAGATGGCGGAGCAATGATATCACAGGTCAGAAGCAGCGGTCACGACTGGACCGACCTTCGGAAGGGGCAGCTTCTTTCCGTTCGTTCCGACGGAACTCTGCTTGTTGAAGATTTGGCGTGAATCTACTCCTTGGTTGGAAGCATTTCAAGGCCGAGATGCTTGTTACGGCTCTCTTCCCTGCAGTGCATCTGCCAAGCTCGCTCAACGTGTTCGCAGGTTGCAAGTCTTTCGAACGCAGGGCAGTCGCAGAAAGTCCTGTCCTTGACTATGCTGACCGTCCTTGTCCTGCCCGTGGACTCGGCCCTTATTGCATAGACGAAAATCCATTCGTCCCCTTTTCCCTTGATAGCCATCAATGTGCATCCCGACAACCATGATATCATTTCTCATTCTTAAGCCTTGTGAAGAAATGCCATTTTGTCATGCATCTGTCTGACGATTATCCTCTTCGGAAGATGTGAACCAGGCCGGCATGAAGGGGAACAATTGCGCATCATGCTCCTCGAGCGCGATGCTGTTTCCGTCTGTGTCGCGCAGCAGGGCATATCTTCCCCAGAATGTCTCCCCGATGGTGCCTTTTGCTATGGTGCCGTCTGCCCTCATGCCTATCTCTATTTCCTCGAAAACCGCTCCCCTGCCTTTCAGAGTTGCCACAGCCTCGTCCATGCCGTAGACTTCAAACTTCAGCTCCTGGCTGCCGCTCGCCTGGCCATAAGAAATCTCAAGCGAAACTCCCCTGCAGTCAAGCACCACATACATTTCCTCTCTCCTTAGCGCTCTCAGGCCGAGGACATGCGAGTAGAAGTCACCGAGTCTGGCTGGATTGGCGCTCCTGATTGTCATGACGGCAATGCACAGATTCATGGAAGAGGAATCTCCCGGCGGGTTATCAACCATGCTCCGTCACAATGTACCTATATTTTTATATCTTTGACATCGATTCGGTACGGATGTCATTCGAAATTACAGTTGTTTCAAACACTCCTCTCACACCGCTTGCCGACATGGATGAGATACTCTCGATATTCCTCTCCCAGGTCGGGTACATTCCACCGGGATATACCCCAAGGAATGCGGCCGCGGATGTCGAAAGCAGCATTCCATTCAGGATATTCCGTGACTACTTTCTCAGGAAGCCTGACAGGGTCTGGCTCATAGACGAGATTGCCGCAGACATTGAGGCCACCAAGGCCTCGGTGTACAGGCACATAAACAAGCTCAAGTCGCTCGACCTCCTGGAGGAGGGATACATCGACAGGAAGGGAAGCCAGAAGAAAGGGTACAGAATCAGGTACGGCAATCTCAGCAAGGCATGGAATTTCACAGAATCCAATGTCCAGGCTGCAATGGATTCGTACAGGAAGACAGTTGATCACATCCAGCGTCTTTCGGAGGGATCAAAGTGAACGAAGATGAGAACTACTCGCTCGTGAAGGGGTCAGTCTACAGGGTCAGCAGCGCAAGCCCCGCCGACGCAGCGGTCGAAACGGAAGGCGTGTTTCTCGGTTACCAGCAGTTCGGCGAGGAGAGTGCGCTTGCAATAAGGATGACGGGAAAAGGAAAGACGGAGTCAGTGAGGATAATACCGTGCAGCGCTGTGCTCTATGTTGACGTGATTAAGCAGGAGAAGGAAGCAAAGAAACAGAAGGCAAAGCCCGAAAAGGTTGAATTCTACGGGTGAATGCAGGAGACTCCCGCGCACATCGGGATTGGCATGGATGAACCGGCAGGGTGAACGCCCATATGCGGCAGAAAAGGCTCATCGGGGCAGAAGTCGAGAGAAGGCTGAAAGACATTCGGGGATGGTCGCCGGAGGAAGGGAAGCTCACAGTGCTTTTTGTTTTCAGCCATATGATGCACTGGCAAGTTTCTTAGTCTTATCACTCATAGAGTGGTTTGGATGATCGAGGAGCAATTCACAAAAGTAAAGGCAATGGTCTTCCCCAGGATGGTTCTTGCCGGCCATGGTGTGATCAGGAAGGTGGGAGATGTTGTCGTCGAACTGAAGCTGGGCAGAAAGGCATTGCTCGTCACGGGCGGAAGAACATCTGCAATAGCGGGCCGAAGAGTCGCCAGACTGCTGGAGAAATCATCGAAGACGGTGCGAATCGAACTCAGCGGCCAGGCCACCAAATCAAACCTTGATTTGCTTGTGGAGAAGGCCAGGGCATTCGCACCCGATGTGGTTCTTGGGGTTGGCGGAGGAAGCAAGATTGATCTGGCGAAGATGACAGCCAGGATTGTGGGTTCCGAATTTGTGAGCGTTCCCACATCCGCATCGCATGACGGCATATCCTCCCCGAGGGCATCAATAAAGGTTGACGGCATCAGCTCCTCACTTGAGGGAGCTCCGCCAATTGCGATCATCGCCGACACGCAGGTAATTTCCCGTGCTCCGTACAGGATGCTTGCCGCAGGTTGCGCCGATGTGCTCAGCAATGCAAGTGCATTGAGGGACTGGGAGATCGCTGTAAAGGCAGGCAGGGAAAGCATGAGCACCACAGCCTACGCCCTGTCGAGCTATGCAGGCAACTCCATTATGCGCGATGCGGGCCGGATAAGGAAGAACCACGAGACATCGACCTGGCTTGCCGTCAGGCCCATAATTGCATCGGGACTTGCGATGGGCGTAGCCGGCTCCTCAAGGCCGGCCAGTGGCTCTGAGCATCTGTTCTCACATGCACTGGACTCGATGCAGTCGGGCGGCGCAATGCATGGTGAGCAGTGTGGCGTCGGGGCTATCATGATGACAGCCTATCAGGGTGGCGACTGGAAGGGAATCAGGGAGGCGCTCAGGAAACTCGGGTGCCCTACAGATGCCAAGGGCCTTGGAGTAACGCCCGAGACGGTAGTGGAAGCGCTTCTCAGGGCAAGATCGATACGGGAAGACAGGTATACCATACTCGACAGAAAACCATTCACAAGGCAGTCGGCGATGAGACTTGCCAGGCGGACAATGGTCATCTGACAAGTGCGCCTGCATTCATCATCCCGCGGAAGCGCAGCAGAATTCGAGACAGCGCTCCCGGACACCGTCTCATTCTCAGGTTGGATTGCTGACAAATAAACCGCGAGCGCATGCCCGCGATTTCGATCGTGGGATGAAGTCAGGCCATGTGTGCCCGGGTTGAGTTACGAAGACACATTCATGTATTCGAGAAGCAATAGCCAGTTCCATGTCACGATCATTCTATCTGATTTCGAAAGGAGCTGGTTTTTGTGGCAGGCATCACACTGATAGGAGAGCATATAGCAAGGGTAGGTACGCAGTTTGTCTTCAACGGCGGTGCACCTGAGTGCAGGGAGTGCAAACTCAAGATCGCGTGTCTTAATCTCGAACCCGGTCAGCACTACAGGGTAGTCGAGGTAAGGCCAAAGCATCATGACGAATGCGTCATACACGAACAGGGAGTGCGCATTGTCAGGGTGGAGGAAATACAGAGTCGGATTGCAGTAAGGCGCAGGCAGGCGTTCGAGGGTTCAATCATAACACCCGACGAGAGGAAGTGCCACGTGAAAAGCTGCCCCAATTACAGGCTGTGCTTCCCGCTTGGTGCAAAGAGGGGAAAATACAAGGTGCTCAAGGACCTCGGGTCCGTCCAGTGCGCCATAGGCGAGGATCTCCGCCTGATAGAGGTATGAAAGCACCGGGCGGCAGGTCACTGCAGCATTTCGACAAGGACCTTTTCGCCGTTGCGTACTGCAATGCCGCTTGGCTGCATCACAATTCCATCCGCTTCAGAGATGCTCGTGATCGCACCCGATTCCTTGAAAACGGGATAGCATTTCTCGCCCTCGAGTCTGACGGGCAGCAGGTGGGCCATGTGCTCATCCGCTCTCTCTGCGCCGCAATACCGGGCAGCAACAATTCGATGGGCGCGAATCTCTGGAATGCCTGCCATCTTTCTTACCGAAGGTCCAACAAGATAGTGGGCGCCGAGGAAGGATGAGACCGGATGCCCGGCAAGCCCGAATACAGGCTTTCGCTTCACGACGCCCAGCATTGTCGGTCTCCCCGGCCTTATCCGTACCCCGTGGAAGAGAAGTCTGCCTTCCTCCCTGATTACGCCCGAAACAAAATCCCTCTGCCCGACGGAGCTGCCGCTGGCAAACACACATGCATCATACTTCAGCGCATTGCGCAGGGACGACCTTATGGATTCCCTGTCATCCGCTGCCGGCGGAAGCATTATCGCGCTTCCACCTGCTCTCTCTATCACAGAAGAGATTGTGTGAGAATTGACATCGTATATCTGTCCCCTGCCAGCCTTTTTCCCGAGGGGCGCTATCTCATCTCCCCCCGGTATCACTGCAACAACCGGTTTTCTGGTGACAGCAACATGTGTCATGCCCTGAGAGGCAAGCGCTCCTAACAGACCTGTCGTCAAGACACTCTCTCTTTCAGCTATGACTGCACCTTTCTTTATGTCAACGCCCTTTTTCGAGACTTCCTCCCATCTCTGAATGCGGCGCCTGAATGAAATCATTCCTTCCGCTTCGTCTGTGTGCTCGAACATGACTGACGCATCTGTGCCTTCGGGCATTGGCGCCCCCGTGGCAATCCTGACGCACTTACCCCTTCCGACCCTTCCCTTGAAGAACGTTCCTGCCCTTGCTTCCCCTATAACCCTTAACCTGCTCTCTCCGTCTGATGTGTCTCCGCTCCTCAGTGCGAAACCGTCAACGGTCGATCTGTTCCATGGAGGCACATCCACCTTGCCTTTCACAGTGGCAGAAATCACCCTCCCCCAGGCGCTGTCCAGAGCAACCCGCTCAACTCCTCTGACACGGACTGAATTTGCGATCGATGCACTGACTGCTTCCTCGAGCGTCCTGTAGTTCCACCTGCTGCTCATCTGTTCACTTCTCTGACAATGTGTCTGATTTCAGGCAGAATGATTCTTTCTGTCGCCAGTCTTGCTGCTTCAGGGGAACCGGGAAGGCAGAACACAATTTTCCTGCTTATCACACCCGCAATAGCCCTTGACATTACAGCAGCAGTCCCTATTTCCTTGTAGCTGAGGTATCTGAAAACCTCTCCAAAACCGTCCAGCACCTTGTCCATCAGCGGCCGGAGTGTTTCGTATGTCACATCCCTTGATGTTATTCCTGTCCCGCCGGTGAAAACGATTGCGTCGCTACCCTTCTCGATTGACTCCTTCAGCGCAGTGAGTATCTGTGACGGCTCGTCCCTGACAATGCTTCTTGCCGCAACCGCATGCCCCTCCCCCCTGACAAGTCCTTCAATCACATCCCCGGAAGAATCAGTTTTAGCATGCCTGCTGTCACTGACGGTGACAATGCCGAAGGTGATTTTCCGAGGGGAGGTTTCCCTGTGCTCATGGACCGCCAAACTATCCCGCCTTTTTCTTCCTGACCACCGATATGCCACCGATAAGCGTCGACGGATATTGTCCGCCTTCGTCCTTCTCCGTCTTCTTGACCATGTCCCAAACTGTAAGCAGTGCAACGCTCACAGCCGTCAGTGCCTCCATTTCAACACCCGTCTTCCAGTCTGCCTCTACCCTGCATGTGCATGACACGCTGCCCCCCTTAATCCCGAGTTTCACATCAACAACATTCAAAGGTATCTGGTGGCAAAGGGGTATGAGTTCCGAGGTCCTCTTCGCTGCATTTATGCCTGCAATCTCGGCGACTGCCAGCACATCCCCCTTCGCGCTCCCGTCCCTTATGGCCCTGATGCTTTTTCCGCTCAGGCTGATGCTGCCCTCCGCGACTGCAATCCTGTGCACTGATTTCTTTGGTGTTATGTCCACCATTGAGATCTCAGGCATCAGTTTCTTTCTGACTGCCACTGTGTCCTCTCCCCGATATCCTTCTTCCAGATAGGTACTTCCTGCTTAATCCTCTCGATTATATCGGCACATCCTCCAAACGCATTCTTCCTCCGCTCGGAGGATACAGCGACAACAACGCTCAGCTCGCCTGCTGGCACGTCTCCCACCCTGTGCAGCACCGTGGCATCTGTCAGCTTCCATTTTTCAACAGATTCTGAGACAATCTCCGCCATTCTCTTTGTTGCCATCTCCGGATAGTGCTCGTAGTGCAGCTTTTCTATCCTGTCCTTCCCTTCCCACGGTCTCACGGCGCCGGAGAACACTACCACAGCTCCAGAATCAACTTTGCTCAGTCGTGCCATCGCCTGTTCCACATCTATCTTCTTTTCTGTAACTTCTATGTGCATTATCCACCACTCACCGGCGGCAGCGCGGCCACCCTGTCGCCTGCCTTGAAAATGTAAATGTCCCTTGCGATTGTCTCATTCACCGCGAACATGGTGCTGCCCATTCGTCCGGAGAGTGCTGAAAACTGTTCGGCTATCTTCTTCCTGAGGTCAGCTATGGACCAGGGCCCGCTGCCTTCCATCTCTACCTCGATGGAATCGCCACCTGCAATTTCCCTGAATGACGCGAATACGAGCACCTTGATTTTCATTTCCCGTTTGCCTCTCACTTTGTTCCTGCAGTTATTCTCTCATACGCCCAGACAATCTGCTTTTCGGTTGAATAAGATTCACATATATCTATCATAACCTGTTTAGAGCACACCCGGGCCCCTTGCAGGCACCCCGGTGATTCCATGACCGGAGGCCGGAGGATCCTCCAAAACCAATTATATGTGCAACGATTGACAATGGATGGTTACCATGACAAAGAAGTTTGCCGGCATATTTACGGCGATTGCGACTCCTTTCACCAAGAAAGGTGAGGTTGATGAAAACTCGATGGGCGCCCTGGTGGATTTCCAGGTCAGATCCGGCGTTAACGGCATTTACGCCTGCGGAACGACCGGCGAGGGTGTATCTATGACCCTTGAGCAGCGAAAGCGTGTTGCCGAAATATGTGTCGACAGGTCCAATGGCAAGGTAGTCGTGATGACTCAGGTGGGCGATGAGGCGATCGAGAACATAAAGGTGCTTGCAAAGCATGCCGAGGACATAGGCATGGACGGGATCGCCTCACTCACGCCATACTATTACAAGCCCGATGACGACGCGGTCCTTGATTTCTACAGGGAAATAGGCACCTTTACCGACCTGCCGCTGTTTATCTACCATATCCCGCCATTCACGGGACTCTCGCTTAGCCCAAAGACAATTGCAAGAATCATGACAGAGGTTCCAGCAATCAAAGGGATCAAGGACAGCAGCGGTGATTTCAAGCACCTTCTTGAGATACTTTACTACAAGCCTAAGGGAACTGCAGTCTTCAGCGGATCGGACGAATATGCGCTTGCAGGCTACATTTCTGGAATAGACGGCAGCGTGACGGGTTACGCCAATGCTTTTCCCGAGAACTATGTAAAGCTCTATTCACTGTTCACAAAGGGCGAGATTGACAAGGCGCTCAAGCTGCAGGAAAAGATAACCAGGATCAAGATCGAACTCCGTGCTCCTCCAATTCAGGCACTGAAGGAAGCCATGAAGATGAGAGGGGTCGACGGCGGATTTGTCAAAAAACCACTGCGAATCATGTCAGCTGCCGAAGTGAAAGATCTGAAGTCAAGACTCAAGGCAATTGACGCAATCTGAATCAGCTTCCTCGTGACTCATCGCACCGCAGAGAGCGTAAGCCATGTACCATCCAGTGAACGATCCACTGGACCAAAAGAGACAGCAACGGTTATGAACCTCTATTCTCATGGAAGCAGGAACAGCGTATCCTTGACTTGTCGGTGATTGCATGAAATTGCTTTTAAAAGGGAAGGTGAAGGAGGTCTACGAGGTCGACAGGGAAACACTCGAATTTGTGTTCACCGACAACATATCCGTGTTCGACAAGATAATACCGAACCAGATACCACACAAGGGGGAAACACTCTGCAGGGAGAGTGCCTTCTGGTTTCAGATAGCCAAGGAGATGGGGATAAGGACACACTTCAAGGAACTCGTTTCATCCAACCGAATGAGGGTCCAGAGAGTCGATGTCATTTCGGACTACTCCAGGCTCGGCCACGACTCAAGAAACTATCTTCTGCCGCTTGAATTCGTCGTCAGGCACTATGTTGCCGGTAGCCTACTGGACAGAATCAAGACAGGCGAGATGAAGCCGGAGAACATTGGCTTTTCACCCGGACATACGGTCACCTACGGTGAGAAACTCGATGAGCCATTTTTTGAAGTGACTACAAAACTGGAGAAGACGGACAGGCATCTGTCGATGAAAGAGGCTCTTCGGATTTCGGGCCTGACAGAGGATGAGATGGAGCATATCAGGCGAACAATACTCAAGATGGACAGGCGGATAGCATCCGAAGTCTCCCAACGCGAACTTATCCATGTTGACGGCAAAAAGGAATTTGCCTTCGACAAGGACCGCATGCTGCTGCTGGTAGACACCTTCGGCACTTCGGACGAAGACAGGTGGTGGGATGCCGAAGCATTCGCAAACGGCAATATTGTGGAACTGAGCAAGGAATTCGTCAGGCAGCATTACAGGAAGACAGGTTACTTTGACACTCTCGAACAGGCCAGGACTGGCAGCAGGCCGGAGCCTGAGATACCATCCCTCCCCGGGGACATGGTGCGCAGGACAAGCGAACTGTATATAGATATGTACGAAAGGATAACAGGGGAATCATTCGAATAAACAGGAAGGTGACTCATTTTGAAAGCACTAGTTACTGGAAGTTCAGGGCTGATTGGATCCAGAATATGCAACATGCTCCTCAAGAAGGGATGGGAAGTCAATGGCATGGATATAAGACTCATACCCAGTGAAGGGGTGAAGCCATTCCAGTGCAGCATTACCGACCGGGAATCAGTGCGCAGGGCAATGAAGGGGTGTGACATCGTGTTCCACCAGGCTGCTGCATCATCCTCCCCAATGTTCTATCCCG
Source organism: Thermoplasmata archaeon (assembly GCA_021817225.1). GTDB lineage: Archaea > Thermoplasmatota > Thermoplasmata > Sysuiplasmatales > Sysuiplasmataceae > JAJZXY01. The sequence continues at coordinate 138,542 of JAKAVR010000001.1, forward strand.
ACCCGAGTGAAGGCGTCAGCGTCAATGTCAGCGGCAGCATGACAATATTCCAGATCGCACACGAGATGGGTGTGAAGAAGGTGGTTGCCGCATCCACTTCAAGCATATACGGAAACACGACTGTCCCCTCCAGGGAGGACCAGCTGCTCGTCCCCCCAAACATGTATGCCGCCTCAAAACTGGCGATGGAATCGGTCGGTCTTAGCTTTTCGGACATTACAGGATTGCCCATTGTCTTCCTGAGGTACTTCAGCGTCTACGGGCTTGGAGAAAGGAGGAAGGGAAACATAGCCAACATGCTTTCTCAGTTCATCTGGGATTTCCTCGAGCTTGACGGCAAGGGCCGCAAGCCTGTGATATATGGAGATGGAAGGCAGACTCGTGACCTTATCTTCGCCGACGACATTGCCGAGGCCAACTTCTTGTCAGCCCAGGACAAAGTCCATTCCGGCGTCTACAATGTCGGAACAGGGAAGGAAACATCACTCAACGAACTGATGAAGATAATCCAGCGCGTGACAGGTAAGGATCTTTCTGCAAAGTATGTAGACAACCCGATAAAGAATTACATAATCAGGACGCTTGCCGACACATCAAAAACGCAGAAGGCAATGGGCTTCAAGGCAAGAACGACGGTGGAGGCAGGGGTAAAGGCGATTGTTGACGAGCTCACTGCTGCGAAGTGATCCCGCCCGCTGCCGCTGTCTCCCGACTGATGGCCATCAGGCAGAGAGCTGACTGCTCATCCGGGTGGTCGAGCAGCCTGAACCTTCCTGAAACCGGCTTTCTCGTAGGCACGGATTGCTATCCTGTTGTCCATCAATGGAGTGACAAGACAATTGTCGGTGTTGTATCGGGTGAATACCACTTCCTTCAGGAAGCGCTTCAGCATCAGCGGGCCGAAACCCTTTCCCCTGAAGCTGTTCTCACCGATGAAGACGTCAAGGCCTGAAGCATTTCTTTCCTCCTTCTTCAGGCATATGGAGAAATCGGGGTAATCACTCCACATGCATGACTGAATGTAGCCCACATGCTTTCCGTCGTACAGGATGAGGTATGGTGAAACGGGATCCTTTCCCTCTACACGGGGCATGTATTTGCCTGTTACTTCCTTCATGGTTGTCTTCCTGCCACCGAGATAGACCTGTTCAAGGTAAGGATCATTCAGCCACTCGAGCATCAGGCTCATATCAGAGTCTTGCAGCCGTCTGAATGCAATTCTGCCCGAATCGAATTCAGGCCCACCGCTCCCGCCCAAGTTTGTTCGCTCATTTACTGCATTGTCTTTCACGTGATTGAGCACAGCTAGCTTTTTCGGCACACGGACAGCAAGTGATTTAGATGCATGAGGGCATCTCCGCCCTGCGTCGCATGGCCGACGGATTCAGATGGAAGAAGGCAGGCTCGTATTTGTTGTCCATAAGCACAAGGCAACATCGCTGCATTATGATTTCAGGCTTGAAATAGGCGGCGTGATGCCTTCATGGTCCATACCCAAGGGGCCGACCCTGGACGGCAGTGTGAAACGCCTTGCAATGCCCACGGGTGACCACGACCTTGAATACAGGAAATTCGAAGGGGCCATACCCGAGGGGTCCCCAGGCGCAGGGCCGGTCATGATATGGGATAATGGAACTTACGTTCCCGAGATTGAGATAAGGAAGGGTGTGAGGAAGGAGGTAGCTGACACGGCTGAGTTCGACAAGGTTGCAAGGCAAAGCCTTGAGGAAGGCAATTTGAAATTCCGCCTTTACGGGAAGAAGCTCAAGGGCTCGTTTGCACTCGTCCGAACAGCCGGGATTCGGGGCAAGGAATCATGGCTGCTGATAAAACACAGGGACGAATTCTGCGAGGCAGGATACAATGCAAACGATCACGACTGTTCTTCGGTCAGCGGGCTGCCATTTTCACAGATTGGAAAGAAAGAGAAGGCATGACATGCCCTGAGGGCAGAAACCGAACACGAAGCCTTCAGGGAGAGCCTGGCCGCCGGTAACCCGATTCGGCGGTCGGAGGCAATTAACGCAAAGGCATACTTCGCCAGGGAGTCACATCTGGCCACCTGAGCGGGCGTTGAGGGATGGCACAGAACAGGTTCTCGTGTGCATGTTAACAAGCCGGCGGCAAAAAACAACATACCCGACTTACCGCAAAATCATCATGCGACCATCGCTGACATTCTCACGGAGTCCCAGGGGGTGTGCCGATATATGGGGAGCAGGCCGTCAGTCCGCTGGGATTTCAATCAGGAATGCGATCCGTGGACTTGCGCTCTGCCCGAATCCAGGTGAGGATGCGGTCCCTGGCAAAGTAACCCCCGGCTTGTATCAGCGTGTCCGCGCCTGTGACTCCCGGCAATGCTCAGAATGGTAGTACATAAGAATGTTAGATGACACAGGAAAATAACCCGCACCTCGCCGGAAAAGCAAATTCAGTATTTCGACTCGCCGGCGGAACAGCAAGAATATTCATCCCAGCCACTCTATGCCAGGCTTTCCCCATTGTTCCTCTCTTTGAAGCATGCCTTCACTGCCTGAAAGGAAACCGGAAGCCGGCTTGCAGTCTCTCCCATGATCCTTTACGAACAATCCTGCCCGGGTGAATGGTATTATAGTATTACACATCATCGGAAGCTATGGCTAGCACAACTTCTCCCAAAGAACCCCGTAAGGGAATCCCTGTTGCAGCAGGGATCGGTGCCATAGTTGTCCTAATCGTAATAGCAGGAATTGGCTGGGGACTATATGCCATGAAGCCGGCGGCTTCACCGGCAAAGACTGCACTGACCACGACTGAACAGGAGCAGATAGTCACATCCCTTGCATACGAGCACTGGAACGCAATCGGAATGGAGAATCTCAAGGCGACGATGTCGCAGTATGCGCCCAACGCGACTCTCTACTGGTACATGGAGAACACTCCGTTCGACACGGCATACAATGCGGGAATGAATGGCACTTACAGCACATCCACAACTATCAACAACACATGGACCAAGTTCTTCCATGAGTCCGTCGTATACTACTGGGTTGGGGCCCTGTCGGTTGCAGTGACAGGCAAGACAGCAACTGCGCAGGCGAAACTGTGGTACATCGTTTCCAACGGGACAGTGAACCAGAGTGCGAGCGTGAATAGCCAGCTCTTCACTCTGATCGTTCCATACCTGCTCACGTACTACAACACATCGACAGGATGGGTGCTTGTAAGTGACTGGTGGGGATTACCCGCTTCACAGGGCACCGTTGTTCAGGGTGCATACGGGTTACAGGCATATCTCGCTGCGAAGTTGCCCTTCCCCAAGTAGATTCGGCTACCTGCCTACCGGGTTCAAATCTTTTACTTTCCATTTTACCTGGAAAACAGCGCTTCAACCATTCCGCGGGCCCGGGATTCAGTTTTCATTGTCTTCCCTGACAACTGAAGTGCAATCGCGTCTGCGGGATGAATCGAATGAAAGAGATTGTTCACATCGGGTTCTTTCTCCGATCCGGTTCGCTCACCACCGGTAAATCGCATCATTGCCTGCAGCATGCAAGCTGAGGGAACCGAACTTATTCGAGGAGCTTGAGAAGCTCCTGAGTCGGCAGCTCCGACTCTCGAACTGCATGGAACCAGGCTGATGGCACAGGAAATCAGCATGCTGGCTATGGTGGAGCTGTACAATTGCAATGGTTTAATCTACCGGCACAGGTACGTTTATTCATGACCCTGGATGCCTCTTACGTGCTCGATGCCTTCCTTCTGATGCTGGGAATATCCATAGTGCTCGATCTCGTAGTGCTGGTGGGTACTCTGCGGACACTCAGGATAAGGAAAGTAAGAATGCTCAGCGGAATGGCACTCATTACGATCTTTGTCCTTGTTTATCTCGCATTCACCTCTCTAATCCTGCTTGGGTTTGTCAGCATGCCGGCGGCATACCCGGCCATAATTCTTGCATTTGCCATATTGATAGTGATTTATTCAATGATACTGAAAGGAATGCATTAGTTGAACGAAAACGAATCCTTCAGGGAAAGACTGCTGAAAGTCATAACAGACAATCCGGGGCTTCATTTCAGGGAACTCCAGCGGAGGACGGGTTCAGCTGTTGGAAAGCTCGATTACCATCTTTACCAGATGGAAAGGAAAGGAGAAATATACTCACTGAAAGACGCACGCATGGTCAGGTTCTTTGTGACATCCGAAGACACCGTGCTGGAACGCAGGATAGCTCTTCACATGAGAAATCAGGTGTCCAAGGAGATAATATTGAAGACCGCCCTTGCAGGCGAGCATGAGCTGACGGTCGTGGAAAACAGGACGTTGCAGAGTCTGGATAAAATGAAGGAAGACGGAATTCTTTCCTACAAAGTCGACGGTGTAAAGGTGCAGGTAACGCTTGAAAACAAGGAAGAACTCGTGAGATTCCTGAAAAGATACAGACGAAGTTTCATTGATTCTATAGCATATTCAATATTCAAGATGCTGGATGAAGCATAAACAATCGAGTTTATTGAAACGCGTTTTGCCATGATGTGCTCCGGAGCATGAAAACCCTTTTGGGACGCGGCTAAAGCTCGATCTTGTTTTTCCTGTAGACTCCGTAGAGAGCCACCAATGCAACCGAACCGCCTGCAATTCCCGCGCCGAAGAACTCAATGTGCTGCAGGAGGAAGCTGATTGCATGCTGTGTGTATGCCTGTATGTTGATCCCTGCCATGTTGGCGCCGTTAACAGACAGATAAGGGTCCTGGCTCAGGGTGTATTGGCCCTGGATTGCAGTTGTCTTGAAAACGAAGGCGACCTGGGTCGAATTATCTCCGGGCATGAGCACTGAGTAGTCGGAGCCGTTGTTGCCATTGTATGTGTAATTATTGTTCCACCAGTAGACAGCCTTGAGATCTGCTACGCTGCTGTTCAGGAGCGCAACGCCACTCCCAAGATCTGACGAATTCTCATACGCATCAACTCCCTCCGCCTCAAATGGGCTGGTCTTATCACCGCCGCGGATGGACTGGGTCAGGACAACATTGACGCTGCCGCTGCCCACCGTGTATGCCGACAGATTAAAGGAGATGCTGAAGGACAGTTTGAGCGTGGACAAGTCTACATTTGATATTGAGCCGTTCAGCAGGCCCGTAGCATTCCTGACGGCCAATACTGATACGGGTCCGTTATAGTGGCTTATCTTTACCATGGCTGTCGCATGGAGCGAAGGAGTGGAGTCATTGCCCAGGAAGGACCCCTTGCTCAGATTCATTATGTTGCCGAATATATCGGCAGAATCCGATCCAGCCACCGGTTTCAATTCAAAGCCGGACCGGTAGATGTAACCCGCAGATGAGTTGCTTATGTTCCATGCCTGGCCGGCAAGACTGGCACCTACAACACCCAGGGATGTTTCGACGAAGACCTCCGAATAAGTGACGTTGAAGGTTGTGTTGTTTGACAGGCTGACCACTACAGCAGGCGCACTGGATAGTGTGATTGTATCTTCCCCGCCACCAGCCCGTACCACTGAGGCGGACAGTAGAATGAATAACGATGCTCCGATTACAATGAACTTCACGTACCGCTTCATGCCAGCCTCATTTCCAGATCTTAAAATCAGCATGTGGTGCGTTTATTAACTTTGTGGAACACGCGTGTTCCAGAATGCTTAGGCTATCCTGCCAGCTCAATGCACCGGAGGTGAAACGAAAATGTTATCACGCCTTGCGATGGTTATAATGGCCATAGTCGTAGGTTCTGCAGGAACGGCAGCAGTCGGAGTGGTATCAGCGGCAAGCGGACATTCAGCCCTGTTCAACGCCGCGCCAACTAATCTGACGGCTGCAGAGCAGGCGGCAGTTTCCTACGTGAATCAGCACTATCCTGGAAACGGTACGGCCAAGGTGCTGAAGGTTGAACACGACACTGAAAATGGAAGCGCGGTTGTAGACGTCACAGTACTTGCACCCAATGGTCACGCCTATGATGTCGAAGTGAGTCAGTCTGCGAATTCTGTCCTTTCTGTCGAAATGGTTGGAAACCAGGCCAATCTTAGCGGCTCAACCACAGACGACAGCGGCGGCATTGACTCACAGAGCAGCAACAACTCCGGCAGCGATCAGAACAGCACCGACTCGGGCAACTCTAACCAGAACAGCAACACAGGAACAGACAGCTGATCCTTCCGGCCGGCAAACAATTTCTTATCAAACTTTTTACTTTTTTGTCCGTGGCATCATATGCCGATGGTTCAGTGCATGAAAAATGGCATAAACGATGAACACGGCCGCTCCAGACAGGTGTTTGGCAGTTTATGATATGCCTCAGGAGCGGTGCGGCCATTTAAGCTGGCCATCCGGACTCTTCCTCTCAGTAAACAGAGTTTGACCATTCTTGCAGAAAAGCGAAATAGAGCGTTGCCGGAGCAAACAATCGGGCCCGACTTATTTCGAAGCGCATTTCTTGGTTTCGCCAGGAACAGTCAGCACCACCCCTTCCAGCCTCCATCTTTTCAGAACTGTGAATACCGGCGGTCCAATGAATTTCAGCTTCATCTTCGTACCGTCATGAAACGGCCAAAATAGATTCCCTGTGTCATCGGTCAAGAAAAGCCAGCGTGCGTTATGCTGCAATCCGAAACGCCGGGGACAAGAGTGCTAACAGTTTAGCGGCCAGAGCTCAGGGCGAATGGATTATTCCTGCTGCGCTTTGTGCTCTGAAAAGGGTCGAGGAAGCGTGATGACTCATTGTCATTCGCTTCCGATTTGTGTTTTTTCCGCGACGTTAGACAGTGATCAGCTGACCTTGACCGCTTCGGCAATCACATCCTGGTCTAGGGCACTGAAGTTGCTTCGCACATCTGACATCTCAGCGACTTTACTCCACCACCGGAAGCGCCGCTCAAGCACGGCATCGACTGTATATGGGTCTGTCCCGTGTGCCTTGTTCAGGCTCAGGAGAAGCAGAATTCCCAGAGCAGCCACTATGCCGCTGCCCGGATCTGTGTAACCGGTACCAGCTGGGCCGCCAAGGGCCTGAATTACAATCCATACGAGCATCGTCAGAAGAGCTCCTGACATGTAAACGATCTTTCTTGCCGTTCCAGTCAAGATGAAGGCACCGATGAGAATCTCAGCGAAACCCATGGCGAGAAGGGTATCTGTCGTGAGGCCAATTGAATCGGGTGCTGAGAGGTTGAAGAAAAGCGCAATTGACCCGCTTGCAACTAGCACCACTCCATAGAGGAGGGCTGCAAGTCTGCTGAGTTTCATTGCACCTCTTGAGCTTCCGTCAGAAGCTCCTTTCGATGGTCCAGGGGCCACCTCAGAAATCCTCCTCCAACCGGGGAACCGTCTGGCTATTACATTGTCCAGTGTATAAATGTCATTTCCGTACGTTGCGTTGAGAGCAATGAGCACGAGTGCACAGAGTGCATAAAGGTTGCCTGTTCCTGTATCAAGGGATCCAGCCCCGTAAGGCCCGCCGAATCCTTCTGCGGTCACCCAAATTCCCAGTCCGACAAGAATGCTGACTATGTAACCTGCTTTTCTCGCAAATCCCAGGAGGAAGGAAGCCGCAATGAATGTTTCCAGCACGGCCGTGCCGTACAGGATGACGGAAGGGTATGCGGTTCCCTGCTGCACAATGAATGAGAACCAGCCCTGCAACCATGCGGGCTGTCCAGTCCCCGCATCTGTGAACATCTGCGGGATCATGCTTGGGGTTACAAATGCGAATTTCGCCACGGCATCTGTTAACCACACGACGCCCAATGCAAACGAGAATATTCTTACGAACCACAGCGTATCTCTCTTCGAGATCAGTTCTTTCAGCTGCACTTTATCCATTGTGACGTCCGACCCTTTTTTCAGTTTTATTGAAGCGGCATCCAAGTTGTCACCTTCCCGTTCGCTGTTAAACGTGGAAGGTCTAGTAATACGGTTAGCGCAACTAGTAAGGTGCAATATTTTTAAACCAAAAGACGGGACTCCGATTCTTCCTGCAGGAAGCGGACAGTTCACCTGATGCACAGGGGAGTGCCTCGTGTAATTCCATTTCTGCCCGCCCCGCCGTTCTCTCATCTGAACGATGCCCCGTTTCGAAAATCGACGCATGGCTTGGGCATTCATGCATCCTGCTGCAAACATTTGACGATTTCCGTAGGGGGCAACTCCATATTTTCACTGGTCTCCTTTTTGCCGTTTATGCGGTTCAACGCCATCTTCGCCATTCCCGGCAGTCGTTTGAAGCGGTCGGGTGCCCCATCAGCCGCGCGGCAGATTCCGCGCAGTTCCGAAGGGAATCGCAACGTCCGGACAACTCTCCCGTTGTCCGCGAACATTGTGAGTTTACGCTGCTGCGCCATCATAATCAGGTCGAATTGCGTCCTTCGACTCGAAGTGTGAATCGAAGTGACGAGCTGGCGTGCGTATAGACACGGAGGATGTGGCGGATTTGGCTCTCTTGGTGCGAATGCCCAATTCACCAAATCACTCAGACGCACTCATTCTGGCTGAAACAGCTTAGCGGCTTGAGATTGTAGCCAACGATCTTCCAGGTTGTTCCGCACATTGAAATATATGAATAATGTTTCATTAATTATGAAACTTGTTCAGGCAAAGATTCCAGAAGCAGAGTATCACCTCTTGAGGAAGAGGGCCACCGACGAGCACAAGACTCTACAGGAGGTCATAAGAGAGGCTCTGAAGTCGCATCTGCTTCCCGACATCGTCGATGTCAAGGATCCTCTTTTCAAGGCATTTCCGATGACACGAAGTACAGGCAGGAAGGAAAAGACATCGATGGATCATGACAGAGTCATCTACGGTGGCAAAAGTGATATTCGTCGACACTAGTGCCGTGATTCGATAACCGACTTCTGCCTTCACCGAAACCTTCGAATCCTTGATTGTACATACAGCCATGCATGACATTGCACGTAAGACCCCTCCTCAACGAGGAGGGGAAGAGGCTGTCCA